>DASZSK010000240.1:0-13093 GCA_035548735.1 Caulobacterales bacterium | reverse complement strand
ACGGTCCCGCCGGCCGAGCGCACCAACGTGCCCTTCGGCGTCGAGCCGTCATCGAACACGTGCGCGGCGGTGAGGACCATGGCGTGACCGTCTTGATTGCCGATCCACACGCCCGAAGCGACACCGTATTCCTTGCCCTCGTCCTGGCTCAGCGAAACCATGGCGCGGAATTGCGGTTGCGCCGCGAGCGCCGCGTTCGCTTCAAAGCCCTGGTCCCAATGCCCAGGCGAGCCGCCATGCGCGCGCCACGTGTCTTCGAGAATGACGACGGCGCCCGCGGGCGTCGCGATCAGCGCGGCGCATGCGAGCAAGGCGGCAAATCTCAGTCTCATCCCCACCCTTTCGCCAGCGGCAGCAGCATCGGCACGCGCCGCTTGTAATCCGCATAAGCCGCTTCGCCCAAGCCCGCCACGAGGAAGCTCTCTTCGAGCTTGGCCTTGAGCCAAAAGCCGATCGTCATCAACAAAGCGCCGAGCAATGTCTCCCAGCGGCCAAGGAAAAGCGCCGTGCCCCACACCCCTAGCAGAATGCCGGTATAGATCGGATGGCGCACGACGCCGTACGGCCCCGTATCGACGATGCGATGATCCTCCTTGCGCGTGACATTGCCCGACCACAGCGCGCCCAGCGTCACGCGCGCCCACCAGGCAAAGGCGATCCCGCCGAGCAAAGCGGCGAGCGCAAACCATGCATCCGTATCGCTCAGCGCCCAGAGCTGCGGCCAGCCAGGAAAATGGTAGCGCCCCGTCAGCAGAATTGCGCCGATGATGGTGCACGCGCGGTTCGGCAGTTCACGCGCGAGGCTCGGCCGCGCCGCGACACGCGAACTCCAAACGGAAGCAATGATCCAGGACGCCGCCCAGAGCACCCAAATCACGATGAGCAGGTAGCCCGGATGCAGATAGGCGCTCATTCCATAACGACCACGAGCTTGCCGCTGGCCTTGCGATCCATCAGCGCGCGGATGGCCTGCCCCGCATCTTTGAGCGCATAGCGCTGCGAAATGCGCGGACGGATCGCGCCCTTTTGGTAGAACGCGAACAGGTCGCGCACATTCTGTGCATGCAGCTCCGGCTCGCGCGCAACCGACGCGCCCCAGAATACGCCGACGATCGCGCACGACTTCAACAGAGTGAGATTGAGCGGCGGCATTGGAATGCCCGCGGGAAAGCCGACGACAAGGTAGCGTCCGTTCCAATTCATCGCCCGCAGCGCCGGATCGCAGTACGGACCGCCGACTGCGTCATAGAGGACGTCCGCGCCGCCCTTGGTCGCCATCTTGAACATATCGGAGACGGCGCGGCTCTGCTCTTTGCTGAACGGCGGCTCGGGATAAACGACCGTGTCGTCGGCGCCGGCGGCCTTCGCGAATTGCGCCTTCTCGCCGGACGAAACGGCGGCGACAACATAAGCGCCCATCGCTTTCGCCAGCTCGATCGCGGCGACGCCGACGCCGCCGGCGGCGCCCAGAATCAGCACCCTCTCGCCGGGCTTCAGCGCGCCGCGATCCTTCAGCGCGTAATACGACGTGCCGTAGGTGAGGATGAACGCCGACGCTTCGTCGAACGGCATCGCCTCAGGGATCGGAATGATCCTGTTGGCGGTGGTGACGACCTTCTCCGCGAAGCCGCCCCAGCCAATAGAGCCGATCACGCGATCGCCGACCTTGAAATTGCTGACGCCGGGGCCGACCGCGTCAACGACGCCCGCGACTTCGCCGCCGGGCGAGAACGGCCGCTCGGGCTTGAACTGATATTTGTCCTCGATGATGAGGCCGTCGGGATAATTCACGCCGGCCGCCTTCACCGCGATGACGACTTCACCCTCGCCAGCCACCGGATCGGGCGCGTCCTCCAGCGTCAGGGTTTCCGGCGGACCTGGAACGCGGCTGAGCAACGCTTTCATGAACTCTCCTTGCGAGCGCTTGGGCAGCCTTTGGCGTCTTGCCGGCCCCGGCGCCGGCGCGCATCTTGCCCGCTCCGTTCGCCGGCTGGAAGCCGGCCCGCCGATGGAGTTCGCATGACCCGCAGCGGCTATTTCGCCCGCCTCGCCATCGCCGTCGTGCTGGACCTGTTCGACCTGACGTTGGGTCGCATTCCGATCCTGGGCACCGTCGAGGATGGCGTCGGAACGGTGGTTATGTTCGCGCTCTGGGGGCCGCCGGGCTTGGCTTACATCTGGGAGCTGGCGGACGTGACCGATCAGATCGACGGATTCGTGCCCACGGCGACGCTAATCGCGCTCTATGTCGGCTGGCGCGAGGGCCATCTGATCGGGCGCAAGAAGCCCGCATGAGCTGGGCGCTCGCTCTCCATGGCGGCGCCGGCGCGATGGCGCGCGAGCGCTACGAGTGCGAGGAAGCGCACATGCGCTCGCTGCTCGACCAAGGCGCGGACATGCTCTCGCGCGGGCGCAACGCGGTCGACGTGGTGACGGAGATGGTCGAAGCGCTGGAAGCGTCTGGCTTTCACGTCGCCGGCAAAGGCGCGGGGCCGAATGCGATCGGTGAGTACGAACTCGACGCCTCGATCATGGACGGCAAAGCGCGCGCGGCGGGCGCCGTGGCGGCGCTGCAAGGCTTCGTCTCGCCGGTTCGCATCGCCCGCGCCGTGATGGAGGATACGCCGCACGTGATGCTCGCCGGCAAAGGCGCGGCGGCCTTCGCGCGCGCTCGGGAATTTCCAGAGATCGGCGACCCGGCCGCGTATTACACGCCCGCACGATCCGGCCTGCCGGGCGAAGGCAAAACCGGCGTCGGCACGGTCGGCTGCGTGGCGCGCGATCTGATCGGCAATCTCGCCGCCGCGACCTCCACCGGCGGGACCAAGGGCAAACTGCCCGGCCGCGTTGGCGACAGCCCCATCATCGGCGCGGGCTGCTGGGCCGACAAACGCGTGGCCATCTCCTGCACGGGGCTCGGCGAATTTTTCATCCGCGCCAATGTCGCCGCCGACGTCTCGGCGCGCATCGCCTACGCTAAGCAAAGTCTGGCGGAAGCCGCGCAAGGCGCGCTCGACGACATGGTCAAACTTGGCGGCGACGGCGGGCTGATCGCCGTCGATGCGCAATGCAACATCGCCACGCCATTCACGAGTCCCGGCATGAAACGCGCTTGGGCGACAAGCGCGGGCATCAAAGAAGTGAAGACATTTCGATGAGGGAGTATTTTCATGCGTATTCTGCCTGTTATTGCGGTTCTGATGCTGGCGGCCTGTCAGCCGGCAAATCCAACAACAACGACGACGACCGAAGCCTCAGAGACGGTCGTCACGACGGCCGTCGATTGCAGCAGCGCTGTCGGCGCGGGCCAGACGTTCACGTTCTCCTGCGACGCCGGCAAGAGTTTCACCGCGCAATATGACGAGGGCACGACGTGCGCCATCGTCACCGCCGGCGGCCAAACCTATCGCGTGCCTGCGGCGATGTCCGCGTCTGGCGCGCGCTATCAAGGCGGCGGCGTCGAATATTGGGAACATCAGGGCGAGGCAATGCTCGACGGCGCCGCGGGCGGGCCTTACGCCAATTGCAAGCTGCCTGCGCCGCACTAAGACTGAGGCCATGACGCGAAATGCATTTACGCCGATGGCCGCGCTTATCCTGCTTTCGGCGTGCGCCAGCGTGACGCCGCTAACGTCACGTCCGCATCCACATCAGCGCGGCCCCGTGATCGCCAGCACCGAGTGGCGCTGCCCGGACGGCAAATCATTCCGTGTCGCCTTCGCCGGCGCCTTCGCACACGTGAACGCCAGCGGACATGAATATCGCCTGCCGCATGCGCGCTCCGGCTCCGGCGCGCGCTATGCCGGCGGCGGCGTCGAATATTGGGAGCATGCGGGCGAAGCCATGCTGCATGGCGCGGCCGGCGGCCCGTACGAGCGTTGCCGGCATTGATGCGTTATTATTTCGGCATAGGGGCGGAAGAGATTTCCAAGCCGATGAATCTCGGCGCGCTGATGCGCACCGCGCATGCGTTCGGCACCAGCTTCTTCTTCACCATCAACGCCGCGCCGAAAGTGCGCGAGGCGTACAACGCCGACACCTCGCGCAGCTTCGATCACCTGCCCTATTATGCGTTCGATCGCGTCGAAGACGTGCTGTTACCGAAGGGCTGCACGTTGGTGGGCGTCGAGCTGACCGACGACGCCGTCGAACTGCCGGCGTTCAAGCATCCCAACAAGGCGGCTTATGTGTTCGGACGCGAGCGCGGCTCGATCTCGCCGGCGCTGCAAGCGCGCTGCGCACACATCGTGAAGATACCGACGAAATTCTCGCTCAATGTCGGGCTCGCGGGCGCGCTCGTCATGTACGACCGCACCATTGCCCTGGGCGGCTATCCGCCGCGTCCGCTCATGCCGGGCGGTCCTGCGCCCGACATGAGCGAAGCGCTGAAGCCGAAGCGCTAGGCCGCGGTTTCTTTCTTGAGGTTCGGCCAATCGGCGAACGCGAACCAAATCCACACGATCATCATGATCAGCGGTCCGATGATCGGAATGAGATTCAGCAGCGACAGCGCGCCCGAATAACCGGCCTTCGAGAAAATCTTCCATTGCACGAAAATCGTCACCACCAGGGCGATCAGGGCGATCAAAATGATCGGGCCGATCATCCCTGCGACCATCGCCATCGCGGCCTGTTCGTCGCCCGAATATGTTGTTGTATTGCTGTCCATGGACCCCTCCTCTCGCTCCAAGGGTTCCCAGGGTTAAAGGCCCATTGTGACGGCGGCAACCGCTTCCCGTTCGCCCCGAGCGAAGCTTTTTGTCCGCGGACGCCTTGAAGCCCACCCCTTTGGCTCTTCATAAGAGCGTCATGACCGCCGTTTCCGCTTTGTCCCCGCGCCCCTCGCTCGTCGGCCTGACGCGCGCGGAACTCGCTGAAAAGCTGGGCGCGATCGGCGTCGACCCAGCCAAGGCGAAGATGCGCGCCGAGCAGCTCTGGCGCTGGATCTACCATTATGGCGTCACCGAATTCGCGGCCATGACCAATGTCGCCAAGGAGCTCCGCGCGCTGCTGGCGGAGCATTACACGCTGGCGCGCCCCGAAATCATCGCCGCGCAAGTCAGCCAGGACGGCACGCGCAAATGGCTCATCCGCATGGGCCCGGGCGTCGAAGCGGAATGCGTGTTCATTCCCGATGTCGGCCGTTCCGGCGCGCTTTGCGTCTCCAGCCAAGTCGGCTGCACGCTCAATTGCACCTTCTGCCATACCGGCACGCAGAAACTGGTGCGCAACCTGACGGCGGCGGAGATCGTTGCTCAGGTGATGATCGCGCGCGACGCGCTGGAAGAATGGCCCACCTCGAACGAGGATCGCGCGCTCACCAACATCGTCTTCATGGGCATGGGCGAGCCTCTGTACAATCTCGACAATGTCGCCCAGGCCATCGACATCATCTCCGACGGCGACGGCATCTCGATTTCGCGCCGCCGCATCACCGTCTCGACGGCGGGCGTGGCGCCGAAGATCGCCGAACTTGGCGAGCGCACCGGCGCAATGCTCGCCATCTCGCTGCACGCCACCAATGACAACCTGCGCAACCAGCTCGTGCCGCTGAACAAGAAATATCCGCTGGAGGAATTGTTCGCCGCGATTCGACAATATCCCTCGCTCGGCAACGCCAAACGGGTGACCTTCGAATACGTGATACTGAAAGGCGTGAACGACTCGCTGCCGGAAGCAAAGGCGCTGGTGAAGCTACTGGCCGGCGTGCCGGCGAAGATCAATCTCATTCCATTCAATCCATGGCCCGGCACGCGCTACGAATGCTCGGACTGGGCGACCATCGAAAGCTTCGCCGCGGTGCTGAACAAAGCCGGCTACGCATCGCCCATCCGCACGCCGCGCGGCCGCGATATTCTCGCCGCCTGCGGACAATTGCGCAGCGAGAGCGTGAAGCAGCGCGCCAGCGAACGCTTGAAAGAGGCGACATGACGCCGACCTTGCGCGCTGAAGGCGTGATGCTGCGTCCACTCGAAGTGGCGGACGCCAGCGCGCTCTTCCTTGCGCATGGCGACGCGGATGCACACCGCTATTGGTCCGGTCCGCCGCACAAGGACGAAGACGAAACCGCCCGCTATATCGAGCAGACGCTGACCATGATGGGCGCAGACGCCTGGGCGATCACGGAAGACGGCGGCGAAGCCTTGGGCCGCATAGCGCTCTTCGTGACACGCGAAGGCGTCGGCGAATTCGGCGTCATCCTGCGCCGGGAGGCGCAAGGGCGCGGCATCGCCACGAAGGCGTTGAAGCTGGTGGAAGCGTACGCGTTCGACATACTCAACCTGCACCGCCTCTTCGCCGACATCGACCCTGACAATTCGGCCTCGTTCGGGCTCTTCTTGCGCGGCGGCTTTCAGCGCGAAGCTGTGCTCAAGCAGAACTGGAAGACCCATCTCGGCGTCCGCGACAGCATCATCATGGCGAAGCTACGCGACACCGACGCCCGCTAGGGCGCGCCGTCATCGTCCGGCGCTGCGCTTCCGTCGCGCGGCGGGTTCGCAAAGTGCGCCGTATCCGCTAAAACAGCTCCATGAAGTCCATCCGCATCGCCGTCGCCGCGCTCGCTTCACTCTTGGCATTTCCGATCAACGCCCATGCCGAACCGAGCCAGGCGTCGCGCACACGGGCCCGCGAAATCTACGAGCACATCATCGGCATGAACACGGCGGTGAGCGGCGGGCAAACGCCGGCGATGGCGGCCTATCTCGCCGGACTCTTCCGGGCCGGCGGATTTCCCGAAAGCGACATCCATATCCTGCCGCTCGGGAACACGGCGTCTCTGGTCGTGCGCTATCGCGGCGACGGCGCGGGCGGAAAGCCCATCCTCTTCATCGGCCATATGGACGTGGTCGAAGCGCGCCGCTCCGACTGGCAGCGCGACCCGTTCACACTCGTTGAGGAGAATGGCTATTTCTATGGACGCGGGACGCTGGACATGAAGGAAGGCGACGCGCTGCTGACCGCGACCTTTCTCGACCTCCGCGCCGAAGGCTTCCGTCCCACGCGCGATCTCATCCTCTATTTCTCCGGCGACGAAGAAACATCCGGCGCGACGACGATTGCAGCGCTTCGCGATCATCGCGATCTGCTCGACGCAGAATTTGCGCTGAACGCGGATTCGGGAGGCGGCTCGCTCGACGAAACCACCGGTCGGCCGACCTCCTATGCGTTGCAAACGGCGGAAAAGACTTTCGCCAGCTTCACGCTGACCGCACACAATCCGGGCGGCCATTCCTCGCAGCCACGGCCAGACAATGCGATCTACGATGTCGTCGACGCGCTCGCCCGCGTGCGCGCCTACCAGTTTCCGGTGATGTGGAACGACACAACGATCGCCTATATGCGCGCGGCCGGACCCGTGACGGGCGGCGCTGTCGGCGCGGCGATGACGCGCTTCGCCGCGCATCCCGGCGACGCGCGCGCCGCGGCGACGCTCTCAGCCGATCCGTTTCACGTTGGGCAAGTGCGCACGACTTGCATTCCGACGCTGCTGCAAGCCGGCCACGCCGACAACGCGCTGCCGCAATCCGCTGTCGCGACCATCAATTGCCGCATCTTTCCCGGCGTCTCGATCGCCTCGGTGCAAGCGAAGCTGCAAGACCTGGCCGGCGCGCGCATCGCCGTCGCGCCGCTCGATCAATATCACTCGAGCGACGCCTCGCCGTTGCGGCCGGACGTGCTCGCCGCAGTGACTGAGGCCGTGCACGCCACGTATCCCGGCGTGCCGATCACGCCGTCCATGTCGGCAGGCGCGTCAGACGGCGTGTTTTTCCGCGAAGTCGGCATTCCCACGTACGGCGTCGCCGACACGTTCCTCAAAGACAGCGACGACTTCTCGCATGGCCTCAATGAGCGCCTGCCAGTGGCGAGCTTCTACAACGGGCTCACGCATTGGCGCGTGATGATCAACGCTCTGGCAGGGCCGCGCTAGGAACGGTCTTTCGCCTGCTCACAACGCGCGTCGATCATGCGCAGCAAGATGGGATCGGATCGCAGGCGCAGCGACGCTTTGTCGAAGCCCTCGCTCTCGAGCATCGATGCGATCTCCAGCCAGCCGTCAAAGCGTCCCGTGTCCGCAAGCTCGTACGCACGCGCGCGCATTTGCGCGAAAGTCGATGGCGGCATGTCCGGCCCTCCCGGACACGTCACATAGAGCCACACCAAGCTTGACCTAGAGTGGAAATCCAACGCCGCGCACAATAAGCCGCAGGCGCTTTAGCACAGGATAATCAACGCGCTGGAGCGTGCGGGCGGCGTCACAAGAACGGGATGGCGCCCGATGGCGGCGCGCCGCGAACGCCTTAAGCGCTCGCGGCCTGCACGTCGCCGTGGCAATGCTTGTACTTCTTGCCCGATCCGCAGGGACATGGCGCGTTGCGGCTGACCTTGCCCCAGGTGTGCGGGTTGTGGCGATCGAAGCCCGGCGGCAGACGCGGATCCTCGCGCGACTCCATCTCGTTCTCGCCGGTGATCGGGTTGCGATGCACCTCGACCAAGTGCTGCGGCGGACGCGGCGCCTCTTCGCCCGCTTGGCCGATCTGCAGCTTCATCAGCATGCGCGTCACGGTCGTGCGCAAATCCAAAAGCATGCGCCCAAACAGCGTGAACGCTTCTGTCTTGAACTCGTTCAGCGGATCGCGCTGCGCGTAGCCCCTGAGGTGGATGACCGAACGCAAATGGTCGAGCAAGGAGAGGTGCTCGCGCCAACGCATGTCGACTACCGAAAGCAACACTTGCTTCTCGACCGCGCGCAGGCGCTCGGGGCCGAGCAGCGCCGCCTTCGACGCGTAGGCGTGGTCCACTTCGCGGATCAGCCGCTCGATGATCTCGTCCTGAGCGATGCCCTCTTCCGCGGCCCAGGCCGCAAACGGCACGTCCAGATCGAAGATTTCCTTGGCTTCCGCAATGAGCTCGGGGATGTCCCACTGCTCGGGGTAAGCCTTCTCCGGCATGAAGCGGTGCACGAGCTTCTCGGCCACGTCATGTCGCATGTCGCGGATGATCGGCGCGACATCGGCGGTGCGCATGAACTCGATGCGCTGCTCGAAGATCGCCTTGCGCTGATCGTTGATGACGTCGTCGTACTTCAACAGGTTCTTGCGGATTTCGAAATTGCGTTGCTCGACGCGGCGCTGCGACGTTTCGAGCGCCTTGTTCATCCACGGGTGAACGATGGCTTCGCCTTCCTGGATGCCGAGGCCGCGCATGATCGCGTCGAGGCGCTCCGCGGCGAAGATGCGCAAGAGATCGTCTTCAAGGCAGATATAGAATTTCGACTTGCCCGGGTCGCCCTGACGGCCGGTCCGACCACGCAGCTGGTTGTCGATACGGCGGCTTTCGTGCCGCTCCGTGCCCAAGACGTAGAGCCCGCCCGCCTCAAGCGCGCGTTGCTTCTTGGCGTCGATATCGGCCGCGATCTGCTTCTTGATGTTGGCGATCTGCTCGGGCGTTTCATCGCCCTTGAGACCCGCCTTCAGGCGCATGTCGAGGTTGCCGCCGAGCTGAATGTCGGTGCCGCGGCCGGCCATGTTGGTGGCGATCGTCACCGCGCCGGGCACGCCCGCCTGCGCGACGATCTGCGCTTCCTGCTCGTGATAGCGCGCGTTCAGCACTTGGTGCGGGATGCCGCGCTGCTTCAAGAGGCTCGACAGATATTCCGACTTCTCGATTGAGACGGTGCCGACCAGGATCGGCTGGCCCTTTTTATGCGTCTCTTCGATGTCTTCGATGATGGCTTTGTATTTCTCTTTCGCCGTCCGGTAGACTTCGTCGTCGATATCGAGGCGCTGAACCTTCTTGTTGGTGGGAATTTCCACCACGTCCAGCTTGTAAATGTCTCCGAACTCGGACGCCTCGGTCGCCGCCGTGCCGGTCATGCCGCCCAGCTTGTCGTAGAGGCGGAAATAGTTCTGGAAGGTGATCGACGCCAGCGTCTGATTTTCCGGCTGGATATTGACGCCTTCCTTGGCCTCGATGGCCTGGTGCAGCCCCTCCGACAGGCGCCGGCCGTGCATCATGCGGCCGGTGAATTCGTCGATCAGGACGACTTCGCCTTCTTTGACGATGTAATCCTTGTCGCGGAAGAAGAGCTTGTGCGCACGGAGCGCCTGATTGGCGTGGTGCACGACGGAAATGTTGGAGGGCTCGTAGAGCGAGCCTTGCAGCAAGCCGCGCTCCGTCAGAATCTCTTCGATCCGCTCGGAGCCCAATTCGGTGAAGGTCACCGAACGCTGCTTTTCGTCCAGTTCGAAATGCTCCGCGCCGAGCAGCGGAATAAGCGCGTCGACGCTCTTGTAGAATTCGCTGCGGTCTTCGGTCGGACCGGAGATGATCAGCGGCGTGCGGGCTTCGTCGATCAGGATCGAGTCGACTTCGTCGACGATGGCGAAGCGGTGCCCGCGCTGGACCATCTCGCCCAGCGAATACTTCATGTTGTCGCGCAGATAGTCGAAGCCGAACTCGTTGTTGGTGCCGTAGGTGACGTCGGCGGCGTAGGCTTGGCGGCGCTCGTTGTCATAGAGGCCGTGCACGATCACGCCGACCGAGAGGCCGAGGAAGCGATAAATCTGGCCCATCCAGTCGCTGTCGCGCTTGGCCAGATAATCGTTGACGGTGATGACGTGGACGCCGCGGCTTTCGAGCGCGTTCAGATACACCGGCAGCGTGGCGACCAGCGTCTTGCCTTCGCCGGTGCGCATTTCCGAAATCTTGCCCTGGTGCAAGATCATGCCGCCCATCATCTGCACGTCGAAGTGGCGCATGCCCAACGTGCGCTTGGCGGCTTCGCGCACCGTGGCGAACGCTTCCGGCAGGATGTCGTCCAGGGTGGCTGAGCCGCGCGCCAGACGATGGCGATATTCCGAGGTCTTGTTGCGGAGCGCCTCGTCCGACAGCGCTTCATATTGCGGTTCGAGCGCGTTGATGCGCTGGATGGTGGGCCGCAGAACGCGAACCTTGCGCTCGTTGACGGAGCCGAAAATCTGTTTGGCGAGATTAAGCATGGGCGGTTTTAGACCTGATGCGCCGAAGTCACCAGGCGCGGTGCGAGTTCAGTTAAGCTTTGGATTTGCTGGCTTATTTCTTGCACTCCGCCATGCGCGCGCGTGCGAAAGCCCCCTCGACTCGTGCGCTCGCGAGACTTAAGAGCGGCCTTGGGCGGTGTCAATGCGACCTCCTTGGACGAGGCGCCGGCGCCCTTCTTGTGAGTTGGGTGACGGCATGGGTTTCGATCGGCGCCAGGTGCGGTTCGTCTCGATGGCTGGTGCGTTGGCGCTGGCCCTGCTGCTCTCGGCCTGTGGGCTGGGGCGCGGGCCCGATACGGGCGGAGGAACGGGCGTCACCAATCCGGTGGTCGCCGCCACGGTCAACGGCCGGCCCATCTATGTCGAGGATGTCCGCAGCTACGCCGTGCAGCGCGGCCTGCTGCAGGAGGGTCAGGACCTCGACGCCAATTCCGACGCCTTCTATTTCGCGCTTGAAGAACTGATCCAATTCCGCCTCTTCGCCATGGAGGCCGAGGCGCGCGGCCTGGACCGCGAGCCCGACGTGCACCGGCGGCTGGAGAACGCACGGGAACGGGTTTTGGCGGCGGCGATCTATGACGAGATTGACCAGCGGGCGAACGATCCCCAAGCCATTGAGCGTCTTTACCGGGAAAACGCTGGCCGTCTCGGCCAGGGTCAGGAAGTCCATCTGCGCCACATCCAGTTCGATTCAAAGGAAGCGGCGGACGCGGCCAAAAGAAGGCTGGACCAAGGTGAAAGGTTTGAGGCGCTCGCTTTCGAACTCTCAACCGACCGCGGCACCGCCGCGGACGGCGGCGACATGGGCTTCGTTCAAGTCAACGATCTGGCCCAGCCCATCCGCGAACTGGAGGAGCGCACCAGCGTGGGCCAGATCGCCGGCCCCGTGCAGGTTGAAAACACATGGCACCTGATCCGGGTGGAGGACCGCCGCGAGAAAGGCGCGCCGAGCCTGGAGGAGCTGCGTCCGCGCATTATCCAGTGGCTGCGGTTCCAGGAAATCAGCCAACTGCAGGAGCGGCTGGAGCGCAATGCCCGCATCGACCGCATGCGGGAGCGCGAGGAAAGCGTCGAGCCCGGCGGCGAAGTGTCTGAACCCGCGTCCAGTCCCACCACGGAGGGACCGCCCAGCGCCAACGCGCCGGATGCACACGCCCCGCCCGGCCAGCACGCGCCGCCGGCCTTTCCCTTCCCGATGGGTCCAGGGGGCGTTTATGGCTCCTCCCCGAACGCGCCGACGGCGACCACCACAACTGCGCCGCCCTCAACGACGACGTCGACGACCACGACCACAACGGCGCCCGCGGCCACTGGCGGCTCGGGGACCCCATGAGCGCCTCCGCATCGCTGGTTTCTCCGCTCGCGCCCGCGCGCTTTCCCGATCTGCCCACCATCGCCGGCATCGAAGCCGCGATCGGTCGCGCCGGCTTTTACAAGCATGATCGCCCCGATTTGCTGCTCGTGCGCGCTCAGGCCGGCACGCGCGCGACCGGCGTCTTCACCACCAATGCGGTGGGCTCGGCGCCGACCGATTGGTGCAAGCAGGCGCTCGCCGCCAATCGCGGCCAGGTGCGCGGGCTCCTGGTGAACGCGGGCTGCGCCAATTCCTTCACCGGTCAGCCTGGCGCCATCGCTTGCCGCCGTTCGATGGAGGCCGCGGCAGAAAAGGTCGGCGCGCCGGCCCGCGAGGTGATGGCGGCGTCCACGGGCGTAATCGGCGTCGTGCTGGACGATGCGAAGATCACGGCGGCTCTGCCGCGCATGGAGCTTCAGCCGGTCGATTGGCGCGCCGCCGCCGAAGCCATCATGACCACCGACACATTCCCGAAGGGCGCGGGCGCCCGCTGCAAGATCGACGGCGTGGACGTGGCCATCGCCGGCATCTGCAAAGGTTCGGGCATGATCGCGCCGAACATGGCGACGATGCTCGCCTTCGTGTTCACCGACGCGGCGCTCTCCGCCCCCGTGCTCAAATCGATGCTCAAGGATGAGAACGAGACGAGCTTCAATTCCATCACCGTTGACGGCGACCGCTCCACGAACGATTGCGTGCTGCTGATGGCGACCGGCGC
>DASZSK010000239.1:0-9425 GCA_035548735.1 Caulobacterales bacterium | reverse complement strand
CGGCAGCGCGACGATCTCCAAGCCCAGCGCTTCGCAAGCCGTGCGCGCGGTATCGACATAATGGGGATGCACGCCGCCGGAGAAGACGATGCGCGAGCGCTTCGTCACGCGCGCGGCCATCATCGCCGCTTCGGCGCAGGCCGTGGAGCCGTCATACATGGAGGCGTTGGCCACTTCCATGCCGGTCAGCATCGCCACCTGCGTTTGGAATTCGTAAAGCGCCTGCAGCGTGCCCTGCGCGATTTCCGGCTGATACGGCGTGTAAGCCGTCAGGAATTCGCTGCGCTGGATCAGATGATCCACGCTCGCCGGCACATGATGACGATACGCGCCCGCGCCCAGGAAAAACGCCGTGCGCCCGGCCGGCGTGTTCTTTTCCGCCAGACGCTGCAGATGCCGCGTCACTTCGAGCTCGCCCTGCGCCTTCGGCAGGTCGACGAGCCCCTTGAGGCGCGCCGCTTTGGGCACGTCGACATAGAGATCGTCGATAGATTTCGCGCCGATCAGGCCAAGCATTTGGCTGCGATCGGCGTCGGTCAGTGGAAGATAGCGCATCAGAGGCCCTTCACGAATTCTGCATAGGCGCCTTCATCCATCAACGCGTTCACATCACCCACGTTGTCGGGCTTCAGCTTCACGAACCATCCGACGGCTTCCGGGCCTTCGTTCACGGTTTCCGGATTGACCGAGAGCTTGTCGTTCACGGCGACGATTTCGCCTGCGATCGGCGCATAGACGTCCGACGCGGTCTTGGCGCTCTCAACAACCGCCATGTCCGCGCCCTTGGCGAACTTCGCGCCGACCGCGGGCAGCTCGACATAGACAACGTCGCCAAGCTGCTCGGCCGCGTAATTAGAGATGCCGATGATTGCGACATCGCCCTCCATCCGCACCCATTCGTGATCCTCGGTGTAGCGCGTCATGATCGTCATCCTTAGTCAGTTTGATTTTGGGCGGTGATAGCGATGTGGAACGAAAGGCAGCGCGACAACTTCCGCCGCGCGAGGCTGGCCGCGCACCATCAGATCGAGCGAGGCGCCGGGCGCGGCGAACGCCGCCTCGACATAACCCATGGAAATCGGCGCATTCAGCGTCGGCGAAAAACCGCCGCTGGTGACGACGCCGATCTTACGGCCGTCCTTGAAAATCTCGACGCCATCGCGCGCCGGTGCGCGATCTTTCGGGCGGATGCCGACACGCTTGCGCGATGCGCCGTTCTTCAGCTCGCCGAGAATGCGCGCGCTGCCAGGAAAATCGCCCGCTTCGCGGCGGCGCTTCTGGATCGTCCAGGCCAGATCGGCTTCGATCGGCGATGTCGTCGGATCAAGGTCGTGGCCGTAGAGACAGAGCCCGGCTTCGAGCCGCAGTGAATCGCGCGCGCCAAGGCCAATCGGCTTCACGTCAGGATGCGCAAGCAACGCGTCTGCGAGTTCGGTCGCGTGTTCAGCGCGCACCAAAATTTCATAGCCGTCCTCGCCGGTATAACCGCTGCGCGTAATGGTGAGGCGGCCGAAATGCGGATAGCGCGCCACGGTCATGAAGTTCATTCTGGCGAGCTTGGGATCGATCACCGCGCTGGCGACGGCGACGGCGCCCGGCCCCTGCAGCGCCAACAAGCAACGATCGTCGGCGCGCACCAGATTGGCCTCGCCCTTTGTCGCCGCTTCAATCAGCTTCCAGTCTTCGTTTTTGCAGCCGGCGTTGACGACGATGTAGAGATCGCCCGCTGCTTCCGGCTCGGCCGGGCGCGCGATCATCAGATCATCCAGAACGCCGCCATCGCTGTTGAGCAAAGTCGTATAACGCACCTGTCCGGGCTTCAGCCCTTGGATGTCCGCGGGCACGAGCCGTTCGATCAGCGAGGCGATCTTCTTATGCGCTTCCTCGCCCTCAAGCCCGTGGCCCTTCGGCAAAGCAAAGAAGCATGGTCCCATGTGGCTTACGTCGAACAGGCCGGCGCGCTCACGCGTCCAGGCGTGCTCCTGCATCAGCCCTTCGAACTGCAGCGGCATGTCGTAGCCGGCGAAATCGCCGAACTTCGAGGTGCGCGCGCGCCAAAGCGCGTCGAGCGGCAGCTTCTTGAGATCGGCGGTTTCGGCCATTCACCCACCAGGACATTGCACAAAGGGCGCACGCTTTCGCGCGCGGCCCCCGCTGTCCTGGCGCCTGAGAGATTCGCGGGGACCCTGGTCTCCGCTTACTCCGTCGGCGGCGAGACGACCCAACATCGTCGCGCACTTTCCAGCGTGTTCATCCCCCCGCGGTCCGGTTCCCTGAGAGTTTCCGGGGCGGTTGCTCCTTCGGGGGCGCCCTGTTCGGCGCTCTCTCCCGCGGGGTTCGCTTGTTTCGCCGCGCCCGGAACGACTCACGTCGGCCAAGCCCGTCACGCCGGAACCTGGGGCGGCGTCCTGTGGGAGTCAATTCAAACGGACCAGATATCCGCATCGCCCCTGAGGATAGCCTCAGCTTCAGGCGTGTGCTTGGCCTCGCCCTCCGAAGGATGCAGGTCGAGACCGGGCCAAAGCTTGAGCGGCGCCCGCGATCCTTTCCGCGCCCGGGCGATGAGACGGTTCGCGGCGTCTCCGGCGAAACCACGCACCGGATAGAGTTCCACGCCCCCCAGACGTCCCTCGAACGCCGCCAGGATATCTCCAAGCCGCTGAGCCCGCTGGATCAAGGTCAGACAGGCGCCGGCCGCCATCCGGTTCGACCAGAGCTTGATCCAGCTTTCCAAAGGCTGGTCGGCGATGTGCGTTGGGATGCGCTCCGACGCCGGCGTCCGCCCCTCGCCGGGCGCATCGAACGGCGGATTGAAAAAGACCCCTTCGAACACCCCAAGATCAGGCGGCGCGGCGGCATCGCCTTCAACGATGCTCACTCTTCCGGAAAGGCCATTCGCCTCGACATTTTCGCGCGCGAGGTGAGCGAAAAGCGGCTCACGTTCGAGCCCGACAAAATGCGCGTTTGGGTGGCGCTGAGCGACGCTGAGAAGCGCCCCGCCGACCCCGCAACCCAACTCAATCAAACGGTCGCCGGGCGCCACGGCCGCGGCCAGCAGCAGGGTGTCGACATTGACCCTATATCCGCGTCGCGGTTGGCGGATTTTGACCCGTCCGCCATAGATCACATCATCCGTGAGGTCGTCGTCAGAACCCAAACTGCGACCCTTTCTCGCTTGACCCCGCGCGGGGCCGCCACCATCGTTTCGGCAATTGATAAGCGCAAGCGGAGGGCCCGTGGGACCGGCCTTGGAAAAACAGGCGAAGGTCCAGGGCGCGCCCGGTCGCGGCGAGAGCGCCACCGAGCGGCTGTCCGCGCTTTTAGCGGAGGATATGGCCGCCGTTGAGGCGATCATCCACGACCGCATGTCGAGCCCGGTGGGCGTCATTCCCAATCTCGCGGCGCATCTCGTCGATGCAGGCGGCAAACGCATCCGGCCGATGATCACGCTCGCCTCCGCACGCCTCTTGGGCGGCGGCGGCGATGCGGCGCGCAAGCTGGCGGCGGCGGTGGAATTCATTCACTCGGCGACGCTGTTGCACGACGACGTGGTCGACGATGGCGGCATGCGGCGCGGCAAAAAAAGCGCCAATCGCGTCTGGGGCAATTCCGCCAGCGTTCTGGTCGGGGACTTTCTGTTCGCGCGATCCTTCAATCTGATGGTCGAGAGCGGCGACCTCATGGTGCTCGATATTCTCGCGCGCGCCGCCAGCATCATCGCCGAAGGCGAAGTGATGCAGCTTGCGGCCGCGAACGACGCCGACACTACGCGCGAGCGCTACATGCAAATCATTTCGGCCAAGACGGCGGCTCTGTTCGCGGCTGCGGCGCGGGCTGGCGCCGTGGTGGCGGGACGCCCTGGCGCCGAAGCGGAAGCGCTCGAAACCTATGGCCGTGAGCTCGGTCTCGCGTTCCAGCTCGTCGACGATGCGCTCGATTATGGCGGGCTTTCCGCCGCCATGGGCAAGGATGTCGGCAACGACTTCCGCGAGGGCAAAGTCACGCTGCCCGTGGTGTTCGCGCGCGATCGCGGCGACGAAGCGGAACTTGCGTTCTGGCGGCGCGCAATGAGCGGCGAGCGCACGGACGACGACTTCCATCGCGCGCTGGCGCTGCTGCGGCGGCACGACGCGATCGCTGAAACACTAAAGGCCGCGCGCGCCCATGCGCACGCAGCCAACGCGGCGCTGGCGCAACTGCCGGCGAACGCTTATCGCGAAACCATGATGGCGCTCGCCGATTTCGTGGTCGATCGCGTTTATTGAGGCGTGTCGAGCCCGCGCTGCACGGCGAAGCGGCGCACCAGCCATGAGGTGATGAGCGCCGCGACCGCGACAGCGGCGAACGCGAGCACCGGCGCAATCGAAGCAAAGCCTGGACCCGGTTCCGCCTGCGCGGCGATGAAGCCAAGCACCCCGCACAAAGCCGTCGCCATCCAATAAACCAACGCCACCGGACCGTGCCGCAGGCCGCCGCGTATGGCGATCTGGTAGAAATGCTCCGCATGGCCGTCGAGCAGGACGCGCTTTTTCGAAGCGCGCCAAGCGAGCGTCAGCAACGCGTCCGCCAACAAGGGAAAGAAGAAGATGGGCGGGATGAAGGGCGACAAGTTTCCCTCGCGCACGGCCATGAGACTGGCGGTGGCGGCGATGGCTCCGGCAAACAGCGCGCCGGAATCTCCAGCGAAGAGGCGTCCGTGCGGAAAATTCCACACCAAGAAGCCGGCAAGCGCGAACGCGCCGCACAACGCGAACACGGCCGCGCCTTCCGCGCCGCCGAGCAAAGCGGTCACGAACAAGAAGCTGAGGCCGATCGCCACCGATCCCATGCAAAGCCCATTGGCGCCATCCATGAAATTCACGCAGTTCACCAGCGTGAACACCCAAAGCGCAGAACCGATAAGGCCGAGGACCGGTCCGAGTTCGATCGCGAAACCATCGAGCGGGAGGCGTTCGACGACGCCCGCGCCCAAGGCGGCGAGCAGCGAGGCGACGACGAACACGATGAGTTTGAGACGTGGGCCAAGCGCGTACGTGTCGTCGAGAAAGCCGAGGCCAAGAAATAAGTACGCGGCGCCGACCGAGACGGCGAGGCTGCGGGCTTCTTCGCCAGTCAGCCCCGCCCGCCAGCTGACCAGCGGGATGAAGGTCAGCGCGAGCAGCGCCAGCCCGACGCCCATGCCCATTCCCAGGCCGCCGGCTGTCGGGGTGGGATCGCGGTGCGCTTTGCGCGCCAGATTTGGCATGTCCTGTAGACCGGCGCGGATCAGCAAACGGCAGGCGACAAGGCTGATCAGCGCGGAAAGAGCGGCGCCGACAGCATAATCCGTAATCAAGCGCCCACCTCGCGGCGAAGGCCCGCACCGCCCCGCTCCCCTTTACGCGCTATCGGCGGGCGGCGCATGCGTCAACCCAGGCGCGCGCGGCGCACCCACCAATCCGGATGACGGCGCGCGACGTCGTTGGCCATCGCCTGCGCTTCATTCGCAGCCGCACACAGCCCGAACACCGTGGCGCCGCTTCCCGACATGGCGACATGCAGCGCGCGCGGGTCCTGCGCCAAGGCGTCTATCGCAGCGCCAATCTCCGGCATCAGCGCGCGCGCTGGCGCCTCCAGATCGTTGCCGATCGCCTTGATGGCGGCGATCGCTTCATCGGCGTTGCGCCACGCCGGCGCGGAGCGCGGCGCGAAGGCGTCGCCGAGTTCCATGCGGTCGAACTGCCGATAGACCTCCGCGGTCGAAAGCGGCTTCAGGGGGTTGACGAGGACCGCGTTCAGCGTCGGCGCGCGCATCGGCGCCACTGTTTCTCCCGCGCCTGTCATCCAAGCGGAGCGCGCTGCGACGCAGACCGGAACGTCGGCGCCGAGGTCGCGTGAAATCGCCGCGAGGTCTTCATCTGTGAGATTGAGCGCCCACAAATCGCGCAGCGCTTTCAAGGTCGCCGCCGCGTCGGCCGAGCCCCCGCCGATGCCCGACGCGATCGGCAGGTTCTTCTCAAGCGTGATCCTGCCGCCGCGTTCGACCGCGCTCGCCTTCTGCATGACGCCAATCGCATCATAGACGATGTTGCCCGGCGCATCATGCAGCGCGGCCCCGAACGGACCGCGGACATAGAGCAGCATGTTTCGGTCAGTGTCGGCCTCCGCCTCGATCCAGTCGCCCACGTCGGCGAACATGACGGCGCTCTGCAACGGATGGCGCCCATCGGCGCGCGGACGCCCAACCTCCAGCGTCAGATTGATCTTCGCCGGCGCGAAAACGCGCACGCTCATCGGTGTGCGGAGCGAGTCACGGGCGCCGGCGGCAAACCGCGCGCCAATTTCGCCTCAAGTGCAGTGCGATCGGTGTCCGCATCGTGCAACGAAAGCGCACGCTGCCATTGGAAACGCGCCTCGATGTGCTTGCCGACGCGCCAATAGGCATCGCCGAGGTGATCGTTCACCACCGCGTCGGACGGCGTCAGCTCGACGGCGCGTTCAAGATAGGTGAGCGCGTCGTCATACTGGCCCAGCTTGAAATAGGCCCAGCCCAGACTGTCGATGATCGCGCCATTTTGCGGTCGCAACTCGGCGGCGCGCTGTACGAGGCTCAGCCCCTCTTGCACGTTCTCGCCGCGATCGATCAGGCTGTAGCCCAAATAATTGAGGACGTCCGGCTGATCCGGCGAGACCTCAAGCGCGCGCCGCAGATCCGCCTCGGCGTCCGCCCAGTGACCCATGCGTTCTCGCGCGGCGCCGCGCGAGAAATAGAGCACCCAGTCCTGCGGCTGCGCTGCGATCAGCGCCGTATAAATCGGCTCTGCGTCTGCGTATCGCCCCACGCTCCGCTCGATGTCGGCGAGCGCGCGCTGCGCGCGTGCGCCGCCGCTTTGAGCACTGGCCTGAGCCAGCGCCAACGCATCGTCCTGCCGGCCCTCGCCGAGCAGCACCCACGCTTCCATCGCTTTGGCCGTATCTGAGAGCGGAGAATCAGCCGGAATGTGCGAAAGCGCATCGCGCGCCTTTTCGCTATGGCCAAGATCAACCTGCGCCTCCGCGTAAGACAACCGCGCCGCGTCGAGCCCAGGATCAAGCATCAGCGCAAGCGTCAGCGAAGCGAGCCCTTCGCTTGAATCGGTCTGCTGCAGGAAGATCGCCGATGCGCCGTAAAACCCGATGGCGGCGCCGCGCGCCGGCGTGAGTGCAGGAAGATTGAGCGCGCTCCCCGTTTCGAGGCGCGCGACGTCCGCCGCAAGAATCGGATTGTTCTGACGCCCGTCGGCGCGGCGCAGCACCTCAAGCGCCTGATCCTTCGCCCCCGTTCGCGCCAAGAGATCGGCATGACGCTCGATCCCCGGCGGCAGCCAGAGGCCGCCCTGCTCGGCTTCCTGATAAGCCGCAAGCGCTTCGGTGGTGCGGCCCGCATAATCGAGCGCCATTGCGCGCTGATACGCGAAGAGTCCGGTGAACGGACGCGTGTTGGCGAACTCCCCGATCTGGGCGACGCCGTCCTGCACGCGGCCCTCGCCCGTGCGCGCCCAGATCACCAGGATGCGTTGCGTGAGATCGGCGCTGGCGCCCCCGCGCACATGCAACGCCGCATCCCGCGCCTGACGCCAATGTCCAGCGTCAAGCGCATCGACAGCCCGCACGAGACTCGCGTGCGGCGCGGCGACATGGCGCGAGGCGGCAAGCGCAGCGACCGAATGCGCGCGGTCGACGTCGTCAGCGGCCAGCGCGGAGACGATGGCTCCCTCGACCAGATCCGGATCGCCCGGCGTGCGCGCCAGCGCCTCGAAATAATGCTCCGCCGCGGCGTCGTGATCCTGACGGAGGTCGGCTAGGCGCCCGACAAGGAAGTTCGCGTACGCGTTGGCCGCGGGCGGCGTCGGCGGCGCATAGGTCGCACAGGCCGCGACGCTGAGGCTCGCCGCCAGAAGCGCCGCCGATCGCGCCGAACGCATGCTTACAGGTTTCCGCGCTGCGCCGGCGACGTCGGCAGATTGACTTGCGGCAGATCGCGGCGCTGCGGCGCCGGCGTGGTCAAGCCATGCGCCACTTTCTGCTCAAGCGCGTGCTGACGCGGGAGATCGGGCCGCGCATGCAGCGCATCGTTCCAGGCCGTGCGCGCGTCGTCGCGACGATTCAAGCGCCAATAAACGTCGCCAAGATGGTCGAGCACTTCGGCGTTGGGATCGGCGACCGAGAGATCGCGAGCCCGCTCGGAAAGCGCGCGCGCCTGATCGAATGCGCCATAGAGATAATAGGCCCACGCCAGACTATCGACGATCGCGTAATCGGTTTGCGCATTGTTGAAACCGCGCCAGAGCAAACGATAGCCCTCTTCCAAACCCTCGGGATGCTGGATCAGCGCATAGCCCAGCGCATTGAGGCGCAACGCCGAGTCCGGCTGTTCGGCAAACATTTGCCGCGCCATGGCGATGCCGTCGCGCCAGGCCGCCGGGTCGTCCATCAGGATCGACACATAGAGCATGCGCGTGTTTTCACCCGGATCGAGCGCGAGTGCGGCGCGCATGTCCGTGGTGGCGGCGGCGTATTCGCCGGCGAAGCGATGCGCAAAGGCGCGCCAGCCCAGGATTTCCGCGCGATCCTTTGGGTCGGTCGCCATGCCAAGCGCTTGCGTGAACGATGCGACGGCTTGCTGGCTGCGTCCGGTCAACCGATAGACATCGCCCGCGGAAGCAATCACCGACCAGCGATCGCTTCCAGCCGCCGCGGCGCGCTCAGCCGCTGTGACCGCCGCGGCGTCGTCATGACGTTGAAGCGCGATCGCTGCGCGGACGATGTCGGCGTCCGGCGCGAACACGCTGTCGGACGGCATCTGATCGATGACGCGCTCAGCGCCGTCGAGTCCGCCGCCATCGACCAATTGGTTGGCCGCGGCCAGACGCCAATCATTGGCGCTTGGATCGAGCGCGATGCCGAGCTGCATGAACAGCGCGCCGGACGTGGAGTTCAATCCCTGTTGCGGATCGGCTTGCGACAGCACGCGGCTGAGGTTCTCGCTGGTGCTGAGGAAGTCCGAGACGAACAACATCCAGCGCCCTGCGGCGCGGCGCGGGTCGAGCGGCGGTTCAAGCGGCGGCTGACCGGCTTCGAGCCTTGCGAGATTGCGCTCCACATCCGCCGAGCGTGGCGCGAATTGCAAAACGATGCCGTAGAGCCGGCGCGCCTCGGCGGCATGGCCCAGGCGATGCTGCACCAAGGCGGCGCGATAGACCGCGTGCGTCACGCGCGTGGCGTTCAGCGCACGCGTCACGTCTTCCAACGACGTCGGTTCACCCTGCGGGGGCGGCGTGAGGTCGGTGTGATCGAGCATCTGCGAATAGACGGCCGCGGCTTCCTGCAGCCGGTTCGCGCTTTCGAATACGAGCGCGCGCTCCACATCCGGCAGCGGCGCGGGCAAATCGTCGCCACCCTGATCG
>DASZSK010000238.1:0-11098 GCA_035548735.1 Caulobacterales bacterium | reverse complement strand
TGATCCGCGCGTTTCCGTGGCCGAAGAGCATGCGCTCGCAATCGAGCGATCTGACCTGGGTGCGGCCGCTGCACAATGTGCTCTGCCTGTTCGACGGCGCGGCGGTGAAGATCGAGATCGACGGCGTCGGCAATGAGCCCGTCAGCTGGGGCCATCGCTTCCACGCGCCGCAAGCGTTGCCGGTGAAAAACGCCGAGGAGCATTACGCGAAGCTGCGCGAAGCCAAGGTGCTGATCGATCGCGACGAGCGCAAAGCCATCATCCTCGAACAGGCGAAAAAGGTCTGCGCCGAGCGCAAGCTCGAACTCGTCGAAGACGCCGGCCTCTTGGAGGAGGTGACGGGTCTGGTGGAATGGCCGGTCGTGCTGATGGGGCGGATGGACGAGAGCTTTCTCGATCTGCCGGCGGAAGTGATCCGCCTCACCATGCGCACGCACCAGAAATATTTCGCCGTCCGCGATCCGAAGACGAAGAAGCTCGCGCCGTATTTCATCACCGTGGCGAACATCGAAGCCAAGGACGGCGGCGACGCCATCGCGGCGGGCAATGCGCGCGTCTTGTCGGCGCGTTTGAACGATGCGCGCTTCTTCTGGGACGTGGATCGCAAGACGCCGCTCTTCACCGAAGAACGCAAAGCCAAGCTGGAAAAGATCGTCTTCCACCAGAAACTCGGCAGCGTGTGGGATAAGGTGGAGCGCGTGAAAGCGCTGGCGGTCGAGCTTTGCGCTGTGACGAAGGCCGATCCCGAATTGGTGAAGCGCGCCGCGACTTTGATGAAGTGCGACTTGGTTACCGAGACGGTTGGCGAATTCCCGGAGCTGCAAGGCCAGATCGGCCGCGAACTCTATCTTGCAGAATTAAATGCTTCCCCGCCCCCTCGCGGGGCGGGGGCAGGGGGTGGGGGGCGTGCAGGAGTGAGCGCGTCATCGATATCCGCGCCGTCTTCTGAGAGCCCCCCCTCCCAACCCTCCCCCGCGAGGGGGGAGGGCTTGAGCGTCGCGCAAGCCATCGAAGATCACTACCGCCCGCTCGGCCCCAACGATCGCGTGCCGACTGATCCGGTCGCGGTGACGCTCGCGCTCGCGGACAAGCTGGACACGCTTGCTGGCTTTTGGGCGATTGATGAGAAGCCTACAGGCTCGTCTGATCCATATGCTCTGCGCCGGGCGGCGCTCGGGCTCATTCGGATTCTTCTTGAACGCAATATTCGTCTTGAGATGAACAGCTATCACACGCTTGATGGCGAGCCGTTCCCAGACGGTCATCCGGGAGCTTTGCGCTTTGGACGCTTGCCGGAAGGAATGAGTGCGCGGAACGTCGGTCAAGCTGGAAGGCTGCCTGCGGCGTTGTGGACTCATCGCTTAGCGGAGTACGGCGGCAGGTTGAATGCATTCGCAGCGCTCGACCCTGCGCCGGATATCCTCGCCTTCCTTGCCGACCGCCTCAAAGTCCAGCTCCGCGAGCAAGGTAAACGCCACGATCTCGTCGACGCGGTCTTCGCGCTCGGTGACGACGATCTTGTACGCATCGTTGCGCGTGTCGAAGCGCTCGATGCGTTTCTCAAAACCGAGGACGGAAAGAATTTGCTCGCGGGCTACAAGCGAGCCGCGAACATTCTCGAAGCGGAGTCGAAGAAGGGCCGCGGCCTCGAAGCGGAGCCGGAACAGGAATTAAGCAAAGGCGTTCAATCCGGCCTGCTGAAAGAGGACGCGGAGAAGGCTCTTGCGGCGGCGCTCGCGAAAGCGGCGCCCGCTGCTCAGGAAGCCGTCAAGGCTGAGGATTTCGCAGGCGCGATGGCAGCGCTGTCAACACTTCGCGCGCCAGTTGATGCGTTTTTCGACGCGGTCCTGGTGAACGCAGATGACAAAATGCTGCGTCGCAATAGATTGCTGTTGCTGAGGGATATTCGCGATGCGCTGGGCGCCGTCGCGGATTTTTCAAAAATTGAGGGATAGCGAAATGGGTCAGCCCGCCAAGCAGAGCCAGGAGCACATCTGGGTTTACAGCTTCGGCGGCGGCGAAAGCGCCGGAGACGCGTCGATGAAGACGCTGCTCGGGGGCAAGGGCGCCAATCTCGCCGAGATGGCGAAACTCGGCCTGCCCGTTCCACCCGGCTTCACGCTCAGCACCGAGGTCTGCACCGCCTTCTACGAACGCGCGCGCGCGTATCCGGATGGATTAACCAGCCAGGTCGAGGCCGCGCTGGCTTCACTGGAAAAGAAGACCGGCAAGACATTCGGCGACGCCGCCAACCCGCTGCTGGTTTCCGTGCGCTCGGGGGCGCGCGCTTCGATGCCGGGCATGATGGACACCGTCCTCAATCTCGGCCTCAACGACGAAACCGTGGAGGGGCTGGCGAAGCTCTCCGGCGATCGCCGCTTCGCCTTCGATTCCTATCGCCGCTTCATCCAGATGTACTCGGATGTGGTGCTCGAACTCGATCACAGCGTGTTCGAGGAGATTCTCGGCGCCCACAAGGACGAGCAAAGCTACCGCCTTGATACGGAGATGACGGCCGAGGATTGGGAAGAGGTGGTGCGCCAGTATAAGCGCGCCGTCGAGCGCCAGCTCGGCAAGCCGTTCCCCGCCGATCCGAAGGAGCAGCTCTGGGGCGCCATCGGCGCGGTCTTCTCAAGCTGGATGAACGAGCGCGCGAAGGTCTATCGCCGCTTGCACAGCATTCCCGAAAGCTGGGGCACCGCCGTCAACGTGCAGGCCATGGTGTTCGGCAATATGGGCGAAACTTCCGCCACCGGCGTCGCCTTCACCCGCGATCCCTCGACGGGCGAAAAGCGCTTCTATGGCGAGTATCTGATCAATGCGCAGGGCGAAGACGTCGTCGCCGGCATCCGCACGCCGAAGCCGCTGACGATCGCCGCGCGCGAAGCGATGGGCGAGAACGGCCTCTCGCTCGAAGAAGCGCTACCGGACGTGTTCAAGCAATTGGTCGACGTCTACAAGCGCCTCGAAGCGCACTATCGCGACATGCAGGACATCGAGTTCACGGTCGAGCAGGGCCGGCTCTACATGCTGCAGACGCGCAGCGGCAAGCGCACCGCGAAGGCGGCGCTGAAGATCGCCGTCAACATGGCCGAGGAAGGGCTCATCTCCGAAGATGAAGCCGTGCTACGGGTCGATCCCGCTGCGCTCGACCAATTGCTGCACCCGACCATCTCGCCGGACTACAAGCGCGACCTGATCTGCAAGGGCCTGCCGGCTTCGCCGGGCGCTGCTGTCGGCGTCGTGGTGTTCGATCCGGATGAAGCCGCCGAACTGGCGGAGAAGAAGCAGGCGGTCATCCTCGTGCGCGAGGAGACGAGCCCGGAAGACATCCACGGCATGCACGCGTCGAAGGCGATCGTCACCGCCCGCGGCGGCATGACGAGCCACGCTGCCGTCGTCGCACGCGGCATGGGCCGTCCGTGCGTCTCGGGCGCGGGCGATATCCGCATCGACGAAGAAGCGGGCTTCTTCACCGTACGCGGCCGCAAGGTGCTGAAGGGCGAGACGATCACCGTCGACGGCTCGTCCGGCGAAGTGCTGTTCGGCGCTGCTGAGATGGTGCAGCCGGAACTCTCCGGCGATTTCGGCACGCTGATGGGCTGGGCCGACAAGGCCCGCCGCATGAAGGTGCGCGCCAACGCCGAAACGCCGGAAGATGCGCGCGTGGCCATCAAGTTCGGCGCCGAAGGAATCGGCCTCTGCCGCACCGAGCACATGTTCTTCGACAGCGAGCGGATCGCCGCCGTCCGCGAGATGATCCTCGCCGACAATCGCGACGGCCGCGTCACGGCGCTCGAAAAGCTGCTGCCGTTCCAGCGCACCGACTTCGTCAACCTGTTCAAGATCATGGGCGACCGGCCGGTCACCATCCGCTTCCTCGACCCGCCGCTGCACGAATTCCTGCCGCACGACGAAGCCGATTGCGAAGCGGTCGCCGCCGCTACGGGCGTCGATCCCAAGGCGCTCTTGGAGCGCGCGCGGGATCTGCACGAGTTCAACCCGATGTTGGGCTTCCGCGGTTGCCGCTTGGCGATCGTCTATCCGGAAATCTACGAGATGCAGGCCCGCGCCGTGTTCGAGGCCGCCGCCGACATCGCCAAGGAAACCGGCAAGGCGCCGCACCCGGAAATCATGATCCCGTTCGTGATCGCCAAGAAGGAGCTCGACCTGATCAAGGCGCGGGTCGATTCGGTGGCGCAGGAGGTCCAGGCCGCCCGCAAGGTGAAGATCCCCTACATGGTTGGCACCATGATCGAACTGCCGCGCGCGGCGCTGATGGCTGGCGAGATCGCCGAAACGGCCGAATTCTTCTCCTTCGGCACCAACGATCTGACCCAAACGACGCTGGGCCTCTCCCGGGACGACGCGGGCAAGTTCCTCGGAACCTTTGTCGAAGCCGGCGTGTTAACGGTCGACCCGTTCGTGTCGATCGACACCGCGGGCGTTGGGGAAATGGTGCGCCTGGCGGCGGAGCGGGGCCGGGCGTCGCGCTCGGGGCTGAAACTTGGCGTCTGCGGCGAACATGGCGGGGATGCGACCTCCGTTGCGTTCTTTGAGCGCGCCGGGCTGGATTACGTCTCTTGCTCGCCTTATCGGGTTCCGATTGCCCGCCTGGCTGCGGCGCAAGCCGCGCTTTCGGCTCGAAAGCATTGATCCGCCTCCGTTTTTAGAGGCATTCAGCGTCACATTGCGTCACGGGGCGCCGTCCAGCCGGCGGTGCGGCCGTCGGCGCGCCCCTCATCGGCACGATCCTCGCAAGGAGCAAAAGCGCTCGCGCGTCGGGCGAGCGCGGCTCTGTGGCCGGTGGGACGCACGTCGGGAACAAATCCTCCTCGAATCGCAAGTGTGAACAAAATGTATATCGCCCCCCCGGAGAGCGCCGTGTATGTGCGGCCGACCTCGCGGCAGATTGTTCCTGCCGAAGCTGTGGAAATACAGGCCCGTCGTTACTGGATTAATTGGCTGTCATCTGTGCCATTTCTGGACGGGCTTAAGAGGGGCTTAATGGTTTTACCTGCTTTCTGGGATCGAGTTGCTACCTTAGCGGGGACGATTCGGACCCAAATCATGGTAGAGATTGAGAAGAACCCTTTGGCTGTCCGCCAAGGCGCAGCCGCTGTTGCGTGCATCGCGGCGGCGGCCGTGGCGATGCCGGTCATTGCGCACCGCGCTGCCGAGCAGCGCGATGGCGCTGAGTGGGCGGCCCGCTCGAGTGCGTTCCAGGCGCAGCAGCAAGCCATCTTCGGTGATCCGAGCGCGCGCGTTGAATTGACGGCGCTGCGCATTGGCGACGGTTTGCGTGCGCGCGGGCAAGCGCCGCTCTTCACCGATGGAACCGACACGCACGCCATGCTGGTGCAGGCGGCGCTGCGTGGTCCGCTGGCGCCGTCTGGCGACGCGGCCCAGGTCACCCAGCAACAGATCAATCCGCGTGAGCTGCACTGCCTGTCCGAGGCGGTCTATTACGAAGCGCGCGGCGAAACCTATCGCGGCCAGCTCGCGGTCGCCGAGGTGGTGATGAACCGGGTGAAGTCCGGCATCTATCCGCACTCCGTCTGCGGCGTGGTCTATCAGGGCTCGCAGCGCGACATCGGCTGCCAGTTCACCTTCACCTGCGACGGCTCGCTCGACCGGCGTCCGCGCGGCGGAGCTTGGGAGCGCGCGCAGCATGTCGCCACCCAGGTCATGCTGGGCTACGCCCGGCCGATCACCCATCGCGCCACCCACTATCACACGGTGGCCGTAAACCCGATCTGGTCCGCCGGCCTGGTGGAGACCGCCTCGATCGGCAGCCACGTCTTCTATCGTTTCCCCAACAGCGCGGAGCGGCCAGCCGCTTTGCAGGCGCTGATGCGTCGTCGCGCCGAAGCCGCTGCTCGACGTGAACTGATCCCGCAAGCCGATGAAGCTGCGGCCGAGGCGGCGGAAGCGGCTGTCGCCGGCCAAGCGCTGCCGGATGACGTTGCGCCGAGTGCGGATGCGCCAGTTGAGGCGGCGACGCCGGATGCTCCGGTTACGACGCAGCAGGCGAAGTCGGACGTTTCGACCTAAATCACCGCGCCGACCATTTTCCGGAATTGCTCGCGCAGCGCGCCCGGCATGAAGCGGGCGGCGAAACGCGCGCGCTCAGCTTGCTTGCCGACCATGTAGTGCAACTCGCCGCCGTGCGCGGCGTCCCACGCGCGTTCGGCGGCCATGCGCACGGGATAGATATCGACCTTTCCGGTCTTCAGTCCTTGGCGGAAGCTCTCATTGCTGCCGGCCGTGATCCCATCGAGGATGGCCGTGTCGACGAACCACGGCATGAGGCTCGTCACGCGCACGCCGTGGCGCGCGAATTCGAGGTCCAGCGCTTCGGTTAAGCCGCGCACCGCGCATTTCGTGGCGGAGTAAATCGCCATGCGGGGCGTGCCATAGACGCCCGCCACCGAGGCGACATTGACAATGCGTCCGCCCGTCGCTTCGCGCAGCAGCGGCAGCGAGGCGTAACAGCCATTGATCACGCCTTTGAGATTCACATCGACGATGAGATCCGCGTCGTCTTCGGAAACGTCTTCGAACCAGCCGCCGCGCGCGACCCCCGCATTGTTGAACAACACATGCATGGTGCCGCCCGTCGCCTCGCCGAAATAGCGCGCGGCGCGCTTCCAGCCGTCGCGATCGCGCACGTCGAACACGTGCGAGAGCCGTTGTCCTTCGGGTAGGGCGGCGGTTGTCTCGGCGAGCCCCTTTTCATCGACATCGAAGGCGCCGACGAACCAGCCGCGCTCGGCGAACAGCAGCGCAGTGGCGCGCCCAATGCCCGAGCCCGCGCCGGTCACGAAGATGGACTTCTTCTCATTGTCGCGGTTCGCCAAAGCCCGCCTCCCTTGATGGCGAACATGCAGCGCCGCGTTGCGCGGAAGGTCAAGCGTGCCGCAACGTGCGCTTCAGGGCGGCGGGCGGCGCGCCATAGAAGCGGATGAAGGCGCGCCGCATGCGTTCGCTGTCGCCGAAGCCCGCGCGCCGCGCCACGTCCTGGATCGAATGCGCGCCGCTTTCCAGCGCCGTGCGCGCCGCTTCGAGCCGCAGGCGCTCCACCGCTTTCGCCGGCGTCACGCCGGTTTCGCGCACATAGGCGCGGGTGAAATTGCGCGGGCTCATCGCTGCTTGTGCAGCCAGGCGTTCGACCGTGAGATCCTCGTGCAGATGCTCACGCATCCAGGCATGCAGGTCGGCAAAGCGCGCGTCGGCGCTGTCCAGTTCGAGTAGCGTGGAATGCTGCGTTTGCCCGCCCGGCCGGCGCGCATACACGACCATCTCGCGCGCGACTTGCTTCGCCACATCGGTTCCGAGATCGTCCGTGATCATCGCAAGCGCGAGATCAATGCCGGCGGAGACGCCTGCCGATGTCCAGACATCATCCTGTTTGACGTAGATGCGATCGGGCTCGACGCGCACATTGGGATAAAGCCGTTGCAGCAACGGCGCTTGTCGCCAGTGCGTCGTCGCGCTCTTGCCGTCGAGCAGACCCGATGCGGCCAGCACAAAACTTCCCGAGCACACGCTCGCGACGCGCCGCACTTTGCCGTGTGCGCGTTGCAGCGCGGTGATCAGCGTTTGGTCTTGCGCGGCGGCGCGCGTGCCCATTCCGCCAACAACGATCAGCGTGTCGACAAGCGTGAGTTTCATGCCGGTCAATGGCTCGGTGTCAAAGGCGACGCCGGAGGAAGAGGCGATCCGGCCGCCCGCGCTCGACGCTAAGCGCAGGCGATAAGCGCATTCGGCGAAGCGCGTGGCGATTTCGAACGCGGCGATCGGCCCGGCCGCGTCCAGGATTTGAAATTCCGGAAACAGCACCACCAGGATCGTGCGCTGCTTTGGCGGAAAACGAGGCTTCTTTGACATTTAAGCCAAACCCTGCGCGCGCCAGGATAGGCCGTCAAGAGGAGCGCGCGATGGCCGAACCGTTCAAAATTGTCTTCATCCTGTATCCCGGGATCACCCAGCTTGATTTCACTGGGCCGTTCGAAGTGCTCTCGCGCCTGCCCGACGCCGAAGTCGTGGTGGCGAGCAAAGACGGCGGCGTGCTCGCCTCCGAGACCGGCTTGCACTTCAGCGATCTGGCGCGTCTCGCCGACATCGCACGGTGTGACATGATCTGCATCCCCGGCGGCCCGGGGCAGACCGCGGCGATGCAGGATGCCGACTTCATGGCCGAGGTGAAGCGGCTCGGCGAAGGCGCGAGCTATCTCACCTCCGTGTGCACGGGCTCGCTCATCCTGGCGGCGGCTGGGCTCCTCGCCGGCAAGCGCGCCGCGTGCCACTGGGCGTATCGCGATTTGCTGACGCTGTTCCGCGCGATCCCCGATGCCGGCCGCGTGGTGCGCGACGGCAACATCATTACCGGCGGCGGCGTCACCGCCGGCATCGACTTCGCGCTGACCGTTGCCGCGGAATTGCGCGGCGCTGAGGTGGCGCAGACGATCCAGCTCATGCTCGAATATGCGCCGGCGCCGCCGTTCGAATGCGGGCGGCCCGAGATAGCGCCGCCTGAATTGGTCGATCGCGTAAAGCGGCGCTTCGCGGTGTTTATGGAATCGCGTGAAGCGGCGATGCGGGAGATGGCCAATGCTTGAACTCAGGCCCAATTGCGAATGCTGCGATCGTGATCTGCCGCCTGAGAGCCGTGACGCGCGCATCTGTACGTATGAATGCACGTTTTGCGCATCGTGCGCCGAGCGCGTGTTCGGTGGCGTCTGCCCCAATTGCGGCGGCGACCTGGTCGCGCGCCCGATTCGGCCGGCGGCGAAACTGGTGAAAGATCCGGCCTCGACGCAACGCGTGCTGCGCGCTCAGCCTTGCGGCGTTTGAACGGCGTCCAACGCCACATCCAATGCGGGCGCGGAATGGGTGAGGGCGCCGACGCTGATGACGTCGACACCGGTCTCCGCAATCGCGCGCACCGTATCGAGTGAGACGCCGCCGGACGCTTCGAGCGGAATCTTGCCGGCAACGCGCTTCACCGCGTCGCGCAGGTTTGCGAGCGTGAAATTGTCCAGCAGGATCGCGGTTGGCGCCAGGGGAAGCGCCTCGTCGAGTTGCGCCAGCGAATCCACCTCGATCTCGATCGGCATGAGATGGCCCGCCGCCGCTTTCGCACGCTGCATAGCTTGAGCGACGCCGCCGACCGCGGCAATGTGATTGTCCTTGATGAGGATGGCGTCGCTCAGCGCATAGCGATGCGACAGCCCGCCGCCCAGGCGCACGGCGCGCTTTTCGAGCGCGCGCAAGCCCGGTGTTGTTTTTCGCGTCGAAGCGATTTGCGCCTTCGTACCCGCGACCGCGTCGACATAAACGCGCGTCAGCGTGGCGACACCGGAAAGTCGACCGACAAAATTCAGCATCACGCGCTCGGCGCGCAGAACTGAGCGCGCATAGCCTTCGATTTCGGCGATGGTGTCGCGGGCTTCTACGGCGCTCCCGTCCTGCTTTTTTATGTGCAGCAGAATGTCGGGATCGGTGAGCCACGCCGCGAGGCCCGCCGCGTCGAGCCCGGCGACGACGCCGGCCTTGCGCGCGACCAGCATCCATCGTCCGCGCTCTTCCGGATCGATCAGCGCGTCGCTCGTCACATCGCCCGCGACGCCCAGATCCTCTTCCAGCGCGAGCCGCACGATCGGCTCGAGCATCGCGTCAGGCATAGGCGGCAGGGAGCGTGGCGCCGGCGGTGAGAAAGGTGCGTTTCTGCGCTGCGGCATGCGGATAATCGCTCCGATAATGCCCGCCGCGGCTTTCACGACGCGCAAGCGCTGCGGCGAGCACGAAGCGCGCGGCCACGAATTCGTTGGCGGGCCCCAAATCTTTGCAGAGCTTGTCAACGCGGTCGAGAGCGTCGACGAGTCCCGCTTCGTCGCGCACGACGCCGGCCCGGCGCTGCATCAGCTCACGCAGGCTTGCGCGCGCGGGGAAGGGCAGTTCCGGCGGCGGCTGACGGGGCTGCGCAGGCCCGCGCGTCGCCGGCGCATCATCGCGCAGCCGGTCGGCGATGCGATGCGCGAACACCACGGCTTCGAGCAGCGAATTGGAGGCTAGGCGATTGGCGCCGTGTGCGCCGGTGGAGGCGCATTCGCCCACCACGGAAAGTCCATCCACCGTCGCACGCCCCCACAAGTCCGAGGCGATGCCGCCCATGTGATAGTGCGCCGCCGGCGCCACGGGAATCGGCGTCGTGCGCGGATCGACGCCGCCATACATGCACGCCGCGAACACGGTGGGAAATTCCTTCGGAAATTTCGCGCCGACCGCCTTGGTGCAATCGAGAAAGGCGCCGCGGCCGGCGACGCGCTCATTATGGATCGCGCGCGCGACAACATCGCGCGGCGCGAGTTCCGAAACACAGGATTCGCCGCGATCATTGACGAGCTTGGCGCCTTCGCCGCGCAGGGCCTCGGTCGCCAGCGGCGCGGGATCGCGGCCGATATCAATCGCGGTGGGATGGAATTGCACGAACTCGGGGTCAGCGATCAGAGCGCCAACGCGCGCCGCCATGGCGAGACCGTGCCCGCGCGCTTCCGGCGGATTGGTGGTGACGGCGTAAAGCCCGCCGATGCCGCCCGTCGCCAGCACGATCTCATTCGCTTCGAACGTGACAACATTTTCCGAGGCGTCGCGGCACACGACGCCGCACACCGCGCCTTTTTCGTCTTGCAGCAACGCACGTGCGTGCATGCCTTCGACGACTTCGATGTGCGACGCGGCGCGCACCGCGCCCGTCAGCGCTTCCATGATGGCTTTGCCGGCGAGGTCGCCCGCCACACGCACCACGCGCGGGCGTGAGTGCGCGGCTTCGAGGCTCTGCGCGAGCTTGCCGTCCGGCGTGCGGTCGAACGGAACGCCGAGCGCGATCAGATCCATCACCCGCGCTGGCCCTTCTTCAGCCAGGAGATGGGCGACGACCGGGTCAACCAGGCCCGCGCCGGCCTTGATCGTGTCTTCCGCGTGCAGGTCGGGATTGTCGCCGGAGGCCATCGCCACGGCGAGGCCGCCTTGCGCCCATGCGCTCGACGAGGCTTGGCCGAGCGCCGCCTGACTCAACACGCGCACCGGGCGCGGC
>DASZSK010000237.1:0-4428 GCA_035548735.1 Caulobacterales bacterium | reverse complement strand
GATCGCCGGCGCCGCGCGCGAACCGGACGCGGCGGCGGTGGCGGTGCTCGCGGCGCGCCTCGGCGCTGATTTCAGCGGCGCGACCCTCGGCGGCGGTCAGCTCAGGCCGGTGCGGGGAGGGGTGCGTCTGTCGCGCGATCTTGGCGCGCTGGAAGGCCGTGCCGACGGCGCGCGGCCCCTGACGGCGCTTGCACTTCCGGCCGGCGCGGAGGTCGTTTGGGACGGCCGGCTCGCCGTCTCGGCGCGGGCGCCGGGCTGGCGTATCGAAGTCGAGGAGGGGCGTCCCGTTCTCGTCGGCGACGGCGCGCGCCTTGCTTGGGCGGACGCCATGGGTTGCGGCGTTGTAACGGGGGAATGGCTGATCGAGGCGCATGTGCGCCATATTCTTCCTGTTCATTCAACGGTGACGGCGCCTGAGCCATGATAGGGGTGTTCAGGGGCGCCGCCGGTCCCTATCTTTCGTAAAGAATTTGTTTCCCCGCAAAACGAGCGCGGTGGGAACCAGCAAGGTCCGTTCATGCCGATTCGCAGTCTGTTGATCTGGGGCGTCATCGCTCTCGTTCTGGTGGTGCTGTTCACCGCGCTCCAGGGACCCTCGACCGGCCGGGCGACGGAGATTCCGTACAGCACGCTGCTGCGCCGGGTTGAAGCCGGCCAAGTCGCGAGCGTCGAGACGCAGGGCGAAACGCTGCTGGGCAAGGCCAAGGACGGCTCGGACTTCGTCACCTATCTGCCGACCGGCACGATGCCGACGGTGATCGACCGGCTCGATCGCGCCAACGTCACCGTGAAGACCGATCGGCCGCGTACGGGCCCGACCATCATGGATGTGCTTCTAGGCGTGCTGCCGATGCTGCTGCTGATCGGCGCCTGGTTCTTCTTCATGCGTCAGATGCAGGCGGGCGGCCGCGGCGCCATGGGCTTTGGGCGCTCCAAGGCGCGACTGCTGACGGAAGCGAAGGGCAGGGTCACGTTCGAGGACGTGGCCGGCATCGACGAGGCCAAGGAAGAGCTGGGCGAGATCGTCGAGTTCCTGAAGGACCCGGGCAAGTTCCAGCGCCTTGGCGGCAAGATTCCAAAGGGCGCGCTGCTGGTCGGCCCGCCCGGCACAGGCAAGACGCTGCTTGCGCGTGCTATCGCCGGCGAAGCCAATGTGCCGTTCTTCACCATCTCGGGTTCGGACTTCGTGGAAATGTTCGTCGGCGTCGGCGCCAGCCGCGTCCGCGACATGTTCGAGCAGGCCAAGAAGAACGCGCCCTGCATCATTTTCATCGACGAAATCGACGCGGTCGGACGCCATCGCGGCGCCGGCCTCGGCGGCGGCAATGACGAGCGCGAGCAGACGCTCAATCAATTGCTGGTCGAGATGGACGGCTTTGAAGCCAATGAAGGCATCATTCTGATCGCGGCGACCAACCGGCCCGACGTGCTCGATCCCGCACTGCTGCGTCCGGGCCGCTTCGACCGTCAGGTCGTGGTGCCGAACCCGGATGTCGGCGGGCGCGAAAAGATTCTGCGCGTGCACACCCGCAACGTCCCGGTGGCGCAGGGCGTGGATTTGAAAGTCATCGCCCGTGGCACGCCGGGTTTCTCCGGCGCCGATCTGGCCAACCTCGTCAACGAAGCGGCGCTGCTCGCTGCGCGGCGCGGCAAACGCGTCGTCACCTCGAAGGAATTCGAGGACGCGAAGGACAAGGTGATGATGGGCGCCGAGCGGCGCTCCATGGTCATGACGCAAGCCGAGAAGGAGCTCACCGCTTGGCACGAAGGCGGTCACGCCATCGTCGCGCTGAACGTGCCGGAGAGCGATCCGGTGCACAAAGCCACCATCATCCCGCGCGGGCGCGCGCTGGGCATGGTGATGCAGCTGCCGGAAGGCGACAAATACTCGATGAACTTCACCCAGATGACCTCGCGCCTCGCGGTGATGATGGGCGGACGCGTCGCCGAAGAACTGCATTTCGGCAAAGACAAGGTGACGTCGGGCGCTTCCTCCGACATCAGCGCCGCCACCCGCCTCGCGCGCATGATGGTGACGCGCTGGGGCTATTCGGACGAACTGGGCTTCGTCGCCTATGGCGACAACAATGACGAAGTCTTCCTCGGCATGCAGGTGAACCGCACGCAGAATGTCGCCGAAGCGACGGCGCAGAAGATCGATGCGGAAGTGAAGCGCCTCGTGGACGAGGGCTACCAGACCGCAAAGCGCATCCTCACCGAGAAGGCCGAAGATCATAAGCGGCTGTCGGAAGCGCTGCTCGAATACGAGTCGCTGACGGGCGACGAGATTCAGAAGGTGCTGCGCGGCGAGAAGCTCGATCGGCCGGAAGACGTCTCGACGCCGCCCGCGCCGCCGGCGCCGGCGCTACCGGTCACCGACGAAGAGCCCGCGCCGCATCCCGGCGGTTGGCCGGGTGCGGCTCCCGCCGGCGCCTAGACGTTCCGGCATTTCGCATTGACGAGGGCTCCCGGGCTTCGCTCGGGAGCCCTTTCGTTGTCGAGCGCGCTAGTGTTTTAGCGGCGGATCGGGCTGCGCGCGCATGATGGTCTGCATTGTCGGCACCTGGCCGGCGCGGATCTGAGCGAGATAGCGAAGTTCGTTGCGGGCGGCGGGATTATCCGGCTGCAGACGGATGGATTCGTTTAGCGCCGCTTCCGCCTCGTCGAGGCGATCGAGATCGATGAGCGCCGCGCCGAGGTTGCGTTCGAAGCGCGCGCGGTCGAGCGTCAGGGCCGCGTCCGGGCTGTCCAGTTCGGCTTGCAGCAGGCCGACTTGCTCGTCGAAGCGGCGCAATTGTCCAAGCGCCGTCGCCTTCTCCAGAACCAAGTATTGATTGCTTGGTTGCAGCGCCAATCCGCGATCAATCGCCGAGACGGCGTCATCGAAGCGGTGCATCTCATTGGAATAGGAGCCGACGAGCAGGCTCGCCGAACCGTACACGTTCTCCGCGGAACGGATCGCGGCGTGTCGCTGTTGCGTCGCCGCCGTCGTCGTCAGAGCGAGCATGGTGGTTTGATCAGCCATGTCGTCGCGGACGATGATGTCCTCGCCGCGCCGCTCGATCAGCGGATAGCACGCCGGCGCATGATCGAGCACGTTGCGCAGATCGTCCAAATGCTGAGCCAGAGCGTCATAGCCGGCGTGCTGAAAATCCCGCATCGCCGCGTCGACCAGTCGCTGATCGGCGGCTTCGCGCGCGCTATCGGCGGGGACCTCGCACGTCTTGCCCGTGAGCGCCTCGGACGCCGCTGAAGTGTCCGCCGAAGCGACCGACGAGAGCGCCCAGGCGCTGAGCGCGGCTGCGATCATGCGCTTCATGCTCGCCTCCCTTTTGGGACAACTTTAGCGCTTTTCGTTGCCGGCAGACAAAACACGAGTTCGAGACGACGCGTCTACGCCAGCGCCTTCGCCAGCACCGCGTCGTCGTAATAATTGGCGCCAACCAAGAACCGGCGCGTGCCGATCACGGCGAAGCCGTGCTTGGCGTAGAAGGCGAGCGCGCGGTGATTGTCGGCTTTGACGCCCAGCAATACGCGCGCCTTGCCCATCGCTTTCGCTGCGTCGACAGCAGCGTCCATGAGGCGGCCCGCCGGCCCGCCGCCCTGGAAGCGTGAGAGCACATAGATGCGCTTCAACTCGATGTCGTTGTGCGTGGTCGGCAAGGGCAGATCCGGCGTGGCCAGTCCGGCATAGCCGATCGGCGCGCCCTTCAGTTCGGCGAGCCAGAGGCGCGCTTCGGGTTCGGCGAGCCATCTCGCGAACGAGGCCGCGTTACGCGCCTCCAGCGTATTGGCGACGAGGTCCGCGCCATCGATCACCCCGGCGAACGTCTCCAGCATCGTCGCTTGCGCGACCAGCGCGAGCGCGGACGCGTCGTCGGCGGTGCAGCGGCGGATGGTGGTATCCATTCGCCGACGCTAGCCGATTTTCGCTCTCAGGATTAGCGCGGACGGCGCGGCTTGCGCTTGCGGCCCGCGAGTTGGACCACTTTCGGCTCCGCCGGCGTCTCCGCCGCCTCCACGAACATGGACGGCCATGGCGCGTCCTTGGATTGGATCGTCACCGTGTCGCCGAAGCCGTTGAAGCGCGTCGCCATGGTCGCGCCATAGGCGCCGAGCTGGCCGATCTCGATCAGATCGCCTTCGCGGATATCGGCCGGCAGCGCGAACGTGCCCGCCGCGGCGTCGATCGAATCGCAGGTCGGGCCGAAGAAGCGGAACGGCGCCAACTCGCTCGAAGCGCCGTCGCGCAACAGCTTCACCGGATAGGGCCAGTTGGAGTGCGTTGCGTCGAACAGATTGCCGTACGAGCCGTCGTTCAGATAGAGCGCGTCGCCCTTGCGGAGATCGACGCGCGCCACGATCGAGCCGGCCTCCGCCACCAGCGCGCGGCCGGGCTCGGCCCAGAGGCGCGCGTTTTCCAGGACG
>DASZSK010000236.1:0-2213 GCA_035548735.1 Caulobacterales bacterium | reverse complement strand
GCCGCGCCCGTCGCCATCGGCGCGGGTCAGCACGAGGCCGGTCAGCGGCAGGCGTTCGTGGAAGCGCTTGGCCGTCTCCACGGCGTCCTGACCGGTCAGGCTATCGGCGACCAGCAGGATTTCCGACGGCTTGGCGAGGCGTGCGATTTCAGCGGCCTCGGCCATCATCTGTTCGTCGATCGAGGTGCGGCCCGCCGTGTCGAGGATGACGACGTCGTGCCCGCCAAGCTTGGCGGCCGAGAGCGCGCGCTTGGTGATCTCCGCCGGCGGCTGACCGTCGACGATCGGCAGCACGTCCACGCCGATGGACTGGCCGAGCGTCTTCAATTGCTCCATGGCCGCAGGGCGGCGCACATCAAGCGAGGCCATCAGCACGCGCTTGCGATCCGTCTTGGTCAGCCGAAGTGCGATTTTGGCGCTGGTGGTGGTTTTGCCCGAGCCCTGCAGCCCCGCCATCATGATGACGTTTGGCGGCTCGCCTTCGATTCGCAGCGGTTCCGGCGGCTCGTCCCCGCCCAGCATTTTCACGAGTTGGTCGTGGACGATCTTGACGACCATCTGGCCCGGCGTGACCGATTTGATCACAGCTTCGCCGATCGCCTCGATCTTCACTTTGGCGATGAAGTCCTTCACCACGGGGAGGGCGACGTCAGCCTCCAGCAACGCCACGCGGACCTCTCGCAGCGCCGCCTCGACGTCGGCTTCCGACAGCGCGCCGCGCCCGGTCAACCGGTCGAACACGCCGTTCAGGCGTTCGGTGAGGGCCTCGAACATTCCAACTCCTTACGCCAAAGCACAGAAGCCCCGCCGGACGATCACGTCGGGCGGGGGGCCTCGCCAGCCTCCAGCCCTGATGTAGGGCGTCGTGCCGGTCAAAGCGCACATCTTGGATGGCGCGTGAGCGGGGCTTTTACCGCTCTGCCGGGGTTGGGTCAAACCCGGGTAGATGAATGGGAGCCAGAACCTTCTTGAGCACGCGGCGCAAAGCCGGCTCCGGGCCCGTCGCGATGAGGATCGCGAGCACGACAAAGACCGCCATGGCGAAGAACGCGCCCGCCAGCGGCGCCACGCCGAGGGCGTCTTCCAAGCGCAGGAGCGCCGCGCCGTTCAATTGGTGAACGAGGTAGAGCGGATAGGTGGCCAGGCCCAGCACGCGCAGCGCCCCGCTCAGCCGCTTATGCTTGGCGAGGACGTGGTTGAAGCGGATCGCCAGCACGATCGCCGCAAGCGCGGCCGTAAAGACCGCGCATGGGATCGCCGACGAGACGGCGATGTGCATGCCGCCGCGAAACTCCCATGCGGCCATGGCGATTTCGCGCCAGCCGGCGACGAGCGCGAGCGCAAACAATGCAAGGCGCCTCCAACTGAAGCCATGGCGGGCATAGGCCCAGATGAAAACGCCCATGGCGAAGAACACGCCGTGGCGCAGCAGCAAGAGTTCGAACCACCGCGTGTCGCCCAGCACGTACATGAGGTCCGGCCGGCGGCTCATGATGAAGAGGAACGCAGCGCTGCCGATGCCGATGAACGCCGCCAGATGCTCGATCCAGGCGAAGCGGCCAAACAGCAGCAGCAGGAAGACGAGAAGATAAAACGAGACCTCGATCGCCAAGGTCCAGTAGACGCCGTCGATGTAGGGACCGAACGGCAGGAAGAGCATGGCGCGCCAATATTCCGCGGCGAGCACGTCGGATCGCGCCAGCCCCAACAGCAGCGTCACCGCGAGCGTGATGGTCGCGCAAATCCAGGCGGCGGGCGCGAGACGCAGAATGCGTTGACGCGCGAACGTCTCCGCCGACGCGTGTTCGGCCGAGAAGGCGATCACGAAGCCGGAGATGACGAAGAAGATTTCCACGCCGATCCAGCCGAACCAGCTCACGCCCGCCAGCGCCGATGACGCGGGCGCGCCATGCAGCACCAGCGCCCCGGTGCTGGTTCGCGCGAGAGGCGTCCAAGCGAAATAGTGAAACGCCATCACGGCGAAGGCGGCGGCGAAGCGCACAAGGTCCAGTCCGACGACATGACGCTGCTTCGGGTCCGCTTGCGTTTGCTGACCCGGCGTCAAGACGTCCGTGTAAGTCCCCTTGTCCATATCGCTTCGCATCGAGCGTCTATGCGAAGCAATGAGCGAGCCAGAGCGAACGTCGCACTGGGGAGCGAAATGTGCAGCTGCGCTTGGAACGCGAAACCTTAATTCAGTCGCGTTCGCGACA
>DASZSK010000235.1:0-8321 GCA_035548735.1 Caulobacterales bacterium | reverse complement strand
CACCACCCCTACGAAAGCTTCGATGCGGTCGTGCGCTTCCTGAAGCAGGCGGCGGCGGACGATCAGGTCGTCGCCATCAAGCAGACGCTCTACCGCACCTCGAAGGATTCACCGATCGTCTCGGCGCTGATCGAGGCCGCCGAAGCCGGCAAAAACGTCACCGCCATGATCGAGATCAAGGCGCGCTTTGACGAAGAGGCGAACCTCCGCTTGGCTGAGAATCTGAAGCGCGTGGGCGCATCGGTCGTTTATGGCTTCACCGACTACACCAAGACGCACGCCAAGCTCAGCCTCGTGGTGCGCCGTGAGACCGACGGTCTGCGCACCTACGCGCATTTCGGCACCGGCAATTACCATCCCGCGACAGCCAAGATTTACACTGACCTCTCGCTCTTCACCGCCGACCCCGTGCTCGGGCGTGACGCGGGCCGGGTGTTCAACTTCATCACCGGCTACGCGCGTCCGCTCGACCTCGAAAAGCTCGCGGTGTCGCCGGTGAGCCTCAAGCCGACCATTCTTCGTCTGATCGACGAAGAGATCGGCCATGTGCGCGCCGGCCGCCCCGGGACCATCTGGGCCAAGCTCAACGCCATCGTCGATCCCGACGTCATCGACGCGCTCTATCGCGCCAGCAACGAAGGCGTGAAGATCGAGCTTGTGGTGCGCGGCATCTGCTGCCTTCGCCCCGGCGTTCCCGGCCTTTCCGAGAACATCCGCGTCAAGTCGATCGTCGGGCGCTTCCTAGAACACGCGCGAATCGTTTGCTTCGGCGCCGGTCACAAAATGCCTCATCCGGGCGCCAAGGTCTTTATTTCGTCGGCGGACTGGATGCCGCGAAATCTGGAGCGCCGGGTCGAAGTGCTGTGCCCGGTTGAAAATCCGACGGTGCATCAGCAAGTTCTCGATCAGATCATGGTCGCCAACCTGAACGACGAAGCGCAAAGCTGGTACATGAACCCGGATGGAACCTCGACTCGCGTCGACACCACCGGCCTCGACCAGCCGTTCTCCGCGCATGAATATTTCATGCGCAACCCGTCGCTCTCGGGCCGCGGCGCAGCGCTCGTGGGCGATGCGCCGGCCGCGTTCGACCATATCGGAGCGCGTGCTTATTGAGCGCTGAGCCCTCCCCGCGGCGAGGGCCACTCTCGGAATCGCAGGAAGCGGCCGTCATCGATGTCGGCTCGAACTCCGTGCGTCTCGTCGTCTATCGGATCGACGGGCGGGCGATGACGCCGATCCTCAACGAGAAGGTGATGGCCGGTCTGGGGCGCGACCTAAACCGCACCGGCGCCTTATCCAAGGACGGCATCGAGACGGCGATGCGGGCGCTCAAGCGCTTCTCCGCGCTGATCGAAGGCTTGGGCGTGGACGATGTGTTCGCGGTCGGCACGGCCGCCGTCCGCGCCGCCAGCGATGGGCGCGCGTTCGCGGCGCGGATCGCGCACGAGACCGGCATCGAGCTGCGCATTTTGGACGGTGCGGAAGAGGCGCGGCTTTCGGCGCTTGGCGCGAGCACGGGTGCGCCGGGCGCCTCCGGCGTCGTCGGCGATTTGGGCGGCGCGAGCCTCGAGCTGATCGAGATTGGTCCGGACGGTCCTGGGCGTGGCGAGACGTTCCCACTCGGTCCGCTAACGCTGGCGCGCGATGAAGGCTTCGACGCCGATCGCGTGGCTGCGGAAGTGACGCGGGCGCTGTCACGCGCGGAAACGCTGAAAGCCATGGGCGGCGATTTCTACGCCGTTGGCGGCGCGTGGCGCGCGCTCGGCCGTATCGATCTTCGCCTGCGCGATCATCCCATCGGCGTGCTCGATCATCACCAGATGGATCGTGCCGAAGTGCTGAAGCTCGCCGACGTCGTCCGCAAGCAAAGCCGCAAATCGCTGGAGAAGCTGGAAGAGGCCGCCGCCAAGCGCGCCGACACGCTGCCTTACGCATCGGTGGTGCTCGAGCGCGTGATGATCGCGGGCGGTTTCGACCGCGTCATTCTCTCCGCCTTTGGTTTGCGCGAAGGAGTTTTGCTCGAACGCATGAGTGCGAATGCGCTGGGCGTGCATCCGCTGATCGCCGCGGCGGAAGCCTTGGCGGGCAGCGGCCGGCAGCGCGCGTTCGGCCGCAAGCTCGAACGCTGGATCGCGCCGATGTTCGCCGATCAGCCCTGGGTGTTCACGCCGTCGCGCGAGCTAGTGCTGCGCGGCGCTGCCGCGCGTCTCGCCGATTTCGGCGGCCCGCTGCATCCCGACCAGCGCGTGGAGGTCATGTTCGACCTCATCCTGCGCGCGCCATTGGCGGCGATCAGCCATACCGAACGCGGCTTTCTCGCCGCCGCCATCCACCACCGCTATACCAAGGCCCCGCCGAAGCATTCGCCGGCTTATGAGCGCCTTCTGAACGAGGATCAGCAGCGTGCGGCCGCCGCCTTGGGCGCATCGCTTCGCCTGGGCGCGGACCTTTCCGGCCGAAGCGAGAATTTGCTCGAAGGGCTTGAGATTTCCGCCTTCGGCGGCCGGCTGATGCTCAAGGCCCCGAAAAAGCTCGCCCATCTCCTGACCGAGCAGACCACCAAACGCCTGGACGCTGCGGCAAGTGCGCTGGGGCTGTTGAGCGAAACGCGCGTCGGTTGAGCGGGGGTTGATTTCCGGCTGGACGGCTGCACCTTCGCGGACTGGATTTTCGGAGAGCGATTTGGTGGCGGACGAGGCGGGCGAAAGCGGCGGGGCAAAAGGCCCAGAGCTTCCGCTTCATTGGAAGCCGCCCGCCTGGGCCACGGCGCTGCTGGCGGTCGCCTTGATCGTCGGCGCGGTCTGGATTTTCTATGACGAACTTCGGGCGCACAGCCTGGGCGAGATCTGGGCCTCGCTTACGGAATTGCCGCCGGACGCCGTGTGGCTCGCGGCGCTCCTGGTGGCGGTTTCTTTCGCCGCTCTGGTGATCGATGAGTGGCTCTCGCTGCACTTGATGGACGCCACAAAATCCCTCAGCGCCGTGCTGGCGCCAGCATTCGCCACTTATTCGATCGCCAACGGTCTTTCGTTTTCCTTCGCCACCGCGCCAGCCGTGCGCACGCGCCTCTATCGATCCGCGCTCAACCAGATTCAGATCGCCGTGCTCTCCGGCATCACCGGGGCCTCTGTGTTCGTGGGCGCCGCCTGCACGGTCGCGATCGGCTTCTTGTTTTCGGCGGAGGATCTGTCCGCGCATTTCGTGGCGCCGCCGATCCTTTGGCGGTTGATCGGCCTGCTGTTGCTGATCCCCGCGTTGCTATGGCTCGGCATCACCTTTGGCCCCAAGGGGCGGCGTTCGATTTTCGGCATCCATTTCGTCAGCCCCAGCGTGCGGCGCGGCCTTATCCAGCTTGTGTTTTCAGTGGGCGAATGGCTCGCCGCCGCGGCCGTCCTCTACGTGCTGCTGCCAGACCATGGCGGCTGGACGTTTCCCGCTTTCGCCGCCGCTTTCGTCGCGGCTTGTTATCTGGGCGCGGCGTCAGGCGCGCCCGCCGGCATCGGCGTGTTCGACGCCGCCATTCTTTCCGTGTCGCAAACCAGTCAGGGCGCGGCCGCCACGGCGGCGGCGCTCATCGCTTATCGCTTCGTCTATACGATCGCGCCGATGGTGCTGGGCGCGGCGGTCCTCGGCGTGGACTTCATGCGCCACCATCCGCCAATCAAGAAATAGGGCTTAAGCGTAGCGGCGCGCGTTGTGCGTTTCGAGCAGACGCTCGATCGCTTCGGCCGCCGTGGCCGGCCCGTTTTCCTCGGCCAGAGCGCCGCCGATTTCGCGTGCGCGCTTGGCGTAATCGGGTGCGTCGAGCTGCAGCAATTCTTGCGCGGCTTTTTTCGGCGTGAAATTCGCGATCGGCGCCGTGCGGGCAACGCCCATGCGGACGAGACGCAGCGCGTTGTCTGGCTGATCGGCGCTGAACGGCACCACGAGTTGCGGGCGTCCAGCGCGCAACGCCTGCGCCGTCGTGCCGATGCCGCCGTGATGCACGACCGCGTGGGCGCGCGGAAACAGGCGCACATGCGGCACGTAGCCTTCGGCGACGAAGACGTTGCGCGAGGCGAGACGGCGCGCTTTCGCATACGGGCCGACGACCAGCACCGCACGCTTGCCGTTTTGCGTCGCCGCAGCCGCGGCGCTTTCGAAGAAGCCGCGCGGTTCGTGCACCAGCGCCGAGCCGATCGTGAACACGAGCGGGGCGGGACCGGCGCGGAGGAATTTCTCCAGGTCTTCGCTCAAGCCGCGGGCGTCGCCACCGCCGTCATAATAGCAGAAGCCGGTGATGTTGGCGCCAGGTGGAAAGTCATCCTGCACGGCGCCGTAACGCTTCGAATAGAGCGCCAGCGTGCCGAGCGGCGAGAATTGGCCTTCGAACAGCGGATTAGGGCGCTGCGGCAAACCCAGCTCGCGGCGCATCTCGCGATAGGTCTCGGTCCAGGGAAGGCTTGCCAGCTTCAGCACGCGCAGCACGGCGCGGTCGAACGCCATGTCCGAGAGCTTGCGGATGCGCTCGAGCGTCGGCGACGCGAGCAGCAGCGGCGGATCGTAGCTCGACATGAAGGCGAACGGCGCAAGCACGATCGACAGCCAGGGCACGCCGAGCTTTTCGGCGGCCAGCCGCGCGGCGAACGCCGAGGTGTGTGTGATCACAAGCGAGGCGTCCTCGCACAGGCGCACCATGTCCTCATAGGAGGTGCGCAGGAACGGCATGGCGATGCGGCGCACCGCGAACTCCAGACCGTTGGCGGCCTGCGTGGTGAGGCGCACCAGCTCCGGCGTGGATACGCCCAGCGTCGCTTCGATCTCTTCCTGGCTTGGCCGCAAGGGGTGAAATTCGAGGCCGAGGGCCTCCACGGCCGGCCGGTATTCCGCCTGGGTGGCGATGACGGGACGGTGTCCCCGCCGCTTAAGCTCCGCCGCCAAGGTGAGCAGGGGATGCACATCCCCGGCCGAACCGGCTGCAGAGAGCACGATCTTCGCCATCAAGCACAAACCCCCGAGATCATAGCCGCCCTTGTTGTCCCCGCCGGCTAGCCCGCAGCGCCCTCTCCCCTACGCCATTTCTAGGCCCGCGCAAACGGGAGTGCGCAAGCGGCGAGGCTGGCGCCAAGTCTATGTCGTCAGTAAGGCACCTTACTCCCAGGCGCGCGCAGGCAGAGCGCGGCTAAGGGGCGCAGAGCGCCCTTAGCCCGCCGCTGGGGCAGGCGCCGTTGCGCCAGCGCGCAGGAATTTCACCAGCACCCGCTGTCCGACCAGGACGGGCGCGTCTTTGGCGTCGACCACGACCTCGACCACGCGCTCATCGGTCTGTTGCGAGGGGTCGTCGCTTTGCAGACGGCGTGCGCCGAACACCTGGGCGATCCGCAACACCGAGCCGCTATAGGTTTTGGTCTGGTCGGCCTCCGGCACGATCTGCACCGCCATGCCGGCCTGGATCGCGCCCAAGGAACGCTCCTCGACCTCCGCGCGCACGATGTGCTGGGAATTGGGTTGCAGCTGGAACATCGGCGTGACGTTCAAGGTCGAGGCGCCCATGCCCGGATTGGCGTAACGGCGGACGATGCGCCCGTTGTCGGGCGCGCGCACAACGTGCTGTTCGACGACATAATTGGCTTCGGCAAGCTGCGCTCGCGCCACGCCGACAGCGGCGCTGGCGGCGTCGAGTTCGCTTTGTGCATTGCGCACGGCGTCGCGCGCCGCTTCGACGCGCTGCGGCGATACGAAGTTCTGCGCATTCAGCGTTTCGGTGCGGTGCAGATCGCGCTGGGCGGCGTCGAGCGCCACCTGCATAAGTGGAACTTGCGCTTCGGCTTGGCGCAGCTGCGCGGCGGCGCGATCGCGGTCGAGCCGCGCCTGTTCGTCGTCGAGGCGCGCGAGCACCTGATCCTTGCGCACCTGGTCGCCTTCCTGCACCAGCACTTCACGCACGATGCCCGGCTGACGCGCGGCGACGTCGACAAGGCCGCCTTCGATATCGACTTTGCCCGCGGCGATCGCCGCGAACGGCGTGTTGGCTTCGGCATGCGCGGCGGCGTCGCCGGCCTTGGCGTTGTCGCGGCCTTCGGCGCCGCCGCAGGCGGCGAGCAGCACGGCGAGGCTGGCCATGAGGGCGAAGCGGGCGGCGGTGGAAGAGGTCGGTTTCATGATCGTGCTCTTCAGTGATGAAACGATTTGGGGTCTGCGTTCTGCGAAAGGATGCGGCCATCTTCGATGGTGATGATGCGGTCGGCGTAGGTGGCCAAGCGCACGTCGTGGGTCACGCACAGCACGCTCGCGCCATGGCTCTTGGCCGAGCGACGCAGGAGCGACATGACGTTCGCGCCATTTTCGCCGTCGAGCGCTGAGGTCGGTTCGTCCGCGAAGATAAGCTTCGGTTTCTTCGCCAGCGCGCGGGCGATGGCGATGCGCTGCTTCTCGCCGCCCGAGAGTTCGGAGGGCCGCTGATGCATGCGATGTTCGAGGCCGACTTCGCCGAGCGCCGTCGTCGCAGCTTCGGCGGCGTCTTCCTTCTTGTAGCCCGCATATTTCAGCACAGTCTCGACCTGCTGACGCGCATTGAGCGCGCCGAACAGATTGAAGCCCTGAAAGATGAAGCCGCAATTGGCGAGCCGGAACTTGTCGATCTTGGGCTTGCTCAGACGCCAAATTTCTTCGTCGAGCGCGAGCACCGTGCCGCTGTCGGGCTTCAAGAGGCCGGATATCGCCGCCAGCAGCGTCGACTTGCCCGACCCCGATGGGCCCATCACCAGCGCGATCTCGCCTTGCTGGATTTGCAGGTCGACGCCCTTCAGCACCGGCGTCTTCACCTTGCCGGTTTTGAAGCTCTTCTCGATGTTCCGAGCGGAGATGGCGATAGCGGTCATCGGAGCAAATCCGCCGGTTGGCTTTGTTTCAACACGCCGAGCGAGAAGGTCCCGGAGAGCATCGCGATCATCATCAGCATGATGCAGGCGATCACGACCCAGTTCGGCATGAAGCCGATCAGCACGCCGCCGGCTTTCGCCAGCAAGGTGATGCCGACCATGAGCACGGCGGTCAGCGCCAGACCGGCGATCCCCACCCAGAAGGAGAGTTCGAGCACGACGATCCGCAGACTGCCCATCGAGACGCCGAGCGCACGCAGGCTGGCGAATTCCTTGACGTTGGCGAGAATGGCGCCGCGCAGCGTCTGCCAGGTGATGATGATGCCGACGAACAAGCCGAGGATCACCGACGCCCACATCATTACGGCGATGATGCCGTCATTGAGAAATTCGTTCAGCGTCGCGGCGCGTAGCTCGTCCTTGGTCCAGGCGCGATATTGATGATCGGCGATGGCGTTCAGTTGATCGCGCACCTGCGCGGCCTGTGCGGGGTCGCCGACCTTCACCATCAGCGGCCCCAGCCGCGTCGTGTTGGCGTGGCCCATCAGCCGCAGCGTTTGGCGCGACATGATGATGCCAGGATTGTCGACGTTCGGATAACCGTCGAGCACGGCGGCGACACGCACGATATGGCCGTTGAAACTGGCCTCGTCGTTGAGCTTGACGCCCAAGCGATTGAGCGCGGTGCGATCGACGGCGATGTTGAACGGAATGGAGAGGGCTTGGCGCGCCGTTTCCGGAAAATCCGTCGGCAGCGTCACGGCGCCGGGAATGGGGTCGATGATCGAAGCGTTGACGTTGGAGGCGTCCTTCTTGCCGGGCCCGTAGAAGCGGCCCCAATCGCCGTCGAGATCGCGCACCTCGGTGACGTTCGGCTGCAAATAAACCAGCGGCATGATCCGCGCCGGCAGGCCGCCCGAATTGAGCAGGGACTTGGCGTCTGGGGGGAGGATCATGATGTCGGCGCGGGAGCGGTCGATGGTGGCGGTGTAGCCGCTGATCAGCCCGACGAAGAGGCCGGAGAGGCCGAGCACTAGGACGCCGGCCGCCGACAGCGCCACGACGGCAGCCATATACCGTCGCCACTCGTAAATCAGGGTCGATAGCGCGAGACTCACGGCTTCCGGCCTTCCCCCAAGACGCTTTTTGCGTTTCGGCTTATCAAATATCGATAAAGTCTTATCGATAAACCGGCAGCCGATCAAGCAACATCCCAAGGATGCAGCGCCTCATGGGATCGGATGCAACGAAACTCGATTTAACACGCGCTCCGTTTCCGGAGCGTTGAGCCGGCGCCAGATTACAACTTATGCGCGCTAAAGCACGAAATCGCTGTTGGCGAGGCTGATGAGGCCGCGCAGCACGATCTGGCTGTCGGCGGCGCCGTCGCCGTTCACGTCCATGCTGATGAGCGTGAAGTCGTTGGCGGCGCCGGCATTGTCGATGAAATCGTAGCGC
>DASZSK010000234.1:0-28810 GCA_035548735.1 Caulobacterales bacterium | reverse complement strand
CGCGCTGCGGCCGATGCTCCTGCGTCTGGCGGCGGAGTTGCGGCCGACCGCGGAGGCCAAGGGGCTTGTTCTGAAGTTGCGCGCCGCGGATCTCTGGGTGCGCAGCGACGCGGTGATGCTCGAACGCGTCATCCGCAATCTATTGTCGAATGCGGTGCGTTACACCGATCGGGGCGGCGTGCTAGTGGCGGCGCGCAAATCCGGGCCGCGAATTTCGATCGAGGTGTGGGACACCGGTCCCGGCATAGCGGAGCACGTGCAGGCTCTGGTGTTTCAGGAATTCTATCAGGTGGAAGGCCGCCGCGGCGAGCGCGGCCTTGGGCTCGGCCTGGCCATCGTGCAGCGCTTGTGCGCCTTGCTGCAGCATCCGCTGGAGTTGCGCTCTAAACTTGGACGAGGAAGCCTGTTCCGGGTGCGCGTTCCAGCCTGCGAGCCGCATATCGTGCCCGCGCCCGCGCCCGAACCGGCCCTGAGCGGTGGCGCGCGCGTTTGGGTGATCGACGACGACGCTGGCGTGCGTGCGGGGATGCGGGCGCTGCTATCGACGTGGGGCTATGACGTGCGCACGGCCGAGTCCGGCGACGACATGCTGCGCGTGTTCGATCAGGAGCAGCGCATGCCGGACGTGATCTTGTGCGATTATCGTCTCGCCGGCGAGGACGGCGTGGCGGTGATTGCGCGGCTGCGGGCGCGCCTCGGCGTACAAGCGCCGGCCGCTCTGATCACCGGCGACACCGCGCCCGAACAATTGCGCGAAGCGGGCGCAAGCGGGCTGCCGATTTTGCACAAGCCGGTTGCGAAGGCGCGTCTGCGCGCGCTGATCGGCAATTTGGCCCGGGCCGGGTCCGAGACGGCGTGATCTAGGTCGCCAGCCCCATCTTCCGCGCGACGGTGGCGGCCTGCGTGCGATTGGTCGCGCCCAGCGCGCGCAGGATTGCTGTCACGTGCGCCTTCACCGTCTTCTCCGCCATGTCGAGCTGACGCGCCGTGTTCTTGTTGGAGAGGCCGTCGCACATGCAGCGCAGCACGTCGAGCTGGCGCGGCGTGAATTTTGGCGTCGAGATTTCGACCTGCACTTCTTCCTGCAGCATGATCGCCGGCACGTAGAGTTCGCCGTCGAGCACCATGTTCAGCGCCGACAGAAGCGTGCGCGGATTGGCGCTCTTCGGCACGTAGCCGAGCGCGCCCGCCGCCATGGCCCGCCTTACGTCCGCGGGTGCGTCCGAAGCCGAGAGCACGACGACGGGCAAATCAGGCCGCAAAGCGCCGAGTTGCTTCAGCACCGCAACGCCATCGACTTCCGGCAGCGCCAGATCGAGAATGACCGCGTCGAGATCGCTTTCTCGTGCGGCGATATCGAGAGCGGCGGCGCCGTCTCCACAGGCGAGCACCATGGCGTCGGGACGCCCCTGGCGCAGCAAGGCGGTCACGCCGTCGCGCAGCAAGGAATGGTCGTCGACGAGCAATATCTTCACGGCGACAAAGCCTCCGGCGGCGAATGCGTGCGGGCAAGCGCGCACAGCCTTTAGACCATAGTCTTAGGACCTTGGTCGCGCTTATGGCGAGGTCTGTTTCATGACAATTTTTCTCAACGGCGCCCGCGCCTCACGCGGTCGGCGTTGGGGGAAAGCCATGTCGCAGAACTTCCCGCGATCGAATTGCGCCCCGCGGCCTTCGCCACTGCTGCGAAAATTGCTGATGTCGGCTGGGACGGCTGCGATCGCAGCCATGCTGCTGGCGCCGAATGACGCGCGGGCGGATTGTTCGGGGGTGAATGCCGTCGATTGCAGCGGCGACCTGCACGATGGCGTGAGCTATTCAAGCACCGATCCCAGCGCGACGGATCAGCCGACCTCCATCAACGTGCATGATGTCGCCACGGCGATCACGCCATCCGTCGTCGGCGTTTCACTGCTCCGCTATGAATCTGCGAACTCGGAATCGTCGAACCTATCTGTCACTGTCGACAGCACAGCCAATGTCACCGTCAATTCCATCCTGGGCTACGGCGTTCGGCTGACTGGCGTCGGCGCGGGCTTCAGCGATCCGACGCGTGGCGTCATCGCGCCCGGGCCATCGGTCAGTATCACCAGTGCGGCCACCATCACGGTCACCAGCCAGTGGTTCGATCTTTCCCGCGCGCAGGCGCTCGGGCAGACCGGGCTGCGCGACAGCTATCAGGCCAATGTCGATCTCGCGCATCTCGCGATCCAGGCGCTCGAAGGCGATCAAAGCCCAGAGGCGCAAAACGCGCTTCACACGCTCTATTGCCAATTCGATGGTTTTGTCTGCGTTCTTCTTGCGCCGGATCCGAAGCTGCTGACGCCGCAGCTCTATGACTATCTCTATGTGCAGCAGACCAATCTGGATTATTGGAACGCGCCGCAGCCGCCGGAAGAGCGTGTGCCCGTCAGCAATGCCGGTCTGACATCGGCGGCGATCCTTGGCGAAAGCTATGGCGGTTCGGGCGGCGTTCCCGGCGACGGCGGCGGCGTCAGCATCATCAATACCGGCGTGCTGACCACCTATGGTCCCGGTGCGTTCGGCATCCTCGGGCTTTCCACCTCCACGCTCGGCGGCTTCAACGGCGATCCTGGCGGCGACGTACGCATCACCAACAGCAATGCGATCACCACTTGGGGCACGTCCTCGGCGGGGATTTTCGCGCGCAGCATCGGCAGCCAAAGCGACTTTGGCGGCGGCGGCGGCGCGGTCGCGGTGGACGGCGCCGGTTCAATCACCACACACGGCGTCACCGCGTACGGCATTTACGCGCTGAGCATTGGCGGCAATTCCACCAACGACAGCGGCTACACCACGTCCGGAAATGGCGGCGTGGTGACCGTCGACTATTCAGGCGCCGTAACCACCAGCGGTTACGGCGCGACGGGGATCACGGCGCTGTCGTTCGGCGGCGTCGGCGGCACGGGCGACAGCGCCGACGGCCCGGACGGCCCGTTGGGCGATCCCGCCAATCCCGGCGACACGGGCGGCGATGGCGGGCATGCAGCCGTGACGCTGGAGCGCGGCGGCGCGGTGGAGACGACGGCGGATAACGCCACTGCGCTCTACGCCGCATCGCGCGGCGGCGGCGGCGGACGCGGCGGTTCGGGCAACAATGCGCACGCGGCGGGAACGGGCGGCCTCGGCGGTTCGGGCGGTCTCGCGGAAGTCGTCAATTGGGGTTCGGTGTCGACGCAAGGCGCGGCCTCCTACGGTATTTTCGCGCAATCGCTCGCGGGCGACGGCGGCGGCGGGGGCGACGGCGACAATTGGTTCGTCGGCAATGGCGGCCCCGGTGGCGCGGCCGGGCGAGGCGGCGCGGTATTCGCCACCAATCACGGAACCATCACCACGCTCGGCGAGCGTTCGTTCGGCATCTTCGCGGAATCGATCGGCGGTTTGGGCGGCGCGGGCGGGGATGCCTCGGGCATCTTCGTCGCCCATCCCGGCGGCGGCGGCAGCGCCGCGAGCGAGCGCTGCACCGTGCAGCTCATTTGCCCGAACGGCGGCGATGTCACCGTGATCAACACTGGCGTTATTCGCACCAGCGGCGTGGGCGCCTATGACATCTTCGCGCAATCGATTGGCGGCGGCGGCGGCCAAGGCGGCGACGGCAGCGGTTGGATCAGCGTGTCGGGCGGCGAAGGTGGCGACGCCGGCAATGGCGGCACGGTGCGCGTCACCAATGACGTCGGCGGCGCGATCTACTCGACCGGCGACCGCGCCACGGCGATCTTTTCGCAGTCGATCGGCGGCGGCGGCGGCAATGGCGGTGATGCAACCAGTGTCGGCGCCTTCGCGGCGGTTGCGGTCGGGGCGCATGGCGGCGCGGGCGGCGACGGCGGCGAGGTGTACGTCACCAATAGCGGCGCGATCACCGTTGGCGGCGAACGCACGGATGCAATCCTCGCGCAAAGTGTTGGCGGCGGCGGCGGCGTTGGCGGTTCGGCGACGGCGTTCTCGGTCGGCGTCGGCGGCGCCGCTTCGATTGCGATTGGCGGCGATGGCGGCGGCGGCGGCGACGGCGAGTTCGTCGAAGTCGTCACCAATGTCGAAGGCGCCATCACCACGCACGGCGATTTTTCCGTCGGCATCTTCGCGCAAAGCGTCGGCGGCGGCGGCGGCCAGGGCGGCGCGGCCTATTCGTTTTCCGCCGCGGGCGGCGCTGAGGACTTCAACCTCGCCGCGTCGATCTCCGTCGGCGGCAAGGGCGTGTCGGGCGGCGTCGGCGGCGACGTGCATGTCGACAATTCAGGCTCGATCGTCACCTACGATTTCAACAGCGAAGGCGTGCTGGCGCAGAGCGTCGGCGGCGGCGGCGGCGTCGGCGGCGCGAGCATGGCGCAAAGCGTCACCGCAACCGGCGGCGAAGGCGCTTCGTTCAATGTGTCGGTCGCGGTGGGCGGGCCCGGCGGCAAGGGCGGCGACGGCGGCGACGTCACCGTCGACAATCACGGCTCGATCACCACGTTTGGCGACGGCTCAACGGGCGTGTTCGCGCAAAGCGTTGGCGGCGGCGGCGGCGCTGGCGGCGATGCGTCGACGACCAGCGCGGCCTTTTCGACCGGCGAATCTTCGAGCCTCGAACTCACCATTTCGCTCGGCGGCGCTGGCGGCGCGGCCGGCAATGGCGGAGCGGTCACCGTCAACAACTACAACGCCATCACCACGCTCGGTTCGATGGCCAATGGCGTGACGGCGCAAAGCGTCGGCGGCGGCGGCGGTATTGGCGGCGCCGGCGATCAGAGCCCGCTTTTCGAAGATGTCGATATCCCGACTGAGCCGCCAGACACCGGCGATGGCGATGAAAGCCAAGCGGATCGCCAAGCCGCGCGTGATCGCTATCGCAACCTGCAGAACGACGCTGCGAATGCGCCTGAAAGCGAAGGCAGCCACGGCCGTGAAACAAAGAAGAAGGGCGGCGGCGGGCAGAGCGTCGGTCTGGCGCTGAGCCTCGGCGGCATTGGCGGCGCCGGCGGCGACGGCGAAACCGTCACCGTCAGGAACAGCGGCGACATCGTCACCGGCGGGTTCATGTCGATGGGCGTGTTCGCGCAGAGCGTCGGCGGCGGCGGCGGCGCGGGCGGCGGCGGTTCGGCATCGGCGAATGGCGATGTGAGCTTGGGCGCGGGCCTTGGCGGCGCGGGCGGCGCCGCCGGCGACGGCGGCGAAGTGTGGGTCTACAACACCGGCTCGATCTCCACGCTTCAGGCGATGTCGTACGGCGTGTTTGCGCAGAGTATTGGCGGCGGCGGCGGTTTGGCCGGAGTCGGCGCGGGTGAAGGCGAAGGCGACATTCATCTGACCCTCGGCATGGGCGGCGACGCGGGCAATGGCGGCGAAGGCAAGCTCGTGCACGTCGAGCAGACCGGCGACGTGGTGACGCTCGGCTACGCCGCGATCGGCGTGTTCGCGCAGAGCGTTGGCGGCGGGGGCGGCGTGGGCGGCAGCGCGTCGGAGGGGACATATGGCAGCATCGCGCTTGGCGGCGACGGCGGCTCGGCCTCCAACGGCGGGATTGTTGAACTGGTCCTCAACGGCAACATCGCCACCGAAGGCGATTTCGCGCATGGCGTATTCGCGCAGAGCGTTGGCGGCGGCGGCGGCCTTGCCGGCGGCGTATCCACCGCGACCTATAGCTACGGCGTCGACCCGTTCGGCCAGCTCAACATCGATACCGGCATGGTCGTATCGGTCGGCAATTTCGGCATGGGCGGTTCGGGCGGCGCCGGCGGGGACGGACAAAGCGTCACTGTCGCCAGCAACGGTTCGATCTCGACCTTCGGGTTGGGCGCGCACGGCATCTTTGCGCAATCGATCGGCGGCGGCGGCGGCGCCGGCGCGACCGGCGTGGACCCTGACACGCTCATCCCGCTGGGCGTGGGCATCGCCGGTTCGGATGGCGGTTCGGGCGCGGCCGGCCCAGTGACCATCACACACACCGGCGACATCCACACCTTCGGCGCGGACTCCGCCGGCATCTATGCGCAGAGCATGGGCGGCGCGGGCTCGAACGGCCGCGGCGGCGACATCACCATCACGCTGAACGGCGGCGAGGTGCAGGGCGGTTCGGGCGCGGCGGGCGTGGGCGTCTTCGTATCCGGGGGCGCGCATAATGAAATCACCAACAATGGCGGCGATATCTGGTCGCTGTCGGGCGTCGCCATCGCGGCGACGGACGGCGACGACATTGTTATCAATCGCGGCCGTATCGCCGGCAATGTCGGTCTGGGCGGCGGCGCCAATGTGTTCAACAATGAAGCGACCGGGCTCTTCGAGACGGGCGCTGCCGTCTATATCGGCGTGACGCTCAACAATGCCGGCATCGTCTCACCCTTTGGCGCCAACCATGTGGGCGAGACGGTGATCGCGGGTGACTATGCGCAAAGCGCGAGCGGCCAGCTTCTGGTCGATCTGAATTTCAGTGCGCCGTCCGATCGGCTGACCGTGCAAGGCGACGCGACGCTTGGCGGCCGCGTCACGCCGCTGATCGGGCATGTTTCCGGCGTGCATGTCGGCGACTACGTGACGGTGCTCAGCGCCAATGCGATTGTCGACGACGGAATCAGCATTGATCGCGCCGACACGCTGGTGATTGACTACGCCCAGCGCATCAGCGGCGGCGCATTCCAGATCGGTGTCGCTGGCGTCAACTTCACGCCGAACGGCTTGAACGCGACCGAGCGCGAGCTGGCGGCGTATTTCCAGAACATCTGGGCGCACGGCGGTTCGCCCGCGCTCGATCCGGTGATGGATTGGATGGCGGGGCAGACCAGCATAGCTCCCTACGCCGCGTTGATGGATGAACTGCATCCGCACAGCGCCGTCAGCGCGGGGCCGAACGCGTTGCTTTCGCATGCCGCGACCCTCAACGATATGCTGAGCTGTCCGGGCGCTTTCGATAGCGACGACATGCACGAGCAATCCTGCGTTTGGGTGCGCTCCAGCGAGGTGCAGGCCACGCAAAGCGCAAGCCTCGCGGGTCCGCGCAACACCAATCATGGCCACCGCTATCAGGGCGGCGCGCAATATGTGCGCGACGGTTGGGTCGGCGGCGTGTCATTTGGCGTCGAAGAGGCCAGCTTCCGCGTCGATGGCGAAGCGCACGGACAAACGGAAACGTACAATTTGGGCGCCGTGCTGAAACGCGAGCTGGGCGCATGGCAGATTGCCGGCGCCATCGATTATGCACGCGGCGATGTCGATCGCTCACGCATCACCGGCTTCCCCACGCCGGTTGAAGCCTCCAGCAGCAACGACGTGAGCGCCTGGTCCGGACGCCTGCGCGTCGCCTATGTCGCGCAAAGCGGCGGCTGGTATGTGCGCCCGTACGCGGACCTCGATGTCTATCGTCTGCACACCGCTGCGTTCAGCGAATCCGGCGCGGGCGCGCTCGATCTGCAGGTGGTCGACTCCGACCAGACGCTCGGCGCGGCTTCGATGTCCGTCGAAGCGGGCGTGCGCTACCGAAGCGGCGGCGCTGTGCTGCATCCCTATGCGCAAATCGGCGAGACCTTCCTGAGCGGGGATCATCTCGACCTCAACGCGCGCTTCGAAGGCGCGCCGTCGGGCTCGCCAACCTTCACAGTGTCGACGCCGATTCCGGATGTACTGGTGCGCGCGCAGTTCGGCTTCGAGGCGCAATTTGGCTTCGGCTCGATCCGGCTCGAATATCAGGCCCAGTCGGGGGACGATTACCGCGACAACACCGCCTCAGCGAAGTTGCGCGTCGACTTCTGAGGGCGGCGGGCGCCAGCGGCAGGTCGGAGGCGGCATGCGGGCTCTGTATCGGAGCCGCGGAGCCTGCTAAGTCGACTGTTCCAGTGAACACTCGACGATCTGATTCCTTATGCTGACCAGCAAGGCCAAGTACGCGCTACGGGCAATGATCGACTTGGCGGCCCAAGCGGGGGCCGGTCCCCGCAGGCCGATCTTCATCGCCGATGTCGCCGCACGGCAGGACATTCCGCGCCGCTTCCTCGAAAACATCCTGCTCGAACTCCGGAAGCACGGGCTGGTGGTGAGCCATCGTGGCAAAGCCGGCGGCTACGCCCTTGCCCGGACCCCGGATCTCATCACTTTCGCCGATGTTATCAGGGCGATAGATGGCCCGCTCGCGCTGACGCCCTGCACCAGCCGCACCGCCTACCGCCGTTGCGAGGATTGCAAGGACGAGGTGACCTGCGCCATTCGCCGGACGCTGATCAAGGTCCGCGACGCCTCCGCCTCGCTGCTGGAGGCCACCACGTTGGCGGAGGCCGCCGGGCTCAGCCCCCAGCAGATCGCGGCGGACAAGCAGGCCCAAGAGGAGGATCCGTCCAGCTCCGTGGCCTGAAGGTCGCCTATCGCGGTTTTTAGTTTAATCTACATTGACCCGGTCGAGTAAAAGAACTTAACGTCCGCCCTGTGCCAAGCGATAGCGGCGGCGGGCGCGCCTTAACCGGCGCGCGTCAGCCTCCTCCGCATCGCTTCGGAAGGGGATTGAACATGAGTGTGCGGACATGGGCGGCGCTGGGCGCGTCGTGGCTGGCGTTGGCGGGGGTCGCGGCGGCGCAGCAAGCGAATGAACCGGTTCAGACCAATCGGGTGACGCCAGAGGATCCGCGCGACGCGCGCATCCGTGACCTTGAGCACCGTCTCGAAGACATCGAAGCGGCGCTGAACGATCTCAAAGCCAGCACGGCTGCGGATTCAGCGGATATCCGCACCATTCAATCGAGCGCGCCGCAAGTGACGCTGAACAACGGCCGCCCGACCTTCGCGAGCGCCGATGGCGCGTTCAAGACGTCGATCCGCGGTCTCTTTCAGTTTGACTCGGCGACGTACAATCAAGACCCGGGCGCGAATGTGCCAGCGACAACGCGCGATCTCGATGCCGGTACGAACTTCCGGCGCGCGCGCATCGGCCTGGAAGGCACGGTGTTTCGCGACTGGAATTACGCCATCACCTACGAAGGCGGCGGCAGCGGCGTCGAAGCATCGGGTTTGCAGCAGGCCTGGCTCGAATATGCCGGCTGGAAGCCGTTTGGATTGACCGCGCCGGTGCGCATTCGCGTCGGCGGCTATGCGGTCGAGACCAATCTTCAAGGCGCGACCTCGAATACGGATCAGCTTTTCCTGGAACGCCCGTCGATCGCGGAAATTGTGCGCTCGACGTTCGGCGGCGACGGCCGCAGCGCCGTGGGCGTGTTCGCCAATGGCGATCACCTGTTCGTCAACGCGGCCGTCACCGGCGGTTTGATCGGCAACACGGATGCGCAAGCGGGGCCATACGACGAGCAGACGGGGTTCTCCGGCCGTGTCGGCGCGCTGCTTTTCGCGGGACCGGATTCCGGTCTGCATCTCGGCGCCAATTACTCGGCGATCTTCCAGCTCCCGGATATTCAACAGCCGGGGCAAACTGGACTACCGGGCGTGCTGCAATTGCGCGATCGCCCTGAGCTGCGCGTCGATGGCACGCGCCTGATCGACACCGGCGTCCTCAGCGCGACAGGCGCGGAAAGCTACGGCATCGAACTCGGCGGACAATGGAAGAATTTCTTCGCCGCCGCGGAATGGGAGCAGATCAACGTCGCGCGGCCGAACGGCCTGCCGGATGCGGAGTTCAACGGCTGGTATGTGAACGCCTCCTGGGCGCTCACCGGCGAACAACGCCGCTGGAGCCCGACGACGGGCGGGTTCGGCGGCATTCGACCGACCAACGCGTTCGATCTGCGCGCTGGGCATTGGGGCGCCTTCGAACTCGCCGTCGGCTATAGCTATGTGGATCTCAATTCGGACGAACGCGCCGCCACGCCAGCGAATACGACCTACACGCTCGTATCCGGCGGGACGACGCTCAGCGTGCTCACCAATCGCGCCGTGCGCGGCGGCGAGCAGGAGATCACGACGCTCGGGCTCAATTGGTATCCGAACAGCGTCGTGCGCTTCACGTTCGAGGCGCAATCGGTCGATGTCGACCGGCTGAGCAGCGCCGCTTCGCCGGTGCAAATCGGTCAATCTTACGATGCGTTCTCATTGCGCACGCAGGTCTCCTTCTAACGGCCGGCGCCGCCGCCGACCGCTTCCGGTTGGCGAGCCCCTCCGCCTTCCATGCGCGGCGGCGCCGACCAACGTCCGTGAAGAAACAACAGGAGTTGGGTATGAAAACCGATCTGACGCGCCGTACATTCGGCCTGGGCGCTGCAGCGGGCGCGCTCGCCGCAGCCTCGGGCGCTTACGCACAGGCGCAACGGCCGATCGAATTGCTAAACGTGTCGTACGATCCGACACGCGAACTCTATGAACAATACAATGCGGCTTTCACGCAATACTGGGCGCAAGGCCACAACGGTCAGCAAGTGCACATCGCGCAATCGCACGGCGGCTCTGGGCGACAAGCGCGCTCGGTCATCGACGGCATCCGCGCCGACGTGGTGACGCTCGCACTCGCTTATGACGTGGACGCCATTGCGCAACGCGGCCTCATTGCCCGCAACTGGATCACGCGCCTCTCCGACAACAGTTCGCCCTATACGTCGACGATGGTGTTCGTGGTGCGCAAAGGCAATCCGTGGCGCATTCGCGACTGGAACGATCTGGTGCGCAACGGCATCAGCGTGATCACCGCGAACCCGAAGACATCGGGCGGCGCGCGCTGGGCCTATCTCGCGGCCTGGTCGTATGCGGCGCATCAGCCCGGTGGAAGTGATCGCACGGCGCGCGATTTCGTGCAGCAGCTCTATCGCCATGTTCCCGTGCTCGACGCCGGCGCGCGCGGCTCGACGACGACGTTCGCGCAGCGTCGCATCGGCGACGTGCTGATCAATTGGGAAAACGAGGCGCATCTGATCAAGCAGGAATTTGGCGCCGACAATTTCGACATCATCTATCCGCCGACCAGCATCCTCGCGGAGCCGAGCGTCGCAGTCGTCGATCGCGTGGTCGATCGCAAGGGTACGCGCGCGGTGGCCACGGCCTATCTCAGCAATCTCTATTCCGACGCAGGGCAGGACATCGCCGCGCGAAACTTCTATCGTCCGCGCAATCCGCAGGTGTTGGCCCGTTACCGTGCGCAGTTCCCGGATGTTCAGCTGGTCACCATCGACAACGCGTTCGGCGGCTGGGCGCGTGCGCAAGCCACGCATTTCGCCGATGGCGGGATATTTGACCAGATCAGCGTGCGATCGTGAGCTATGCAGGGATTTAGCTGAGCTAGCGACGATTGCATGGCAACTTCATTGACTTAGTGGGGTTTATGTCCCGTGATGCCCGGCGCGCGAAAGCGCGAAGAGGGGCCTATGGGACTGAGCCGGAAGGCATTTTTGAGCGGCGCGGTCGCGGTGGCGGCGACCGCGTGCGCGCGCCCGGTGCAAGCGCCGACCCAACTTTTGAATGTTTCGTATGATCCAACGCGCGAATTCTATGCTGCGATCAACCCGGTTTTCGCCGCCCAATGGGCGAGCACGCATCCCGGCCCGCATCTGACCATCGAAATGTCGAACGGGGGATCGGGACGCCAGGCGCGCGCCGTCATCAGCGGCTTGCGCGCAGATGTGGTGACGCTGGCGCTGGCATACGACATCGATCAGATCTCCAAGGCGGGCCTGATCGCTGCGAACTGGCGCGAGCGTCTGCCGTATAATAGCGCGCCGTACACCTCGACGATCGTGTTCCTGGTGCGCGCCGGCAATCCGAAGAACATTCGTGATTGGAACGATCTCACCCGCGACGGCGTGAGCATCATCACGCCGAATCCGAAGACATCTGGCGGCGCGCGCTGGAATTATCTCGCCGCCTGGGCCTACGCGTTGGCGCAACCTGGCGGAAATGCAGCGAGCGCACGCAACTTCGTCAGTCGTCTCTTCCAGAACGTGTCGGTGCTCGACAGCGGCGCACGTGGCGCGACGACGACCTTCGTGCAACGCGGCATCGGCGATGTGTTGATCGCCTGGGAAAATGAAGCTTATCTCGCAGTCGAAGAAGCCGGCGCCGACAAGCTCGCGATGGTGACGCCCTCCATGAGCATCATGGCGGAGCCGCCTGTGGCGTGGGTGGACCGCAATGTCGAGCGGCGCGGTACGCACGCGCTGGCCGAAGCTTACTTGCGTTTCCTCTACACGCCGCAGGCGCAGGCGATCGCCGCGGCGCATTTCTATCGCCCGGCCGATCCGGAAATCCTAGCGCGGCATACGGAATTCGCGTCGATTCCGCTGGTGAAGGTGGATGAGATTTTCGGCGGCTGGAGCGAAGCGCACCGCGTGCATTTCGCCGACGGCGCCGTCTTCGACCAGATCATGGGCGCGCGCCGCGGATGAGCTCACAACGTCCATTTCGACTGGTCGAGCCCAGTGCGCTGCCCGGATTTGGGCCGGCGCTCGGCTTCACGCTGATCTATCTCTCGTTCTTTCTGCTTATGCCGCTGGCTGCGCTGGCCTTCAGGCCGTGGGAAGCGGGCTGGCAGCACTTCGTCGACGTGCTGAGCAATCCGCGCACGCTCGCGGCGCTGCGCCTGAGTTTCGGCGCGGCTCTGGTCGCCGCATGCATCAACGCCGTGTTCGGCACGATCGCGGCCTGGGTGCTGGTGCGCTACGACTTTCCGGGCCGGCGCTTGATCGATGCGTTCGTCGATCTGCCGTTCGCGTTGCCGACGGCAGTCGCCGGCATTGCGCTGGCGGCGATTTACGCGCCCAACGGCGCCGTAGGCGCGCTGTTTGCGCCATACCACATCAACATCGCCTTCACGCCGCTCGGCGTGATGATCGCACTCGTTTTCGTTGGCTTCCCCTTCATCGTCCGTTCGATCCAGCCGGTGCTGGCGGACGTGCAGATCGAGGTGGAGGAGGCGTCGGCGACTTTGGGCGCGTCGCGACTGCGAACCATCCTGCATGTCATCGCCCCGACGATCATGCCGGCTTTGCTTGCCGGCTTTTCGCTCTCGTTCGCGCGCGCCGTGGGCGAGTACGGCTCGGTGATCTTCATCGCCGGCAATATTCCGATGGTGTCTGAAATCGCGCCGCTGCTGATCGTGATCCGGCTGGAGGAATTCGATTATGCGGGCGCCGCCGCAGTCGGTCTGATCATGCTGATGATCTCATTCGTGCTGCTGCTTCTGCTTAACGCGCTCCAAGGGCGCATTGCGCGCAGGGGTCGCCGATGACCGCGAAGCTGGAGAAATCACCGGCGCGGCGCGATCCGCCTTGGCTCGTCGTCACGCTCATCATGGTGACGCTCGCCTATATGAGTCTCGTGCTCTTCCTGCCGCTCGTCACCGTCTTCATCGAAGCGCTCCGCAAGGGAGTCGACGCATATTTGGCAGCGCTGCACGAACCCGACGCGCTTGCCGCCATCCGCCTGACGCTGATGGTCGCGGGGCTCGCGGTTCTGCTCAATACCGTGTTCGGCCTGGCCGCCGCATGGGCTGTCGCCAAGTTCGACTTCTGGGGAAAGAGCGCTTTGCTTACGCTGATCGATCTGCCGTTTTCGATCTCCCCGGTTATCTCGGGCCTCGTTTATGTCTTGCTCTACGGCGCCAACGGCTGGTTCGGACCTTGGCTCGATGAGCACAACATCCAGATCATCTTCACGTTTACCGGCATCACGCTGGCGACCACGCTGGTGACGCTGCCTTTCGTCGCGCGCGAACTCATCCCATTGATGCAAGAACAGGGATCGGATGAAGAAGCCGCCGCGGCGACGCTCGGCGCCGGCATGTGGCGCACGTTCTTCATGGTGACGCTGCCCAATGTGAAGTGGGCGTTGATGTACGGCGTGCTCTTGTGCACCGCGCGCGCGATGGGCGAGTTCGGCGCCGTCGCCGTCGTTTCGGGGCACATTCGCGGCGAGACGGCGACGATGCCGCTCTACGTGGAGATACTCTACAACGAGTACAGCTTTTCGGCCGCTTTCGCGATCGCCTCCTTGCTCGCTTTGTTCGCGCTGGTGACGCTTGCGGTGAAGACCTTGCTGGAAGTGCAATTTGCCGACGAATTGTCGGCGCAGCGGTGGCGTTGAACGATGTCGCTCGAGATTTCCGATGTCGCGAAGACGTTTGGCCGCTTTCCGGCTCTGAACGGCGTTTCGCTGTTCGCCGAGGACGGTGAATTCCTCGCCCTGCTTGGGCCTTCGGGCTCCGGCAAGACGACGTTGCTGCGCGTGATCGCCGGGCTCGACGTGCCGGATTCGGGCGCAGTGCGCTTTCATGGCGAGGACCTGCTCGCCAAGCCCGTCCGCCAGCGGCGCATCGGCTTCGTGTTCCAGCATTACGCGCTGTTTCGGCATATGACGGCGGCGCAGAACATCGCCTTCGGCATGCGCTCGCGGGTGAAGGCCGAACGCCCTTCGGGTGCGGAAATCAAGAAGCGCGTCGCCGAATTGCTGGACCTGGTGCAGCTTGACGGGCTTGGCGGACGCTACCCGGCGCAATTGTCGGGCGGACAGCGGCAACGTGTGGCGCTGGCGCGCGCACTGGCGATCGAACCGAAGATTTTGCTGCTCGATGAACCGTTCGGCGCGCTCGACGCGAAGGTTCGCCGCGAACTCCGTCGGTGGTTGCGCGATCTGCATGAGCGCACGGGCCTGACCACCATCTTCGTCACCCATGACCAGGAAGAAGCGCTTGATCTTGCCGATCGCGTGGCGGTGCTGAAGGATGGCGCGCTCGAGCAAGTCGGTACGCCGGAAGAACTTTATCACGAACCCGCCAGCGCGTTTGTATTCGATTTCCTCGGCGACACCGTGACATTTCCTTGCAGCGTCAAAGGCGGCGTCGCCGTGATTGCCGGCGCCGGCGTGCCGATCATCGGGCCGCATGCGCATGAAGGCGATGCGATCGCCTATGCGCGGCCCGATCAGCTCGACATCGCAGCGGCCGAAGCGCTCGGGCTGCCGGTCGTGGTGCGCAATGTGATCCTCGCCGGTCCTGATGCGCGGCTGGATTGCGTGTTGGAATCGGGCGAGGCGCTGGATGTGCGTTTGCCGCACGACGTCGCGGCGAAGGTGTCGCCGCGCGATCACCTGAAAGTGCTTCCGCGCGCGGTGCGCGTGTGGGCGCAGCAGCGCTGACAGGCCAGCGCGCTGCGCGCCGCGACTAGATGTAACTCGTCGAGAGCGTGGCGAAGCCGCTTCAATACGTCGGCAAGCCGCTGTCATACCGGTCCGGCGCACGAGCCCGCAGCGGCGGTGCGGAGAGGACTGCCTGTCAGCCCGGCGCGGACATGGCGGCGGAGATGCCTTGGTCGGCGACGACGAAGGCGCCTTGCATGCCGCGCGCAGCGTCGGAGACGAGGAAGAGCGCGATTTGCGCGATGTCGTCCGGTTCCATCATAGCGTTGCCGTAGGGGCTCGTGCTGCCCGCTTCGCGCTTGATCATCGATTGCTGCTGCTCGGCGGTCAGCGGCGCTTCGGTGAAGCCCAACATGGGCGTGCGCACCGGACCCGGACCGATGCAATTGACGCGGATGCCCGTGCGTCGCAGCTCTGGCGCCAGCGTGCGCGTGAAGTGCACAAGCGCCGCTTTGCTTGCTGCATAGGCCGCGCAACCTTCGACGCCGAGCACCGCCGCCGCGGATGCGATACTGACGATCGCGCCGCCGCCGCTTTCGCGCATGAGCGGTAACGCCGCCCGAATGAGTTGAACCGCACCGACGAGGTTGATGGTGAAGATGGCGTCGATCTTGTCTTCCGGCATCTCGGTGAGCGGCGCGCGGGCGAAGACGCCGGCGCAATTCACAAGGATGTCGAGCCGTCCATAGGCGTCTTTGACGTGGCCGAAGAGGCGGGTGATGTCGCCGCGCTCGGCGATGTTGCAATGCATGGCCTCCGCGGCCCCGCCGGCTTTCTCGATCTCGGCGCAGAGCGAAGCCATTTCCACGACGGGGCGTTCCGACGCGATCAGCACGCGCGCGCCTTGGCTTGCCAAAAGGCGCGAGGTTGCAGCGCCTATGCCGCTGTTGCCGCCGACGACAATGGCGATCTTGCCTTGCAGCATTCAGGCGTCCTCCTTGATGCGGCCCGCCATATGACCTTCGCGAATGGCCATGAGCAGGTCGCGCGGCGCGTTGGCGTCGCCGACGAGATGAAGCGTGTATGGAACAGGCGTTCGATCGCCGCCGCCCAGAGCAAAGTAGAGATCGGCTTGCGGCTGATTGTAAGTGATCATGACGACGGTGTCGGCGTCCACACGCCAGGTCTGGGCGCCGTCGAGCCAGCCGAGTTCGCAAGCGCCCTTGCTGATCGATGCGAGCCTTGCGCGAACGACGAGCCAGAAGTCGCCTTGGCGCAGACGCGCCAGCGCGGGATCGGTGCGCACCATGGCCTCGATCTGCGGCGCAAACGACGAATGACGCGTGACGAACGTGACCTTCAATCCCTGCGAGATCAGATGTTCGGCGACGGCGATCGCTTCATAATGGCCGACGTCGTCGAAAACGATCGCGCTCGCGCCCAGGCGGTCGCGCGGAACATGGAAGACCTCATGCGAGGAGAGCACGTGCGGCAGATCGAAACCGGGGACCGGCGCTTCGGGTCGCTGCACCTGCATGCCATCCATGCGCGGCAGCGATCCCGTCGCGATGACGACGACGTCCGGCTGTTCGGCGCGGACGTCATCCGCTTCGACATAGTTTGAGAGGCGGACATCGACGCCAAGCTCGTACACTTCCTGCTCGAGCCATTGCGCAATATCGCCGATCGTCTGCAGCTTGGGCGCCAAGCGCGCGATGTTGAGCGCGCCGCCAAGCGTCGGCTGCGCCTCGAACAATACGACTTTATGGCCGCTCGTAGCGGCGAGGCGGGCCGCCTCCAAGCCCGCAGGGCCGCCGCCGACCACGACGACTTTTTTTGGTTTGCTGGTGCGGGTGATGAGGTGCTCAGAGAGCGTGGCCTCAAAGCCGACGGCGGGATTGACCGTGCACAGCATGCGTTGCAGCGCCGTGCGAATGCCAGCGACGCAGCCTTGATTGCAAGCGATGCAGGGGCGCACGCGATCCGCTTTGCCTCCGGCGGTTTTCGCCACTAGGTCCGGGTCGGCGATCATGGCGCGCACCAGGCTCACCATGTCCGCACTGCCTTCGCGAATGGCCTGATCCGCTTCCTCAAGCGTGCGATAGCGGCCGGCGATCATCGTCGGCACGGTGGCGCGCGCAGCGATCTGCGCGGATGAGGAGAGCATGTAGCCGGTTGGCATATCCATGGCGCCCAGCATGCTGGCGATGCTGTAGGGGCTGCCCATTGAAGCGCTGACATAATCGACGCGCTTTTCCGTGCAGAGCCGTGCGACCACTTCGCCAGCGTCTTCCGCAGTGAGGCCGCCGGGGAAATTGTAGTCAGAGATGCGGATGCCGATGGGAAAGTCGCCGCCGACCGCTTCACGCACAGCTTCGAGCACGCGCCGTCCGAGCCGCATGCGATTGTCGAGCACGCCGCCATAGGCGTCGTCGCGCTTGTTCGTCAGCGGGCAAAGAAATTGATGAATGAGATAGCCGTGCCCGAAATGCACCTCGACGCCGTCGAGCCCGCTTTCGCGCACGCGTCGCGCGGCGGCGGCGTAGGCGTCGACGATCATGTCGATTTGATCGAGCGTCATTGGCAAGGGGGTGTTCACGGCCCCGAGAGGCGATGGCACGCTCGATGCGGAGATGGGCGCCGTGCCGTTTGCCGGCGCCCAGCGATGCCCGCCGTGCCAGAGTTGGACGAACATGCGCGCGCCGTGCTGGTGATGCGCTTCCGCAAGCCGCTTGAACCCGGGGATGATGTTGTCATCCCACGCGGTGACCGTGTGCGTGTAGGAACTCGGATGGACGGCCGTCGCCTCTAGAATGGAGAGCCCGACGCCGCTGCGCGCTCGCGCTTCGTGATAATCGACCAATTCGTCGGTCACCGCGCCGCGGCCGTAACTTGTGCCGTGCGCGGCGCGCGCAATGCGGTTCTTCAACTCGAGATTGTTAATCGAGATCGGGTTGAAAATGTGCTTGAGCGCCATGTGCGGCCTCGCCTTCAATCAAAACCATACGGTGTTGACCCGCGTCGTCAATCTTCCGCGACGGCGCGGAGCAGACGCCCGCGCCCGGGATCGCTCACGCGGTCCAAACCGCCTTCGCGGCGATCAGCGCGTCGATCTCGGAGGAGTTGAAATCCGCTTCGCGGAGAATCTCCCGCACATCGTACGGCGTGAGCGGCGCAGGCTCGGCGGCGAGTTCCGGATGCGCCGACAGGCGGGGCGCGGGCGCGGCGGCAAGCTTGCCGTCACGGTTTTGCACCGTGTGACGCGCGCGAATGTGGGGATCGTCAGCGAGTTCGCCGAGCCGCAGCACCGGCGCGCCGCACGCATCGACTTTGGCGAACCGCGCAGTCCATTCCGCTTGCGGACGCGTCGCGAACACCGCGCCGATGCGCGCTTTCAAAGCGGGCCATTGCGCGCGGTCCATCTGTGCTTTGGCTGAAGCGTCGACATCAGTAAGACCGAGCACTTCGAGCATCGCCGCGTAGAATTTCTGCTCGATCGCGCCGACGGAAAACCACAGTCCGTCGGCGCAGCGGTACACGCCGTAAAAGGGCGCGGCGCCGGACAGCATCGAATGCGCGAGATCACCATCCCACAAGCCGAGCGCCAGTTCGCCGAACATGGGATTGAGCATGTAGCTCGCACCGTCGGTGATCGCGGCGTCGATGATCTGGCCGCGTCCCGTGCGCTGCCGTTCGACGAGCGCGAGCAGCACGCCGATCACCATCGTGTAGGAGCCGTTCGCCAAGTCGCCGAGAAGGCCAGGCGGCGCGGTCGGAATCGTCTCGCCGGTGACGCCGAGCGCGCCCGAAATGGCGAGATAATTGATGTCGTGTCCCGCGCGCGTGGCGTATGGACCGTTCTGTCCCCAACCCGTCAAGCGCGCATAGATGAGCCCCGGATTGGCGGCCATTAATTCTGCAGGCCCAAGACCCAGCCGCTCCATCACGCCCGGCCGAAATCCTTCGACGAAGACGTCGCTGCGCGCGGCCAGGCGTTTTGCGGTCTCTTGTCCCGCAGGACTACGGAGGTCGAGGCCGATCTGCTTCTTGCCGCGCGCCATCGCGATCGCTGGATCGAATATCTGCGGATCGGGGCGGCGCACGCTGATGATGTCAGCGCCGAAATCGGCGAGCATCATCGTGGCGAATGGGCCCGGCCCAAGTCCGCTCATATCGAGGACGCGCACGCCTTCGAGCGGACCGCGACGCGCGGATTTTGGCGTTGACATCAGGAGCCGGCCGCCGCCTTGGCGCGGCGCGGCGTCTCAAGCAGCGGTATGACTTCGCCGCCAAGAATCTCGACCATCTCCAGGTACTCAGGGCGCGGCACGCCGCCCATGTCCATCTTGATCAGATTGACGTCGGCGCCGACGAGGCGCGCAAGCTTCGTCAGCCGCTCGGCGAAGGCTTGCGGGCCGCCGACGAGGGCCGGTCCGCTCGTCGTGAGGAAGTCGAAATCAAACGGCGTCATGAGATAAGCGGGCGGATTGGGGTTGACGCTGCGGATCACGGCTTGATTGAAGGCATGATACGCGCGGTAGCGCGGCTCCCAGCGCGCCCGGGCGATCGCATCGTTTGCGCCGACCCAGCCATGCCAACATGCGCCGACCATCGGCGCGTGCTTATGCCCAGCTTCGGCGAACGCTTCGCGATAAACGTCGGCCATCGGCGCGAATTTGTCCGGTTTGCCGAACGCGCTCGGCAGCATCAGCTTAAGCCCGAGGCGACCGGCGAGCTTAGCGGTTTCTGGGGACGAGCCGCCGCCGACCCAAAACGGAAATTGACCTTGCTGCACCGGCGGCGGCTGCAGGCGCTGACCTGCGATCGGAGCGCGGAATCGGCCGTTCCACTGTAGCGGCCGTGCGGGCCATAGCGAGCACAACAATTCCATCGATTCCGCGAAGCGCGCCGCAGATTCCTCAATCGACTGACCGAACAGAGCGTATGTGCCTTCGAAAAAGTTGCCGCGACCGGTGACGAGATCGAGACGTCCGTCCGAGATCACATCGACCGTGGCATAGTCTTCCGCCATGCGGAAGGGATCGAGATTGGCGGCCAGCGCCACGGCGGTTCCCAGCCGCAGATGCTTGGTCCGTTCTGCGATGGCGGCCAGCAAAACCGGCGGCGCGGAGAAGGTGTAGTCGATGCCGTGGTGCTCGCCGATATAGTAACCGTGCAAGCCGAGCCGATCGCCGATCGCCGCGGCTTCGATGGTCATGCGATACCGTTCGCCGGGCGAGAACGCTGTTCCCGTGACCGGATCATCGACGATGTCCCCCAGCGACATCAGCCCCAATTTCATTCCACCCGCTCCTGATCTCAGGTGGATGTCATACATTGTATGTTTTTGATCCGCAATCGCGCCGTTGCGGGAGCCTCGTCCGGCGTGTTTTTGAGCCCACAAACCTAACAACATAAAATGATCGACGAGGCGTTGCCCGGAAATTCATACAGTGATAGATTATCTCAAAATGCGCGCACAGCGCCCGAGCGGGAGCGACCGATGATCCACCACTTCGCCATCGCGGTGAAAGATTTCGCGACGTCACACTATTTCTACACCAAGGTCATGCGCTTCAAATTGGTGGCTGGCGTGAAGCGGCAGGCGCCGGGCGGCGGCTGGACCAAACACATGTTCTACGACATGGGCGACGGCAAGCTCATGGCGATTTGGGATTTGAAGGGCATCGAGGGCGTGCAAATTCAGCCCGGCGAGTGGCGTAGCGCGATCTCCAAGGGCCTGGGACTCCCCGGTTGGATCAATCACTACGCTTTCCAGTGTTCCGGCGAAGAAGAGTTGCAGCGGCGCAAGCAGGACTGGCTCGACAACGGCTATCACGTCTCAGAAAGCGACCACGCCTTTATTCGCTCCATCTACACTTACGATCCCGACGGCAATTGGATCGAATGGACCTATGACACGCGCGGGCTGACGGAGGCCGACAGAATCGAGGCCGAAGAAATTCTCGCCGACGATACGCCGGCGACGGAGCATGAATACGAGGGCCCGTTCACCCGTTCGACCGTCCAGAAATATCGCGCGACCGCTCGCACGTAAGCCCGGCAATGAAAGGGGGCGAGGGCGAAGGGGTTGATGTGACGGACGCAGTGGCGCGCAGGCGCAGTGACAAGGCCAAGTTGACGAACGACGCGGAGCTGCAGCGCCACTATGCGCGCATGCTGCTCATCCGCGAGGCGGAGATGCGTTGCGGCGCGCTGTTCGCCGAAGGCGCCATTCCCGGTTTCATCCATCTGTCCAACGGGCAGGAAGCCGTCAGCGTTGGCGTGATGGCCGCGCTTCGCCCCGACGACACGATAGCATCGACGCACCGCGGCCACGGGCATGCCCTCGCCAAGGGCCTCGGTCTCGACAGCTTTTTCAAGGAGCTGATGGGCAAGGCAGACGGCGCCTGCAAGGGTCGCGGCGGCAGCATGCACGTGGCGGATCTGTCCGTTGGCATGCTGGGCGCGAATGGGATCGTCGGCGGCGGCGTCGCCATCGCGGTCGGCAGCGCGCTCGCACACAAACTTCGCGGCGGAGATGCTGTCGCAGTCAGCTTCTTCGGCGACGGCGCTCTCGCCGAAGGCGTTTTGCATGAATGCTTCAACGTCGCTTCGCTCATGGCCGCGCCGATCATGTTCGCCTGCGAGAATAACGGTTGGTCCGAGTTCAGTCCGAGCAGCGCGCAGATTGCCTTTACGCTCGAAAAATTGGCGGCGGCCTACAGCCTGGAGTACCGGCGCGTGCGCGGCTCCGACGTCGAGGAGGTGGCGAAGGCCGCAGGCGAGGCGATCGAGCGGATGCGTTCGGAGCGCCGCCCCTGCGTGATGGAGTTCATGACCTCGCGCGTGCGCGGCCACTATGAAGGCGACATGCAGCGCTACCGCACCGATCAAGGCAGTCTCGTCGATCCGCTTGACGTGACGCGCGAGGCGCTGGAACAGCGCGGTGTCGCGCCGGAAATTCTCGAAGCCTTGGCGGCTGATGCGCGCGCCGAAGTCGAGGCTGCGGTGCGCGCGGCGCAAGCGGCGCCGGACGCGACGCTGCAATCGGCGCTCGAAGGCGTCTATGCGCCGAAGGAGCGGGCATGAGCGAGGCTCGCTTCGCGCATGCGATCAATCGCGCGCTCGACGACGCGCTGGAGCGCGATTCGCGCGTCCTGCTGGTCGGCGAGGATATCGCCAAGGCGGGCGGCGTGTTCGGCGCGACGCGCGGGCTGTTCGACAAATACGGGCGAGAGCGCGTGCTCGATTTTCCGATCTCGGAAAACGCCATGGCCGGCGTGGCGGTCGGGCTCGCCATGGGCGGCTACCGGCCGGTGATCGAAATCATGTTCATGGATTTCGTCGCGTTGGCCATGGACGGAATCGTCAATCAAGCGGCCAAACTTCACTTCATGTTCGGCGGCCAGGGCGATGTGCCGCTCGTCGTGCGGACACAACATGGCGGCGGGTTGAACGCCGGGCCTCAGCACTCGCAATGTCTTGAGGCGTGGTTTGCGCACATTCCGGGGTTGAAGGTGGTTTGCCCCGCCACGTTGGACGACGCCTACGCGCTGTTGCTGGCGTCGATCGAAGATCCAAATCCGGTGATTTTTGTCGAGCACAAAGCGCTCTACGCGATGAAGGGCGCGCTCAGCGAGCCGGCGCCGAAGGCTGAGCTCGGCGTGGCGCGCATCGAGCGCGCGGGAAGCGACGTAACGATCGTGACGTACGGCGCGATGGTGCACGAGGCGCTCGCCGCGGCGCGCTCGCTGGCGGAAGAAGGCGTCGACGCCGAAGTGATCAATCTACGGACGCTGCAGCCATGGGACGAGTCGGCCGTGCTCGCGTCGCTCTCGCGCACGCATCGCTTGGTGGTGGCGCATGAAGCTGTGGAGGCGTTCGGCGTAGGCGCCGAAATCGCGGCGCGTATGGCGCAGATCGGCTTCGATGAGCTTGACGGACCGATCATGCGCGTCGGCGCGCAATTCCTGCCGATCCCGTTCGCGCGAAATCTGGAGAAAGCGGTTCTGCCTGGCGCAGCGCGCATCGTCGAAGCCGTTCGGGCGACCCATGGCTGACAGCGGCGCTAACGAGAATCCCATCGTCATGCCTAAGCTCGGGCTGACGATGTCGGAGGGGCTGATCGCCGAATGGCGCGTGGGTCCGGGCGACGAAGTGCAGCCGGGACAAATCATGTTCGTGGTCGAGACGGACAAGATCAGCAACGAGATTGAAGCGCCGTCGGCGGGCCGCATCACGCGTTTGCTGGCCGAAGCCGGCGAGACGCTCGCGGTCGGCGCGGTGGTGGCGCTGTGGACAGGGCCGGCGCAGGCGAATGTCGCCGTCGAGGCGGAAGCTGCGCCGGTCATTGCCGCACTGGCGCCCGTACGTGTCGCGTCGGCCTCCGCGGTGCGCATTGTTGCGACGCCCTTGGCGCGCAGATTGGCGACGGCAAACGACATTCATCTTGCAGAGATTGCCGGCACCGGCCCACGCGGGAGAATTCAAGCGCGCGACGTGGAGGCTGCCGCCGCCGCACGCAAGGCGCGCCCCACGGCGCCTCCCGTGTCTGCGCCGACGCGGGCCGGAGCGGCGCCGACCAGCAAATATCGGCGGCTGATCGCGGAGCGTCTCACCCGCAGCAAAGCGGAGATACCGCACTTCTATCTCACTGCGGGCGTCGCCTTCGATGCCCTGACGGCGTTGCGGCGTGATCTGAACGCCGAGCCGAATGCGCCAAAATTGACAGTGACCGCCTTTCTGGTCGCGGCTGTGGCCCGCGCGCTGGCGCAGCACCCGGAGACGAATGTGGTTTGGCGAGAGGGCGAATTGCACGCGCTTTCCGCAACAAGCGTGGGAGTTGCTGTCGAGTCGCCGGTCGGCGTGCTCGCGCCCGTGCTGCGCGATGCCGACAAGTTCGCTCTCTACGATCTCGCGCGCGCCATGGAAGCCGCAGTGGCGCGGGCGCGCAAAGGGTCGATCAGCGCCGCCGACGCCAGCGAGGCGGCCATCAGCGTTTCGAACGTCGGCATGTACGGCGCACGGTCGCTGACGCCCATCATCGATCCGGATCAGACTTTCATTCTTGGCGTCGGCGCGCCGCATGGCGTCTTCAGGCCAGACGCGAACGGGGCGCCGAAAGCCGTACAGGAAGTGATCCTCACGCTTGCTTGCGATCATCGCGCCATCGACGGAGCCGCAGCCGCTCGGCTTCTCGCCACGCTGGTGGCGATGTTGGAAAGTCCTTTGCGGCTCTTGCTTGGACCGGTTTCGTGACGCGCGACTGCGATGTCATCGTCGTCGGCGGCGGTGGCGCTGGCATGGCCGCCGCCATCGCGGCGGCGGAGGCTGGCGCTTCGGTGACGCTCTTTGAAGCGGGCAAGAACGCCGGAGGCTCCACGGCGTTGTCGGGCGGCGTGTTCTACGCAGCCGGTACGAGCGTGCAGAAGGCGGCGGGCGTCAGCGACGACGTCGAGCGCATGTACCGCTATTACATGGCGATCAACCAATGGAATATCGAGCCCAGCATTGTCCGCCGCTTCTGCGACGAGGCGGCGCCGACGCTGGAGTGGTTGATTGCGCGTGGCGTGCCGTTCGATCCGGCCGGGCTTTATGTATCCGGGGTCGATGACGCGCCGCGCGGTCATCACACAACAGGCTCTGGGCTTGTGCTTTTCAATGCGCTGCTCGGCGTTGCGGGCGCGCGCGGGGTGGACGTGCATACGGGTGTGCGCGTCGAAAGTTTGGCGTTGGACGGCGAGCGCGTTTGCGGCGTGGCGGCGCAAGGCGAGACGATGCGCGCGGGCGCGGTTGTCCTCGCTGCGGGCGGCTACGGCGCCAACCGGCGAATGCTCGCCGAATTCAATCCGGAAGTCGCGGCGGAAGACGAGCGGTGGTCGTTCTACTTTGGCGCCGAGTCGAGTCGCGGCGATGGCATCGCCATGGCGCGCGCGATTGGAGCGGCTGTGGCGGGCAAAGGGCGCTTGCTGGTCAACGCTTCACCGGGATTTTCCCGCGATGTGGCGGATTTCCATCCGCCATGGCTCGTGTTCGTCAATACCGATGGCCGCCGCTTCATGGACGAAACCGCGCCCTATTGCGTGAATGGGCACTTGATTGCGGCGCAGCCTGGCCGGAAATGTTTCGCCATCTTCGACGAACCGACGCGGGCAAGTTCGCCGTCTCGGCATCCGTTCGCCGACAAGTTGGGCGTTGGGGATTTTGCATATTCCGGCGAGCGCCTGCTCGAGGAAGCGAAGAAGGGTCGCGTGCTCGTGGCGGACACGTTAGAGACGCTCGCCGCCAAAGCCGGCATTCATGCCGCGACATTGACCGGCACGGTGGCGGCGTACAATGCCGATGTGGCGCGCGGTGGCGACAGCCGCTTTCTCAAGCAAGGCGATCTGAAGCCAATAGCGAAACCGCCATTCTATGCCGCAGAAGTGCATGCGGCGAGCTTCGGCGCCACGTCAGCAGGCGTGCAGATCGATGCGGAGGCGCGCGTGATGCATCAGTCGCAACGCCCGATTCCAGCGCTCTACGCGGCCGGCGAAACGACGGGCGGCGTGCTCGGCGATCGCTATGTCGGCGGCGGCAACTATATCAGCAGCGCCATCATCTTCGGTCGGATCGCCGGCGCCAATGCGGCAGGTTTCGCCGCTAGCTGCGCTTGAAAGCACGATAAAGGGCGTCGTCCGGTTTGGCGGCGCCGATCGTGTCAAGCTTGGCGTAGGGACCGTTGGCCCAGTCCGCAGTCGACGGGCGCATCGAATAGAGATCGCAGGTCAACGTGCGCTCAAGCACGCGCCATTCTTCGCCGCGCTTCACGAACAAATCCAGATAGCGGCCGTGGATGATAAAATCCTGCCGTCCACCCTCGGCGTCGCGCTCGTGCGCGGCGATATAATAGGTCTCGGCGTGCGCCTCCGTAGCACTTGCGAAGTCGATCATCACATTGCCCAGCATGTGATGGGTCAACATGCCCTGCATCAGTTTCATGGCGAAGTCGATGAAATCGGGCGCTGAGCCGCGAAAGCTGAGATGGCGATCGATCGCCTCCGGCCAATACAAATCCGCGAGCAGGGGGCGGTCCCGGCGATCGACGCCGCGGGCGTAGGACATGATGCGATCCCGGATCGCCTCTTTGTCCAGCAAACGCTGAACAGCGGGATCGCGAATGGGCGCTGCGGAAACGGACATGGATAGGGCCTGAGGCTTTATTCGGTGACGAAGCGGACGACTTGTTCGAGTGGCGCACGTGGCGCGCGAAAGCTGTTGGCCGGATGCGCTGCATCTTCATAGCCGAAGGAAACCGCGCACACGATCTGGCGATGCTCGGGAACGGCGAAATAGTCGCGGACAAACGGCGCCGCACCTGCCAACGCGGCTTGGGCAATGGTGGCGATTCCCAAGCTTTCTGCTGCCAGCATGAGGTTGGCGATATAGCCGCCGCAATCGATCGCGCCATAAATTCCCAGGTCCCGCTCCGTGGTGATGATCATCACGTGCGGTGCGCCGAACAGGCGGAAGTTTTCCAGTACCTGCCGTCCGGAGCCCTCGCGATCGCCATGGGCGACGCCAACACTCCGATAAAGCGCCCAGCCGACTTCGCGTTGCCGGTCCTTGTAAACGCCCTCGTATTTCAGGGGGAACGGGAAGTCCGGCGTTTCTGGGCGCGTCTTCTGGTTGGCCCAGCCTTGTGATGTCGCGTGCGCATAGAGCGCGTCGCGAAAGCGATTGGTGGCCGCGCCTTCCGTGATGATGACTTGCCAGGGTTGCGAGTTGCACCAGGAGGCCGCGCCCTGCGCCATCGCCAGCACGCGTTCGATCGTCGCCCGTGGCACCGGATCAGGGCGAAAGCCGCGGCAGCTTTTACGCCGCGCGATGAGCCGGGAGAGCACGTCAGCGTCGGAGGCGGCGAGGGTATTGGACGGTGAAACAGTCATGACTGCTCTAAGCGTACAGTGTGTGGACGTGATGGGCAATGTGACGCCCGAGCCGGATCGCCTGGCGCGCCTGATTGGCCGATTTGCTAGCCTATCAGTGAGTGGTATGTAATGGGTGGGTAAGCGCCGCCGGAGGACGTTCTGTTTGAATAGGGAGATCGATCCAGCCATTCGCGTCGCCAGCCGCTCCGCGCGGATCGCGACGTTGCGGCGGCTCCTCGATGACGTGTTGCGCGTCGAACCGCAAGGCGCGGATCAATTCTTGGCCCCGCAGACGTCTGATATCTTCGATCGCGTCTACGGCGGACAGATGCTGGCGCAGGCGCTGATGGCGGCGGCGGCGACGGTGTCGCCCGAGCGCAGTCTGCATTCGGCGCATTGTTATTTCTTGCGCCTGGGTGATCCAAGTACGTCCATTCGCTATCGCGTCGAGCGGTTGCGCGATACGCGAACTTTTTCCAATCGCCTGGTTCGCGCCGAACAAGATGGCGCGTGCCTCATGGTGGTCACGCTATCCTTCTCGGCGCCGAGCAAGGGGTTTGCGCACCAATGGCCGATGCCCGAGGCGCCGCCGCCGGAGGCGTGCGCTTCGCGCGACGATTTGTTGTTGGCGCAGCACCAGGGAAATCCGCCGGAGAATTCCGGGGTGCCGTGGCCCATCGATATCCGTTATGTCGATCACCGCCCCTGGGACGAGGACGCCAGCGAGGGCCGCAATCGCATATGGATGCGCGCCGAGACGCCGCTGCCGGACGATCCAACGCTGCACGCGTGCCTTCTGCTCTATGGCAGCGACCTTACGATGGCGGAGCCGATCATCGGACGCCATCCGATCCGCTGGGAAGATTTGATCGCGGCGCGCGGCTTCTTCGGCGCTTCACTCGATCATTCCTTCTGGCTGCATGCGCCGGTGCGGTGCGACGACTGGATCCTGCATGTGCAGGAAAGCTCGCGCGCGGCGAATGGGCGCGGGTTCGCGACGGGACGATTCTATAGCCGCGACGGCGTACTGGTGGCGTCGGTGGCGCAAGAAATCTTCATAAAATCCACCGGGGGAGAAACGCCTGATGGCAAAGGTGCATGATTGGGTCGCTTACAATGCACGTGTGCGCCCGGAGACGCCCGCCGCGACGAGCGTCGAACGCGGCGTAACGCTGACATGGGGCGAACTCGAGCGGCGGGTCGGGCGGCTCTCCGCCTCGCTGCTGCAGCGCTACGGGCTCGCGCCGGGCGATCGTGTCGCGCTGATCGCCGAAAATGACGTGCGCATATTCGAACTGCAATTCGCCTGCATGCGCGCCGGACTGATCCTGGTGCCGATCAATTGGCGCTTGGCGCTCGGCGAGATGGTGACGCTGATGCGCGATGCCGAGCCGCGCCTTCTGATCAGTGACGATACTTGGAAAACCACGGCGGATGCGCTTGCCGAGGCCATCCCGTTCGAGGCGCGGCTGGCTTGGAGCGATACGCCGGGAACCAGCGAGTATGATGAGCTCATTGAAGCGGCCGATTGCGTGCTGCCCGGCGGCATGTACGACGCCGACACGCTGACACACATCCTTTACACGTCTGGAACAACCGGGCTGCCGAAAGGCGCATTGTGCAGCCATCGCTCGCTGCAGGCGCAGGCGCTCAATCTCGCCCACACGTCGCGCATGGCCGAACGCGGCAACCACCACCTGAATATCGTGCCGATGTTTCATGCCGGCGCGCTCAACACCTATTCGAATCCCACGCTCTATTGGGGCGGCCAAGTCACCACCGTACGCCGGTTCGACGCCGCCGTTGCTCTGCGTTTGCTGACGGATCCCGAGGTTGGGATCACGCATCTGTGCGGCGTGCTGCAGATGTACGAGATGATCACGGCGTTGCCGGAGTTCGAGCGCGCGACGTTT
>DASZSK010000233.1:0-11671 GCA_035548735.1 Caulobacterales bacterium | reverse complement strand
ACGTTCTCAGGCGGCAGGCCGCCCGCGTCCTCTTCATCGATGAATTGCGGCGCATCCTTCAAGAGGCCGACGCTTTGCGCGGCGCTCACGATACGATGCATCGAGCGCCCGACCAGGCATACCGTCCGGCCGGCCGCCTTGGCGGCGTGAATGGCCGTTTCGACGCGCGCCACGTTCGAGGCGAACGCCGTGACCGCCACACGCCTCCTGCATCGCGCAATGACCTCCGTCAGCCGCGCGCGCACATCGGCTTCCGACCCCGCATGGCCTTCGACAAAGACGTTGGTGCTGTCGCAAACCATGGCGAGCACGCCCTCGTCGGCCATGGCGCGCAGCGTCGCTTCATCGGTGGTTTCGCCGATCAGCGGATCGGGATCGATTTTCCAATCGCCCGTGTGCCAGACGAGCCCAAGCGGCGTGCGAATGGCGAGCCCGTTGGGCTCGGGGATCGAGTGCGTCAGCGTCACGAAATCGATGTCGAACGGCCCCAGCGTCAGCGAACCTTTCAGCGGAATTTCCGTGAGCTTTACCTTCTCCAAAAGCCCCCGCTCGCGCAGCTTTTCGCGGATCAGCGCGGCGGTGAACGGCGTCGCATAGAGCGGCGCTTTCAGTTTGGGCCAGAGCCACGGCAACGCGCCGATATGATCTTCGTGCGCGTGCGTCAGCACGATGCCCAGAATGTCGTCCTTCTGCTCCACCAGATAGGAGGGATCGGGTAGAACGATCTCGATGCCGGGCGTCTGCTCTTCACGCCCGAACGTCACGCCGATATCGACGATGATCCATTTGCGCGCATCCGGCGGACCGTAGCCGTAGGCGTTCAAATTCATGCCGATCTCGCCCGAGCCGCCGAGCGGAAGAAAAACGAGTTCGTCTCCCGGCTTTGCCTGCATGCCCGAGGAAGCGCCGGTCCGGCTCAAAGGGTTCCACCGTTGCGGCGATAGATTTCCAACAGACCGCGCGAAGTGAGTTCTTGGTCGAAGTGATCAATGCTAGTCGCGGCGCTCTCGAACAGAGAAGCCACGCCGCCGGTGGCGATGGTGATCATCGGCTTGCCGTATTCCGCCCGCACGCGTCGCAACAGGCCTTCGATCAACTCGATCGAACCCCAATAGATGCCCGACTGCATCGCCCGAACCGTATCCTTGCCGATCACCAGCCCCGGATCGCGGATTTCGACGCGCGGGAGGCGCGCCGCGGCTTCGTGCAGCGCTTGCAGAGAGAGGTTGATCCCCGGCGAAATGATGCCGCCTTCGAAGGCGCCGTCGGCGCCGACGATGTCAAACGTCGTCGCCGTACCGCTGTCGATCACGATCGCCGGCCCGCCATAGGTGATAAAGGCGCCCACGGCGTTGACGAGGCGGTCGGCGCCCGCCTCGCTTGGCTTGTCGATGCGCACTTCGATCCCGAGATTGAGGCCATCCTCGCCGATCACCATCGGCTCGACGCCCACATACCGGCGCGAGAGGTTGCGCAGGTTGAACAGCGCCTGTGGCACGACGGTCGAAACGATGCAGGCCTTGATGTTGTCGAAACTCAAGCCCGCGAGCGCCATGAGCTGCGCGAACCATGGGCCGTACTCATCAGCCGTGCGCGTCGAATCCGTGGAGGCGCGCCACTGCCCGCGCCACGCCTCGCCGTCCCAAACGGCGAACTTGGTGTTGGTGTTGCCAACGTCGATGGCGAGCAGCATCACGCCGCCTCCGTGCCGGGCAGGAGAATGTCTCCGGCCGCAATCAATTTCACGCCGTCCGCTGTTTCGAGTTCGAGTTCGCCGTGTGGTGAAAGTCCAACGATGCGGCCCTCGATCTTGCCTGCCCCGGTCGCGACCGCCGCGCGCTCGCCCATGCGATGCGCGCGCCGCGTCCACGCTTGGCGAAGCGGCTCGAAACCCTGCTGCGTCAGCCGTCCCACCCACGTATCGAGACGCGGCCTGAGCTGTGCGAGAAACGCCAGCGGCTCCGGCGCCAGCGCATCCGGCGGCAGCGCGGTGCGCAAGTTCGCCGTCGGCTGATCTGGAACGTCCGGCGCGGCCGCGAGGTTGACGCCAAATCCAAGCGCGAACCACGAACCGCGGTTCGGCAGCGCGCCGCTATCGAGCATGAGGCCCGAAGCCTTCGCACCATCGATCATTACGTCGTTCGGCCATTTGAGTGTTGCGCGACCCGAGCCGATCGTCGCGTCGATCGTCTCGGCGATCGCCAGCCCGGTCGCAAAACCCAGCTGTGCGATTTCCGCGGGCGATCGCTCCGTGAGGCCCAGATAGGTCGCCAGCAGATTGCCGTCGACTGAAGACCACGACCGACCGCGCCGCCCCCTGCCCGCGGTCTGCCGCTTTGCGATCAACCAGACAGGACCATACTCGCCGCGTTCGGCGCGACGCCGCGCTTCGAGGATCGTGGAATCGATCTCGTCAAAACATTCGACCGGCGCTTGAGCGTCGATCATCGCGCCTCATTTCCGCGCGGCCTCAAAATCCGCGCACCGCGGCCTCAGCCCAATGCTGTAACGCGCCTAGTCCAAACACCAGGATCGGGAATGTCAGAAGCGCAGCTGCGGAGGCAGTCAACATGACGGCGCCGGTCGCTGGGGCGAGCGCCGCGCCCGCAGGCTTGAACCAGATCGCCGATAGGATGCGCAGATAGTACGCGCCAGCCACGACCGCGGCGATGGCGCCGACGATGGCGAGCGACACCCAGCCGCTTTCGACCGCGGCGCGGAACACGACCAGCTTCCCCCAGAACCCGACGAGTGGGGGAATGCCGGCGATTGAGAACAGCAGCACCGTGAAGAGCGCGGCCATCCATGGACGCCGCTGCGCAAGGCCCGAAAGGTCGTCAATCGATTCGACCGCCTGGCCGCCGCGGCGCATCGCCAGGATCAAAGCAAAGATGCCGATGTTCGCCGGCAGGTACATGGCGAGATAGAGAAGCGCCGCAGACGCCCCGTCGCCGCGTCCCGCCGCCAGTCCCATCAGCGCGAAGCCCATATTGGCGATCGAGGAATACGCCATCAGCCGTTTAATGTTGGTCTGCAGCAGCGCCGCGAACGATCCCAGCAGCATCGAGATCATCGACAACGCCACGACGACTTGCTGCCACTGCGCCGTCATCGCGCCGAACGGCTCATAGAGCACGCGCGCCATCAGCGCGACGGCGGCCACTTTCGGCGCCGCCGCGAAGAAAGCCGTCACCGGGGTCGGCGCGCCTTCATAGACGTCGGGCGTCCACATATGGAACGGCGCCGCGGACATCTTGAAGCCGATGGCGCAGAGCATCAGCACCAGCCCGAAGATCACTCCAACGCCCGGACCTTGGGCTATCGCCGCGGCGATCCCATCGAAAGAAATGGCGCCAGTGAAGCCGTACACGAACGATGAACCGTAAAGCAGCAGGCCCGAAGCGATCGCACTCAGCACGAAATATTTGAGGCCGGCTTCCGAAGAGCGCGCGTCGTCGCGCCGCCATGCAGCCAGGACGTAAGCCGCTAAGCTTTGCAGTTCGACGCCGACATAAAGTGCAATCAGATCGCGCGCCGAGACCATCACGAACATGCCAAGCACGGAGAGCGCGATCAGCACCGGATATTCAAACCGCTTCTCACCGGTTTGCGAGAAATGGTCGGCGCCGAGGATCAAAGTGGCAGCCGATGAGAACGCCACCAGCGCCTTGGCGAAGACCGCCAGCCCGTCGACCGTCATTTCGTTCTGAAAAATGCGTACGGCAGAAGAAGGCTGATGCACGATGGCAAGCGCCCCGGCCGCGACGAGTGCGACGACGCCGAGGAACGACAACAGGCCGAACGCGCGGTCGCCGTTCCAGGCGCCGATCAGCACGGCGATCAGCGCGTATCCGGCGAGCACCAGCTCCGGCCAAGCGAACGGGATGCTGTGCATCAGGTCAGTCATTGCGACGCTCACGGCGCAACTCCCACGTAAGCGTTCGATATGGCTTCAGCCGAAGCGCGCGTGAAATCGAGCACGTAGCTTGGCGCAATGCCCATCACCAGGGTCGCCACGATCAGCGGGATGAATGTCGCCCACTCGCGCGCATCGAGATCGGCGATGGTCGCAAGCTTGGGATTCTGGATCGTCCCATACGACACCTTGCGATAAAGCGTCAGCGCATAGACCGCCGAGAAGATCACACCGCTCGCCGCGACGGCTGTGTACCAGGCGTTAATCTGGAACGAGCCGGTCATGGTGAGGATTTCGCCGACGAAGCCGCTCGTTCCCGGAAGCCCGACATTGCCAAGGGTGAACAAGAGGAAGATCGCCGCATACACAGGCATGCGGTTCACTAGACCGCCATAGAAGGCGATCTCGCGCGTGTGCATGCGGTCATAGACGACGCCCACGCAGAGGAAGAGCGCGCCCGAAATGACGCCGTGCGACAGCATCTGGAAGATCGCGCCCTGGATACCCTGCTCATTGCCGGAGAACATGCCCAGCGTCACGAAGCCCATGTGCGCCACCGAGGAGTAGGCGATCAGCTTCTTCATATCGAGTTGGCGGAACGCCACCAGCGACGCATAGACGATCGCGATCACCGAAAGGGAAAACACGAGCGGCGTAAAATAGTGCGACGCGTCCGGGAACATCGGCAGCGAGAAGCGCAGGAAGCCGTAGCCGCCCATCTTCAGGAGAATGCCCGCGAGCACGACGGATGCTGCGGTCGGCGCCTCGACGTGCGCGTCCGGCAGCCAAGTATGCACAGGCCACATCGGCAGCTTCACAGCAAACGATGCGAAGAAAGCCAGCCACAGCCAGATCTGCACCTGCGGATCGAAGTGAAAGCGCAGCAGGTCGGGGATGCTCGTCGTGCCGCTGATGATGATCATCGCTACGATCGCCACCAGCATCAGCAGCGAGCCAAGCAGCGTGTAGAGGAAGAATTTGAACGCGGCGTACACGCGCCGCTGCCCGCCCCACACGCCGATGAGGATGAACATCGGAATGAGGCCGCCTTCGAAGAAAACGTAGAAGAGAAGGATATCCATCGCGCAAAAAACGCCGATCATCAGCGTCTCCAGCACGAGGAACAGGATCATGTAGGAGGTGACCTGCTTATCGATCGACCAGCTCGCCAGGATGCAGAGCGGCGTGATGAAGGTCGTCAGCAGGATGAGCGACATCGACAGCCCGTCGACGCCTAGATGGTAGGCTGAGCCGAACGCCCAGGAGATGTTCTCGACCAGCTGGAAATCCGGCTTGTGGAAATCAAACGCGGCGAACGCGACCAGCGAAACGACGAACGTGGCGATCGTCACCATCAGCGTCAAAAGCTTCACGCCACGGTCGAAGCCGACATTCTCACCGGGCAGCATCGCACGCGCGGCGAGGATCAGCAGCGCCCCCGCTGTCGGCAGCAGCGTGACGATGGAGAGCAGCGGCCAGCCTTGCATCATCTGTATCATCGGCCCGCCCCCACGCCGGCATAGATCGCGTAAGCGCCGAACAGCACCGCCGCGGCGAGCATCAGAAAGCTGTAGTGATACACAAAACCGGTCTGCAGCCTGCGCAGCTGACGCGAGAAGAAGCGCGACGCGATGGTTGCGCCATCCGGGCCAAGCCCGTCGATCAGCTTCTGATCGCCGCCCTTCCAGAACAGGTCGCCCAAGGCGCGCGCGCCTTTGACGAACACGAAGTCATAGATCTCGTCGAAATACCATTTGTGATACAGGAAGGCGTGGATCGGCCCGCCCGCGGCGGCGATGCGCGCGCCAAGCCCTTGGTTCAGCAGATAGAAGAAGACGGCAAGCAAGAAGCCCGCGACGGTCACGCCAAGCGGCGCCCACGTCACCCAGGTCGGCAACACCTCATGCGCTTCCGGCGCAAGCGGCACGGCGCCCCGCCAGAACGCTTCGGCGCCATGGCCCAGAAAATAGCTCTGGAAGATCGCCCCGGCGAAAATGGCGCCCAACGCCAACACGAAGAGCGGCGCCAGCATCACCCAAGGCGATTCATGCGCAGGCGCTGAACCATCCGCGGGCGACGGCGCGTGGTGGCCATGGTCGTCATGCGCATGAGCATCATTCGCGTGCGCGTGATCATCCGGTTCGGCCGTCCCCTCTTCGCCATGGTCGTGTGAATGCGCAGCGGCTTCGCCGCCGCGGAAGCGCCCCTCGAACGTCATGAACAGAAGACGCCACGAATAGAAACTCGTCAGCAGCGCCGCGATGATCGTGCACCAATAAGCGAATTGGCCGCCGATCACGTTCGCTTCGCCGGCCTCGTAAGCGCGCTCGATGATCGCGTCCTTCGAATAGAACCCAGCGAAGCCGCCAATGCCGGGGATGCCGAAGCCGATCAGCGCCAGGGTGCCTATGACCATCATCGCCCAGGTGATCGGCATCGGTTTGCGCACGCCGCCCATCGCCCGCATGTCCTGCTGGTGGTGCAGCCCCACGATCACCGAGCCGGCGCCCAGAAACAGCAGCGCCTTGAAGAAGGCGTGCGTGAACAGGTGGAACATCGCCGCGTTGTAGGCCCCCACGCCGGCGGCGGCGAACATATAACCGAGCTGCGAACAGGTTGAATACGCAACCACGCGCTTGATGTCGTTCTGCGCCACGCCGACGGTCGCGGCGAAGAACGCCGTCGTCGCGCCAATGATGGTCACGAAGCCCGCCGCGTACGGCGCCAGCTCGTAAAGCGAGCCGCAGCGGCACACCATGAACACGCCCGCCGTCACCATCGTCGCAGCGTGGATCAACGCCGACACCGGCGTCGGGCCTTCCATCGCGTCCGGCAACCACACGTGCAGGAAGAATTGCGCGCTCTTGCCCATGGCGCCGATAAACAGAAGGAAGCTCACCACCTCCACGGCCGGCGCATGAAAGCGGATCAGGTCAAATCCCTTGCTGGGGTCCGCGTGCGCGGCGGCGAAGATGGCGTCGTACTGGATCGAGCCGTACGCCCAGAACGCCGCCATGATCCCGAGCGCGAAGCCGAAATCGCCAACGCGGTTCACCACGAACGCTTTGATCGCCGCGTCGTTCGGGGCCTTGTTCTTGAACCAGAAGCCGATCAGCAGGTACGACGCGACGCCCACGCCTTCCCAGCCGAAGAAAAGCTGCAAGAGGTCGTTCGACGTCACCAGCGCCAGCATCGCGAAGGTGAAGAACGACAGATATGAGAAGAACCGCGCCCGGTCCGGATCGTCCTTCATATAGCCGGTCGAATAGACGTGGACGAGGAAGCTCACGGTGTTCACCACCACGAGCATCACCGCCGACATCGCGTCGATCCGCACGCTCCAGGTCGACTTGAACGCGCCGACATCGATGAAGCGGAAGAGTTCGTAGGTGCGCGGGCCGTCCGCGCCCCAGGTAAAGTTGCTGAACAGATAGAGCGAGAGCGCGAGCGAAAGGCCCACGCTCAGCGTCGTGACCGCCATCGCCAGCGTGTCGCCGATCTGCTTCTGCAAGAGGCCAGCGATCGCCGCCGCGAACAGCGGCCCCAGCACGATCAGGATTTCGTAGTGAAACGCCACGACCGTCAGCCCTTCATCAGATTGATGTCTTCAACCGCGATGCCGCCGCGATTGCGGAAGTACGTCACCAGAATGGCGAGCCCGACCGCCGCCTCCGCCGCGGCCACCGTCAGCACGATCATCGCGAAGATCTGGCCGGCGATATTGTGCAGGTAGGAGGAGAACGCCACGAGATTGATGTTCACCGAGAGCAGCACCAGCTCGATCGACATCAGGATGATGATGACGTTCTTGCGGTTCACGAAAATGCCGAACACGCCGATCGTGAACAGAGCGGCGGCGACGAACAGGTAATGCGCGAGCCCGATTTCCATCAGCCGATCCCCATCACCCGAGCCCCTGGCCCGGCCGCACGTCCTTGAGTTCGACCGCCTGGCTTCGGCGCCGTCCCACCTGGGCGCCGACATCTTGACGCCGCACGCCCGGGCGGTGGCGGAGCGTCAGCACGATCGCGCCGATCATCGCCACGAACAGGATGAGCCCGGCCAATTGGAACAGCAGCAGATAGTCCGTGTAGAGCACGCGCCCGATCGCCTCGGCATTGGTGATCGAGGCTGGAGCGCTCGGCGCAAGCGAGATTGGCGCGCCGCCGGCGCCGCCCGCGGCGCTGCCGACCAGCACCAGCTCGCCGAGCAGAACCAGTGCGACGATGGCCCCGAGCGGCATATACGCCAGGAAGCCCTGCTTCAACTCGACGAAGTCGACATCGAGCATCATCACCACGAACAGGAAGAGCACGGCGACCGCGCCGACATAGACGACGACCAGCAGCATCGCCAGGAACTCGGCCCCGAGCAGCACGAACAGCCCCGCCGACGTGAAGAACGTCAGAATCAGGAACAGCACCGAGTGCACCGGATTGCGTACGGCGATCACCGCGAACGCCGAGGCGATCGCGATTGCCGCCAACACATAAAAGGCGATCGCCGCCAACATCGATCCCAGTCCCTCGCTCGCGCCGGCCTAACGGTAGGGCGCGTCCAATTCCAGATTCTTCGCGATTTCCCGCTCCCAGCGGTCGCCGTTCGCCAAGAGGCGCTCCTTGTCGTAATAGAGCTCCTCGCGCGTTTCGGTCGCGAATTCGAGATTTGGCCCCTCGACGATGGCGTCGACCGGGCATGCCTCCTGGCAGAAGCCGCAATAGATGCACTTCACCATGTCGATGTCGTAGCGCGTGGTGCGCCGCGAACCGTCGGCGCGCGGTTCAGCCTCGATGGTGATGGCTTGGGCGGGGCAGATCGCTTCGCAGAGCTTGCAGGCGATGCAGCGCTCCTCGCCATTGGCGTAGCGCCGAAGCGCGTGCTCGCCGCGGAAGCGCGGGCTCTGCGGGTTGCGCTCGAATGGATAATTGATCGTGGCCTTGCGGCGCACGAAATATTTCATGCCCAGCATGAAGCCGCCCAGCATGTCGAGCATGAGCGCGCCCTTCGCCGCTTGCAGAATGCGAGACATCAGTGCGTCCCCGTCTGTGCGTAGGTGATGTAACCCGCGATGATCGCCACGGCCACCAGCGAGGTCGGCAGGAACACCTTCCAACCGATGCGCATCAGCTGGTCGTAGCGGTAGCGCGGCACGATCGCCTTCACCATCGCGAACAGGAAAAAGATGAACCAGATCTTCACATAGAAGATCACGAACGCCGCGATCGACGTCCAAACCGGCGGCAAGCCCAGGCTTTCGATCGGTCCCCATGGCGGATGCCAGCCGCCCAGGAAGAGAATGTTGATCATCGCGCACATGAGCACGATGTTCAGATATTCCCCGATCATGAAGAGCAGGTACGGCGTCGAGCTGTATTCGACCTGATAGCCGGCGACCAGTTCGGATTCCGCTTCCGGCAGATCGAACGGCGGGCGGTTGGTCTCAGCCAGTGCGGAAACGAAGAACACCACCATCATCGCCAGCATGACGACGCCGACGATCAGATTGCCCGGGAAATCGGCGAAGTCGAAGATGCGGAAGCCGTGCCACATCCAGATGCCGGCGCGCTGATGATCAACGATGGTCGTCAGATTCAGAGAACCGACCAGCAACAGCACGGTGATGATCACGAAGCCGATCGAAACTTCGTAGCTCACCATCTGCGCCGCCGAGCGCAATCCGCCGAGGAACGGATATTTCGAATTGGACGCCCAGCCGCCCATGATGATGCCGTAGACGCCAAGCGACGAGATCGCGAACAGGTAGAGGATCCCCACATTCATGTTGGAGATCACCCAGCCCGGCGCCAGCGGCACAACTGCCCAAGCGATAAAAGCCAGCACGAAGCTAATCAGCGGCGCCAGAATGAACACGGTCTTGTTCGCGCCGGCGGGAATGACGATTTCCTTCAGCACGAATTTGAAGAAGTCGGCGAAGCTCTGCAGCAGCCCGAACGGACCAACCACGTTCGGTCCCTTCCGCAACTGCACAGCCGCCCAGACTTTGCGGTCGAACAGCAGAATGAACGCCAGCGTCAGCAGCAGGAGCACCATCACGCCGAGCACTTGCAGGACGCCCCAGACGCTCCCCCAGACAGGGCCGTAATCGTGGATCAGCCCGCTCATTCCGCCGCCACTTTCATCGCGCCGCTCTTCAGCCGCGAGCATTCGGCCATCGTCTTCGACGCCCGCGCGATCGGATTGGTGAGGTAGAAATCGGTGATCGGGCTTCTGAGAGGCTCTGACGACAGCGCGCCCTCCGCGCCCAGCGACGCAACGTCAAAGTTCGCCGCATCGGCCGCGCCCGGCGCGTAATCGACATGTCCGAACGTGGGATGATCGGCGATCATCTTGCCGCGCAGCGCTTCCAGCGAGTCGTACGGCAGCGTCTTGCCCATCACCGCCGAGAGCGCGCGCAGGATGGTCCAATCCTCCTTTGCGTCGCCCTTCGGGAAGACGGCGCGCCGGCCGTATTGCACGCGGCCCTCGGTGTTCACCCAGGTCGCGTTCTTCTCGGTGTAGGCTGCGCCCGGCAGGATGATGTCGGCGCGATGCGCGCCCTTGTCGCCATGCGTGCCGAGATAGATGACCGTGCCGGTCTTCGGCAGGTCGACCTCATCGACGCCCAAGAGGAAAAGCGTATCGACGCCGCCGGACAGCATCGCCGCCGCGTTTTGACCGCCCTGCTGCGGCAGGAAGCCGAGATCAAGCGCGCCGACGCGCGAGGCTGCGGTGTGCAGCACGTTGAAGCCGTTCCAGCCTTCTTTCACCGTGGCCAGCTTCGCCGCCGCGCGCAGCACCGCCGCGCCGTCGGGTCGCGCCATGGCCGCGCCGCCCACGATCACCATCGGGAATTGAGCGCTCTTGAGCGCCTCCGCAAAGGCGCCAAGTTTCGTCAACGCGTCGGCGCCGACGCCCAGATGCTCGTAGGCGTAGGTGAGATCGGCGCCCTCGCCGACCAAACCGATGCGCGCGCCGCGCAGATACGCCTTGCGGATGCGCGCATTCAACACTGGCGCTTCGAGGCGTGGGTTCGTGCCGATGAGCAGGATGATGTCCGCTTGGTCGATACCGGCGATGGTCGAGTTAAAGATGTAGCCCTGCCGCGGGCCGCCGCCGAGTGCTGCGCCATAGGGGCGGCAGTCGGTGTTGGGAGAGCCCAAGGCGCGGAACAGATCGAGCGTCGCCTTCATGCTCTCGGCGCAAGCCAGGTCGCCCGCGATCGCGCCGATCTTCTTAGGATCGCCGGAAAGCGCCTTCGCGGTCGCCTTCAGCGCCTCTTCCCAGGAGGCTTCGCGCAGCTTGCCGTTTTCTCGGATGTAGGGACGATCGAGCCGCTGGCGGCCCAGCCCGTCTTCGGCATAGCGCGTCTTGTCGGAGATCCATTCTTCGTTGATCTCATCATTCACACGCGGCAGCACGCGCAGCACGGCGTCGCCGCGCGCATCCACGCGAATGTTGCAGCCGAGCGCATCCATCACGTCGATCGACTCGGTCTTCTTCAGCTCCCACGGCCGCGCGTTGAAGGCGTAGGGTTTTGACGTCAGCGCGCCCACGGGACAGAGGTCGATGATGTTGGCCGAAAGCTCGCTTTGCAGCGCCGCTTCGAGATAGGTAGTGATCTCCATGTCCTCGCCGCGGCCAGTGGCGCCGATCTCGGCGACGCCGGCCACTTCCGTGACGAAGCGGATGCAGCGCGTGCATTGAATGCAGCGCGTCATCACCGTCTTCACCAGCGGGCCCATGAATTTCTCTTCG
>DASZSK010000232.1:0-29944 GCA_035548735.1 Caulobacterales bacterium | reverse complement strand
CAGCAGCCGCAGCTTCAAAGCGACGCCGCCATTGGCGGAGAAGCCGATCATGCGCCCATCCGCGCCGACGACGCGATGGCACGGAACGATGATCGCAAACGGATTGCGTCCGAGCGCCTGGCCGACCGCGCGCGCCGCGCTGCGCTGGCCGATCACCCGGGCGATGTCGCCATACGTGCGGGTCTGGCCGGGCGGAATGGCGCGGGCGGCGTGGTAGACCTCGGCGTTGAACGCCGGAACGCGGCTCATATCGAGCGTAACGGCCCTGAGCGAGCGCTGCTCGCCCTCCAGCAGCGCCTGGATGTCGACGATTGCGCGGGCGACGCCAGAGGGCGGCTCGGCCTCTTCCGCGGTTGGGCAATGTCTGAGCAGCCTGAGCCGCGTTGCTTCATGCGACTTTTCCGGCAGCTGCAGCCCCAGCACGCCCCGCCCGCCCCAGGTGATCCCGCAGCGGCCGACCGCAGTGTCGAACAGTGTAAATGCGAACATGAGCGCCCTTGCCGGATCGGACTCGGAACGCTAGAACATATAGAGAACATGGGTCCGCGTCCAGTCCCCGCGCCTCCTTGCCCGGAGAAGCCCGATTTCAACACCGTGCGGGAGCGCATGGCGGCGGCGGCGCTGCACGAAATCGGCCCGGCCGGGGCCGGCGAGGAGGCCGCCGCCCTGGGGATGGCGCTTGGGCTTGCGGCGCACTGGAGCGGCCGCACAGGGTTGATCTGGGCCGGCGAAGAGGCGGCCTTCGCTGAAGAGGGCGCGCCCTACCCAGCAGGGCTGGCGCAGTTCGGGATCGATCCCGAACACCTTTTGGTGATCCGCGCGCGTCGCCGCGAAGAGGCGCTGTGGGCGGCCGAACAGGGGCTCGCCATTGCCGGCGCCGTGGTGCTCTGCGCGCTGGGCGCGCAAGGCAAGCCGCTCGATCTCAAGGCCACGCGCCGATTGTTGCTGACCGCCGAGCGCAACGGTTCGCGCTGCCTGCTGCTGAAGCCGGAAGATGCGCCCACCGCGGCCTGGACCCGCTGGCGCGTCGAGGCCGCGTCCAGCCGGGGCGTGGGCCGCGAGCTCGGCGCGCCGGTTTTCCGCGCAACGCTGACGCGCAACCGCGCCGGCCCCGCCGGTCAAAGTTTTGTCCTGGAGTGGAATGCGCATGAGCGCGCTTTCAGAGAGCTGGCTCTCGATCTGGCTGCCGCGTCTGGCGACCGATCGGCTGATCCGGTCCGGCGGCGCGCCTGAGGCGCAACCGGTCGCGACCTACGCCAAGATCGCCAATGCTTTCGAACTGACGTGCGTCGACAGGCGCGCGGCGCAGCTCGGCCTGAGCACCGGCATGGCGCTCGCTGACGCGCGCGCGATGCAGCCTTCGCTCTTTGTCCGTGAGGACGATCCCGCCGCCAATGCGAAGACGCTCGATGCGGCGGCGGAGTGGTGCGAACGCTTTACGCCGGTGGTGGTGATCGATGCGCCGAACGGGCTTCTTCTCAACGTCACCGGTTGCGCGCATCTGTTCGGCGGCGAAGCGGCGCTGCATGCCGAAGTGCTGAGCCGGCTCAAGGGGCAAGGTTTCACCGCGCGCTGCGCGCTGGCGCGGACGCCGGGCGCGGCCTGGGCGATGGCGCGGTACGCCAAGCAGACGCACGGCGGCGATCCGCTCGCCGATCTTGCGCCGCTCACCGTGAAAGCGCTGCGGCTTGAGCCGGATTCGGTGGCGCTGCTGAAGCGCCTGGGGCTGAAAACCATCGGTCAATTGCACGCCGCGCCGCGCACATCGCTCGCCGCGCGTGCGGGCGAACGGGCTTTGCTGCGGCTCGATCAGGCGCTGGGGCGCGCCAGCGAAGCGCTCAGCCCGCGCCGTCCGCCGCCGCCCGTGTTTGCGCTCAGACGTTTTCTCGAACCGCTTTTCACCACCGACGCCATTCTCGAAGCGGCCGGCGCGCTTGCCGCCGACATCGTCAAAAAACTGGATCGGCGCGGCGCCGGCGTTCGCCGCGCCGCTTTGCATCTCTATGGCGTCGACGGCCGAGATCGCGTCCTTGAAATCGGCTTGAGCCGGCCGGAACGCGAAGCGAAGGCCATCGTCAGGCTTTATCGCGAACGGCTGAACGTCACGCCGGAAAGCATCGACGCGGAATTCGGCATTGAGGCCGCGCGGCTCGATGCGCTGCAGATCGAGCTGATCGATCCAACCGCGCAGACGCTCGTCGCCGAAAGCGAGGACATCATCGGCGCGGAGAAGATCGCCGCCTTGATCGATGTGCTGAGCGCGCGGCTCGGCGCGGCGCGCGTGCTGCGCCCGCGCTTTCGCAGCGCCCATGCGCCGGAGCGCGCCTCTGGCTGGGGCATGGCGCTGCGCGAAGCCGAGCGTAACACGCCCGCGCCTGCGCCGTCGGAAGATGGCGTGCTGCGCCGTCCGTTTCGTCTGTTCGCGCGCGCCCAGCCGATCGAAGCCATCGCCACCGTGCCGGATGGTCCGCCCGTACGCTTCCGCTGGCGGCGCGTGATGCGCGAAGTGGCGCGCGCTGAAGGGCCGGAGCGCATCGCGCCCAACTGGATGAGCGCAGAACGCACGCGCGATTATTACCGTATCGAGGATACGCGCGGGCGGCGCTACTGGCTCTATCGCGAAGGGCTCTATGGCGAAGCCGAAGCGCCGCGCTGGTTCGTGCACGGGCTGTTCGCATGAACGCGTTCGCCGAGCTTTGCGCCGCCAGCAATTTCTCCTTCCTGCGCGGCGGCTCGCATCCCGAGGAGATGGTCGAGCAGGCCAAGGCGCTGGGGCTTTCCGCCATCGGCGTGGCGGATCGCTGCACGCTCGCCGGCGTCGTGCGCGCGCATGTGAAAGCGAAGGAGGAGGGCGTACGGCTCCTGGTCGGCGCCCGGCTTGTCTTTCTTGATGGCGCGCCGGAGATCATCGCCTATCCGAAGGATCGCGCGACGTTCGCCCAGCTCACGCGCTTGCTGACTGATGGCAATCTGCGCGCGCCGAAAGGCGAGTGCCATCTCTATTTCGACGATCTGCTGCATTACGCGAAGGGGCTGCAATGCATCGTCATTCCAAACGCTTCTCCACCAGGAAGAGGAGGCTTGGCGTTTTACCTTCAAGCGCTTCGCGAGTGCTGCGGCGAAGTCTGGCTTGCGGCGCCGTTTCTTTTCGACGGTGAAGACCGCCGCCGCTTGCGCTTGCTGAAAGCGCTGGCGGCCGAAACCGGCGCGCGCCTTCTCGCGACGACCGAGCCGCTGATCCATTGTCCGGAGCGGCGCCCGCTTCTGGATGTGCTGACCTGCATCCGTGAGAAAACCACGCTCGACAATGCCGGCGACTTGCTCGCGAAAAACGCCGAGCGTCATTTGAAACCGGGCGCGGAAATGGCGCGGCTCTATCGCGATGCGCCGGAAGCGGTGGAGGAAAGCGTGCGCTTCGCCGCCGGCGTCAGTTTCTCCATGGAAGATTTGCGCTACGAATATCCGGACGAAACCACGGAAGGCTATCCCGACGCGCAGACCGCGCTTGAAACGCTCTCATGGGAGGGGGCGCAAAAGCGCTATCCCGATGGCGTGCCGGAAAAGGTGCGCAATAATCTGAAGCGCGAACTGGAGATCGTCGGTCGGCTCAATTACGCGCCCTACTTCCTGACCGTCGCCGACATCGTCCGCTTCGCGCGTTCGCCGTTTCACCGCGAGTGCGGGCCGAAGAAACCCATCCTTTGTCAGGGCCGCGGTTCGGCGGCCAATTCGACCATCTGTTATTGCCTGGGGATCACCGAGGTGAACCCCGCCACGGGCGAGCTTCTATTCGACCGGTTCGTCTCCGAAGAACGCGGCGAGCCGCCGGACATCGACGTCGATTTCGAGCACGAGCGGCGCGAAGAGGTGATCCAGTACGTTTATAAAAAATATGGCCGCCACCGCGCGGGCTTATCCGCCGTCGTCATTTCCTATCGCGGCCGCAGCGCCATCCGCGAAGTCGGCAAGGCGTTCGGCTTTTCCGAAGATCGCATCGCCAGCCTGTCGAAAATGCTGCATTGGTGGTCGGACGGCGTCGCGAAAGAAGACATCGAACGCGAAGGGTTGGATCTCAGCGATCCGCGCCTGACGGCGTGCCTCACGCTCGTCAACGAATTGCACGGTTTTCCGCGTCACCTCTCCCAGCATGTCGGCGGCTTCGTCATAACCCGCGAAAAGCTGCACGACGTCGTGCCGATCCAGAACGCAGCCATGGAGGATCGCACCGTCGTCGAGTGGAACAAGGACGATCTCGAAGCGCTCGGCATCTTGAAGGTCGATCTCTTGGGTCTCGGCATGCTCACCTGCATCCGCAAGGCGTTCGATCTGGTGGAGCGGCACTATCCGGATTGGGCGGAGACGCCTAAGGCGCCCGCGCTCGCCGATTTCTCCGCCGCCGACGATCCGCGCGTCTACGCCATGCTGCAGCGCGCGGATTCGATCGGCGTGTTCCAGGTGGAGAGCCGCGCGCAGATGTCGATGCTGCCGCGCCTCAAGCCGGAAGAATTCTACGATCTGGTGATCGAAGTGGCGATCGTGCGCCCTGGTCCGATCCAGGGCGGCATGGTGCATCCTTATCTCAAGCGCAAGCAGGGGCTTGAGAAGGTGACCTATCCCTCGAAAGCCTTGGAAGCCGTGCTGAAGCGCACGCTGGGCGTGCCTCTGTTTCAGGAGCAGGCGATGCAGATCGCCATCGTCGGCGCGGGCTTTACGCCCCCGGAAGCCGACAAGCTCCGCCGCGCCATGGCGACGTTCAAGCGCGTCGGCACCATCAAACAGCTCAAGGACAAATTCATCAGCGGCATGATCGACAACGGCTACGACCGCGCCTTCGCCGAGGCTTCCTTCGCGCAGATCGAGGGCTTCGGCGAATATGGCTTTCCGGAAAGCCATGCGGCGAGCTTCGCCATCCTGGTTTACGCGTCGTCTTGGCTCAAATGCCATTATCCGGACGTGTTCGCTGCGGCTTTGCTCAACGCACAGCCGATGGGTTTTTATGCGCCGGCGCAGATTGTCCGCGACGCCGCCGATCACGGCGTCGAAGTGCGCGCCATCGACATCAATCACTCGCATTGGGACAACACGCTCGAGCGTGGCCCCGCCGCCGCGCGGCGTTTGCATGCGCGCCATGCGGAGATGAAAAGCGATATCAAAACCGCGCACGCGATGCGCCTCGGCTTTCGCCAGGCCAAGGGCTTGAGCGAAGAGGAGATGGAAAGGCTCGTGCGCCATCGCGGGCGCGGCTACGATTCCGTGCGCGATCTCTGGCTGCGCAGCGGGCTTTCGCCCTCGACCATCGAGAAGCTCGCCGACGCCGACGCGTTCCGTTCGCTCGGGCTGGATCGCCGCGACGCGCTCTGGGCGGTGCGCGGATTGAACCGCGTCGGCGGCCAGGAGGATCTGCCGCTGTTCGCGCAAACGCAGGACCCGACGCGCGAGCCGGATTTTGAATTGCCGTCAATGCCGGTCGGCGAACAGGTGGTGGAGGATTATCGTACGCTGGGGCTTTCGCTGAAGACGCATCCGGCGGCGCTGTTGCGTCCCACGCTCGCCGCGCAGCGCGCCATCCGCGCCGAAGAGCTGGCGCGCATGAGGAACGGGCAGCGCACGCGGGTCGCCGGGCTGGTTCTGGTGCGCCAGCGGCCCGGCACGGCCTCGGGCGTCATCTTCATGACGCTGGAGGATGAAACCGGCATCGCCAATGTCGTGGTGTGGCCCAAGCTGTTCGAACGCTTCCGCCCGGAAGTGTTGGGAGCGCGGCTTTGCGCTGTGGATGGGCCTGTGCAAAGCGAAAGCGGCGTCATCCATGTCATCGCCGAGCGCGTGCATAATTGGACACCGTTGCTTTCGGAACTTTCCGTCGTCGGCCCGGAGATCGATCCCTCGACGCCCAATGACGAGCCGCGCAAATCCGGCCCGAGCGGCTCCTGGCGCCATCCACGCAATGAACGCATCAATCTCTCCGTCAGCGGCGCCGCGGACGCCATGCCGAAGGGGCGTAACTTCCACTGATCCGCCCGAGGTTCAGCTGAAGCAGCTAGACGCTTGGCGCGCCGCCAATCCACGTGCGCCGCACGCGGAGTTCGTCGTCCAGATGGACGAGGTCCGCGCGCAGTCCGGGCGCTATGCGCCCCGTCACATTCGACAGGCCCAGAAAATCGGCGGCGGTCGAGGCCGCCATACGCAACGCTTCGTGCGGGCGAACGTCCGTTTCCGCGACAACCGTACGAACCGCGCTGGCCATGTCGAGGTCGGCGCCGGCGAGCGTGCCGCTCTCATCGATGCAAACGCCGTTCAGCACGCGGATCGTCTTGCCTTGCAGTTTGAAGATTTTTTCATTGGCGCCCACGCTTGGCATCGCGTCCGTCACCAGCATCAGCCGCTCATGCCGCTTGGCGCGAAAAGCGATCCGCAGCGCGGGAGGTGCGATATGGACGCCGTCGCAGATGACGCTCGCCCAGGTGTCTTGATCGTCAAGCGCCGCCCCGACCACGCCAGGCGCGCGCGCGAGCAGCGGCGACATCGCGTTGAACAAGTGGGTGAAGCCGGTGAGCCCGGCAGCAATCGCTTCGCGGGTTTGTTCGTAAGTGGCGTTCGTATGCCCAGCCGAGACGATGACGCCAGCCGCGGCAAGGCGGGAGATCATCTCCGGCGTCGTCATTTCCGGCGCCAGGGTGACGAGCGTACGGCCGCGCTTGAGCGAGGTCAGCAACGCAAATGCGGCGTCATCGAGTTCGCGCATCTTGGCGGCGTCATGCACGCCGCTGCGTTCAGGGTTGAGGAAAGGTCCTTCAATGTGCACGCCGAGCACGCCTGGGACGCCGGCCTCGATGGCTGCGTCCACCGCAGTCATCGCCTTGGCGACGACGTCGAGGTTATCGCTGATCAGCGTTGGCAAGAAACCGGTGGTGCCGAAACGGCGGTGTGCAGCGCCGATCTGCGCGATCGTTTCCTTGGACGGGGCGTCGTTGAACAGAACGCCGCCGCCGCCATTCACCTGTACATCGATGAAGCCGGGCGCCAGGACGCCGCCTTCGAGATCGACACACTCGCAATCCGGCAGTCTATTCGCCCGTGCTACATCGGCAATGCGTCCGCTCTCGATCACGACGGCGAGTCCGCTTTCCAGACCGGCGTCCGTCAGCACGCGCGCATTGAGGAGGGCGGTCTGCATCAGACGGTTTCCGTGACCTTGCTGAGATGCGGCGGCCGGTCGGGATCGAAGCCGCGCGCGAGCGCGAGCGCATTCGCCATGCGATAGAAACTCTGCGCGAGCAAGATCGGTTCGAGCAGCGGGTTCGCTGGAATGCTCGGCAGAGTATTCTGCAGCGCGGCCCGCCCAGCATAGAGAACAAGCGCGCCGCGCGCCGCACAGGTCTGGGCGGTCTCCGTCATGCTTGCGCACGTCGCGTCGTTCTGAGCCAGAAAGAGCGCTGGAAAGCCTTTGCACACCAGCGCAAGGGGGCCATGCATGACTTCAGCGGCGCTGAAGGCTTCCGCGTGCAGACCGCACGTCTCCTTGAGTTTGAGCGCAGCCTCCTGCGCCACGGCGAGACCCACGCCGCGTCCGATCACAAACATGTTGCGCGGCGTAAGCAGATGTTGGACCGCCGAAGACCAGTCGAGCGCCCACGCTTGCTCAAGTTGCGAGGGAAGCAAGGCAATATCGCGCATCAACAGATCGTCGCCGCGCCACGCCGCGACCAGATGCGCGAGCGCGGCGAGTGAAGCGATGAAGCTCTTGGTCGCCGCAATGCTGACTTCGGGCCCGGCGCTAAGCGCGACTACTTCGTGGCTAAGCGCAGCGAGCGGCGAGTTCACGTCGTTGACCAGCGCCACAACAAACGCGCCCTTGGCGCGCGCCGCCTCCACGCAGGCGATCAAATCGGGACTGCGTCCGGATTGAGAAATCGCCAGATAGAGCGTCTCGTCGAGAGCCGGCGTGGCGCCGTAGACTGAGCTGACCGATAAGGATGCCGAACTTGTGAGCACGCCGAGTTGGCTTTCAATCAAATAGCGTCCGTAGGTCGCGGCGTGATCCGAGCTGCCGCGCGCGCATGTCAACACGGCGCGAGGCGGCCGCGCACGCAAACGCGCGCCCAGCGCGGCAATGACGCGCTTATTGCCCCTGACGCCGTCGCCTACGGCGCGCGCCGCTTCGCCGGCTTCCTTGAACATGCGCGTCGCGTGGGGCGCTGGAACAGAGACGCTCACATCAGCTCTCGGTGAGTTCGGCGACGAAATCGTAAGCGTCGCCGCGATAATAGGACTGCGTCAACTCGACGACGCGCCCGTCTTTCAGAAATCCATGCCGTTCGATCAGCAGTCCGGCGCCGTTGGGCTGTACGTGCAGCGCTTCGGCTTGCTCGGGCGTGAACAACACGGCGCGCAGCCGTTGCAGCGCTCGTTTCGGCCGATAACCTTGCCGATCGAGCGCCTCATAGAGCGACACGTCGACGGACTCGGGCGAGGGTAGGCAGAAGGCGGGGATCGACGAGTATTCGAGCGCCATCGGCGTTGAGTCGGCGAAGCGGATACGGCTGAAGCGGTAGACGCCGGCGCCGGGCGAAAGGCCGAGCATCAGGGATTCCGCGGGCGTCACTTCGCCGACCGTCTTGCTGAGCCACGTGCTGTGCGGCACACGCCCGCGCGCGCGCATGTCTTCGCTGAACGAGGTGAGCTTCGAGAAGCTCTTTTCGACGCGCGACGCGACCCAGGTGCCCGCGCCTTGGCGTCGGCTCAGCAGACCTTCGTTTACAAGCCCATCAAGGGCTTTGCGGACGGTGACGCGCGAGACGCTGAACTCCTCGGCGATGTCGCGTTCCGCCGGTAGCGTCTCGTCAGGTTCCAGCACGCGCCTCTGGATCGCTTCGCGAAGCGCCTTTTGCAGTTGCAGGTAAAGCGGCGCGTGGTCGTTGTCGTTCAAGCCGCCGATGCGCTCCGCAAGCATGCCTCGTCCTCAAGCTGCCGTACCACGGATATACCAATATAATACCAATAGTCTCAGTTGGTGTCAAATTGGATTTGTTTCTGGTTGCCAAGGTTCGTATTGATGTCAGGTTCGCGAGCGGGATGGGCACGCGCCAGCAGCGGAGCGCTTCCGCCTATCCGAAGCAGGGGACCGGGGGGCAGCATGGGTCTGGCAATGCGCGTTTCACTCCTGCCCGCGTTGCTTTGCGCCGTCTTGCTCACGACAGGCGCGCGTGCCAACGCGACGCCGCTGGCTCTCGTGCCGGCGCCGCGCGCGATAGAGCTTCACGTCGGCGCGTTTCATCTGAGCGACGGCGTCGCCGTCTACGCGCGAGCGGATGATGCGGGCGCGCTGGCCGCCGCCGAGCGTTTCGCCGACCTGATGCAGCGCACGCGCCATGTTCGCATCGCTGTCCGGCGCGGCGATGCGCCTGCGGGCGCGGCGGCTATTGTGATCACGCGAAACGCCCGCATCGCGGGGAACGAAGCGTATGCGCTGCATGTGCGCCCGCAAGGCGTGACGATCGCAGCGTCAAACGATGCGGGTCTCTATTATGGCGCGACCACGTTGTGGCAGATGGCGACGCTGACGGCGGGGCGCGGCGGCGTCGACATTCCCGCGGCCGACATTGAGGACGCGCCCCGGTTCGCGTGGCGCGGTCTGATGCTCGACAGCGCGCGCCACTTCCAGTCCGTGACCTTCGTCAAACGCTTCATCGACATCATGGCCACGGAGAAATTCAACGTGCTGCATTGGCACCTGACCGATGATCAGGGCTGGCGGCTTGAGATCCGCAAGTATCCGCGATTGACCGAGATTGGCGCGTGGCGGCGTCCAGCCGGCGAGGCCGGGCGGCGCCAACCGCGCTATGGCGGCTTCTATACGCAGGATGAGGTTCGCGAGATCGTCGCCTACGCAGCGGCGCGGCACGTCACGATCGTTCCGGAGATCGAAATGCCGGGGCATGCGACCGCGGCCATTGTAGCGTATCCGCAATTCGGCGCGGCATTGCATCCGCCTATGGCAGTCGGCGCGGACTGGGGCGTCTATCCCAATCTCTACAACACGGACGACGCTACCTTTTCGTTCCTCGAAGACGTTTTGACCGAAGTGATGGAGCTGTTTCCCAGCGACTATATCCATGTCGGCGGCGACGAAGCCGTGAAACAACAATGGGAGGCGAATCCGGACGTACAGGCGCGCATGCGGGCGGCCGGCGTCGCGAACGAAGCAGCGCTGCAGGGCTGGTTCACGGCGCGCATTGGCCAATTCCTGGCCGCGCACGGTCGGCGCTTGATCGGATGGGATGAGATTCTCGACGGCGGCGTCCCGCCGAACGCCACCGTGATGTCGTGGCGCGGCATCGACGGCGCCGTCGCTGCCGCGCGCGCGGGCCACGACACGGTGCTCTCGCCTTGGCCGCTGCTCTATTTCGACAACCGCCAAAGCGGTTCGCCGCTTGAGTCGCCTGGGCGCGGCCGGCTGCTCAGCGTGCGCGACGTCTACGCATTCGATCCCGCGCCGGCGCAGCTCAGCGAAGCCGATCGCGCGCACATCATTGGCATACAGGCCAATCTCTGGAGTGAGCACATGCGCACCGAGGAGCGGGTGGAGGGCAAAGCGTTTCCGCGCGCGGCGGCTGTCGCCGACTTGGCGTGGGGACCGCCGGGCGCGACATGGACTGATTTCGCACCGCGCCTCACAGCAGAACTCGGGCGCTACGAAGCGCTGGGCGTGCGTTACGACGAGACCGCCGTCGACGTGATCGCCTCGGCGCAGCTTATACCGGAGGGCGCGCAACTCGCTCTGTCGACGCCGTCCGACATCGGCGAGATTCGCTACACGATCGACGGTTCGCCGCCGTCAGCGTCCTCCGATCGCTACCGAGGGCCGCTTGCAATCGCCTTGCCCACGCGTGTGCGCGCACAAGCCTTTGTCGGCAGCCGCGCGTTGGGCCAAGCGCAAGACTGGCGGCTCGATGTCGCTTCCGTCGCCACGCGCACCAGCCAGCAGCTTAAGCAATGCGCCGACAAGCTTCCACTCAATCTCGAGGACGATGCCCAACGCGGGGGGTGGGGCAGCCAGCGGGCGGTGTTCATGATCGATGTCATGGAGCCGTGCTGGATCTATGAAGGCGCTGAACTTGCGGGCGTGCGCGAAATCACGGCTTCGGTCGGGCAAATTCCATTCAATTTCCAGATTGGCGACGACGTGCGCGGCATTGCCTTCCGGGCGCCGCAATCGGAATTGGGAGAGCTCGAAGCGCGGCTCGACAGCTGCGATGGCGAACGCATCGCCGTCATTCCGCTTGAGCCGACGCGCGGTCGCCCAGGCGTCACCACGATCAGCGCGCCAATCGAGCCGCGCGAGGGGCGACACGATATCTGCTTCACGTTCACGGCGCGCGGCGTCGATCCGATGTATGCGATCGATTGGGTGCGTATTGCGCCCGCCCATTAGAGAGCATCGCCATGGATAAGCTCACCCTCGTGACGCCGGTGGAGGGATGGGTGGCGCCTCTGGACGAAGCGCCTGATCCCGTCTTCGCCGAGCGCATGCTGGGTGACGGCGTGCTGATCGATCCGGTTGGTTCGAGTCTCTATGCGCCTTGCGCGGGCGAGATTCTTTCGATCCACGAAGCAAAGCATGCGGTCACGCTACGTTGCGAGGGCGGCGCCGAGATTCTGATGCATGTCGGCATCGACACGGTGCGTTTGCGCGGCGAGGGCTTTGAAACGCATGCGCGAGCCGGCCAGCGCGTCGCCGTCGGCGATCGGCTGATTTCGTTCGATCTCGACGTGTTGGCGCGCAAAGCGAAAAGCCTGGTGACGCCGGTGCTGGTCACCAATGGCGACGCCTTCCCCATCATGGAGCGGATCGAAGGCAAGTCTGCCCTTGTCGGCGACATGCTGATGCGTCTCCGTGGAATGGCGACGGGCGCGATTGCAAAGACTTCTGCAAACGGGCCCGAAGTCACGCGAACATTGATCATGCCGCTGGCTCACGGATTGCATGCCCGCCCGGTTGCGCGCATCGCCGAATGTGCTCGCGGTTTCAAATCGGACCTGACCATCTTTGCGTTCAGCCGCAAATCCAGCGCGCGCAGTCCTGTAGGCTTATTGGCGCTGGGATTGGCCGGCGGCGATGAGATGACGATCGCCGGGCGCGGTGAAGACGCCAGCGCCGCTGTCGAAGCATTGGCTGAACTGATCGCTTCCGGCATGGGGGAAGGTGTCGTGTCGGCCGCAATGCCGGCTCAATCCGTCGTGGTGAGTGGTCCGCGCCTGCTCCGCGGCCTGACGGCGGCGCCCGGCATGGCGATCGGACGCGTCGTGCCCTTGCTGCGGGACGAAGTTCGGAATGACGAGGAGAGCCGTGGCTTCGAAGCTGAGCGCGACGCTCTCAGTGCGGCGGCGGCGCAGGTGCGGGCGCGCATTGAGGAGCGCGCGCGCACCGCGCCGGAAGCGCTGCGTGACGTCATGCGCGCGCATCTGGCGTTTCTCGACGATCCGGAATTGATCGCCGCCGCGCATAGACGTCTGGCCAATGGCGTAAGCGCGAGCGCCGCGTGGCGCGCGGCGATCGGCGGCTTTGTCGAGGCTCTGCGCGCATCGGGCAACCGACGCCTGGCTGAGCGCGTCGATGATTTGCTGGATATCGAACGGCAGGTGTTGCGTGCGCTCGCCGGCGCAGACGAGGAATTCATCGCTTTACCGAAGGACGCCATCGTTGTGGCGGATGCGATCCTTCCATCGCAACTGCTCCGCCTTGATCGAGCGCGGGTCGCCGGCTTGTGCATGGCGCGCGGAGGGGCGACATCACATGTGGCGATCTTGGCGAGCGCCATGGGCTTGCCCGCGCTTGTGGCGATGGGCGAGGGCGTGCTCGCCGTGCCGAATGGCGCGACGTCCATTCTTGATGCGGACGCGGGAACACTCGACATCCTGCCGGCCGCCGCCGCGCTCGAACGTGCGCGAATGTCCCTGGCGCGACGGGAAGAACGCCGCATGGCCGCCCGCGCCGCGGCGGACGAAGAGTGCCGCATGGCGGACGGGGCGCGCATCGAAGTGTTCGCCAATCTCGGCGCCGTCGCCGATGCGGCGGCCGCGGTTGAAAATGGCGCCGAAGGTTGCGGCCTGTTGCGCACGGAGTTTCTCTTTATCGATCGAGACTCCCCGCCGGATGAGGACGAGCAAGCCCGCACCTATCAAGCGATCGCGTCCGCGCTCGGCGGCCGGCCGCTCATCGTGCGGACGCTGGACGTCGGGGGTGATAAAACAGCGCCCTATCTGCCGATCCCGGCCGAAGAAAATCCTGCGCTTGGGCTCCGCGGCGTTCGCGTCAGCCTTTGGCGTCCGCAGCTGTTGCGCGCGCAGCTCCGCGCCATTCTGCGCGTGAAGCCGCTCGGACAGTGCAAGATCATGGTCCCCATGATCGCTGACGTCGGCGAGTTGCGTGCGGTGCGCGCCATGCTGGAAGAATGCAAAGCAGCGCTAGGCGTGGACGCCGGCATCGAACTCGGCGTGATGATCGAGACGCCTGCTGCGGCGGCGACAGCCGATCTGATCGCCGCGGAGGCTGATTTCCTGTCCATCGGCACCAATGATCTCACGCAATACGCACTCGCCATGGACCGCGGCAATGTCGAACTGGCCGCACGCATCGATGCGTTGCATCCGGCCATCCTCCGGCTCATCGCACAAACCGCCGAAGGCGCGCAGACGCGTGGACGCTGGCTTGGCGTCTGCGGCGGTCTGGCGGGCGATTTGCTCGCGGCGCCAATCCTGATCGGGCTTGGCGTCACCGAACTGTCCGCGATCCATACTCTGATCCCGGAGATCAAGGCGCTGGTGCGGCGACTGACGTTGCAGAGCTGTGAAGCGCTCGCGCGAGAAGCACTGAAGCAGAATTCGGCCGAGGCCGTGCGCGCCTTGGCGCGGCGATTCCAGGAGACGCTGCCGTGAAGGTTTCACTTGGCTCGCTTCAGGCGCTTGGGCGCGCGCTCATGTTGCCCATTGCAGTGCTTCCGGTGGCTGGTCTTTTGCTGCGTCTTGGACAGCCCGACGTGCTCAACATTCCGTTCATCGCAGCTTCGGGCGATGCGATCTTTTCCAATCTCGGTCTTCTCTTCGCCATTGGCGTCGCCGTCGGTTTCGCGCGCGACAACAACGGCGCTGCGGGCCTCGCCGGCGTTGTGTGTTTCCTGGTGGCGACGTTCGGCGCGCAGGCATTGCTGGTTGTGCCGCCGAGTGCGTTGGAGGGCGTGGCCGACAATGCGATCGGCCTTGCAGCGACCGCTTACAAGCAAGCCGCGCTCGCCAAGCTCAGCGTGCCGATCGGCATCCTTTCCGGGGTCGTTGGGGGGCAATTCTACAATCGCTTCGCCAACATCAAACTACCGGAATACCTCGCCTTCTTCGGCGGACGCCGCTTCGTGCCGATTGTCAGCGGCGTTGCGGGGCTCGCGCTCGCGGGCGTCGTCGGACTTTGCTACGACCCGATCAACAACGCCGTGGATTCCGCCAGCCGCGCCATTGTCGGCGCCGGCGGTTTCGGCCTTTTTGTTTATGGCGTGTTGAACCGGCTGTTGATCGTCACAGGTCTGCATCACATCCTGAACAATATAGCCTGGTTCATTATCGGCGATTATCATGGCGTCACCGGCGATTTGAAGCGCTTTTTCGCAGGCGATCCCAGCGCCGGCGCGTTCATGACGGGCTTCTTTCCGGTGATGATGTTCGGTCTGCCGGCGGCGTGCCTCGCCATGTATCACGCCGCGCGGCCTGAGCGCCGCAAGGCGGTCGGCGGCATGCTCGGTTCGATGGCTGCAACATCGTTTCTCACCGGCGTCACAGAGCCGATCGAGTTCAGTTTCATGTTTCTGGCGCCGGCGCTCTATCTCGTGCACGCCGTGTTGACGGGCCTCGCCATGGTGCTGATGCATGCGCTCGACGTGCGGTTGGGCTTCGGCTTCTCCGCTGGGCTGTTCGACTATGTGATCAGCTACAACAAGGGCCATAATGCGTGGATGCTGATCCCCATCGGAATCTGCTTCTTTGCGCTCTATTACGGGCTCTTTCGGGTTGCGATCCAGGTGTTTGATCTGAAGACGCCAGGGCGCGAGCCGGAGGCGGAGCAGGCGGCTCCCGCACCGATCGTCGGCGGAACGAGAGGCGAAGGGTTCGTCGCCGCGCTTGGAGGCGCGGGCAATCTTATCTCCATCGATGCTTGCACGACGCGCCTGCGACTTGAACTCGCCGATCCGACGGGCGCTGACGAAAAGGCGCTGCGCGCGCTTGGCGCGCGGGGATTCGTACGGCCGGGGGCGCGCGCATTCCAGGTCGTGCTCGGACCGATCGCCGACACGGTCGCTGGTGAAATACGTGAGGCGCTTCATGCGCCGCAGCGCGCGGCGGAGGACATCGCGCCTTGGCTCGCCGCGCTCGGCGGCAAGGAAAATCTTCGCGAGATCGAAACGTGCTCAAGCCGTATCTGCGTGCGCGTGAACGAAGCTGGCCGCGTCGACGCAGAGGCGCTCCAGCGCCTGGGCGCGCGGGGTGTCGTCATGGCGGCGCGGGATGTATTGCATGTCGTGATCGGTCCGCGGGCCGAAACGCTCGCGGGCGCGTTGCGGGGCGGCTAAAGCGCGCGGCCCGGCGAGGCAATCTTCTGATACCGGCAGCAGGTCGGCCAGGGTCAAGCCGTGATGACGCCGCGTCAGAGAAGAAAGACGACGCCGGAAGCGCAGTTCTCGCATGCGCTCGTGTCTCAGAAGCGCTAGAGCAAGCCATCATCCCCAGTCCGCGGCGAGGTCGCGGGCGGTAAACGAACAACGAGGTTATCGCATGCGCGCGATCCAGCATTTCATCGACGGCAAGGCGGCGGCGGGAGCGGGCGCCCGGAAGGGCGTCGTGTTCGATCCCAATACGGGGTCGCAGCAGGCCGAGGTCGTGTTCGCCGCTGCGCGTGATGTTGACGCGGCGGTTCAAGCGGCCGCCGCGGCGTTTCCGGGCTGGGCCGCCACCAATCCGCAGCGCCGCGCGCGCGTGATGTTTGCGTTCAAGGCGCTCGTGGAAAAGAACATGGAGGAGCTGGCGCGTCTGCTTTCCTCTGAACATGGCAAGGTGATCGCCGACGCCAAGGGCGACATTCAGCGCGGCCTCGAAGTGATCGAGTTCGCCTGCGGCATCCCGCACGCGTTAAAGGGTGAATACACCGAAGGCGCTGGCCCGGGCATCGATGTGTATTCGATGCGTCAGCCGCTCGGAGTCGTGGCCGGCATCACGCCATTCAATTTCCCCGCCATGATTCCGATGTGGATGTTTGGGGTCGCCATCGCCTGCGGCAACACCTTCGTGCTGAAGCCGAGCGAGAAGGACCCGAGCGTTCCTGTGCGGCTTGCCGAGCTGATGATGGAAGCCGGAGCGCCCGCGGGCGTGCTCAATGTCGTGCATGGCGACAGGGAAGCCGTCGACGCGATCCTCGCGCATCCTGAGATCAGGGCCGTGAGTTTCGTCGGCTCGTCCGATATTGCGCAGTACATCTATGCGACCGGCGCCGCGAACGGAAAGCGCGTGCAGGCGATGGGCGGGGCGAAGAATCATGGCGTCGTGCTGCCGGACGCCGACATGGATCAGGTCGTAAAGGATCTCGTCGGCGCGGCGTATGGCTCGGCCGGCGAACGCTGCATGGCGCTTCCGGTGGTTGTGCCGGTCGGCAAAAAGACCGGTGATGAATTGCGCGAGCGCCTCATTCCCGAAATCGAAAAGATGAAAGTCGGCATCTCCACCGATCCAGATGCGCAATATGGCCCGGTGGTCAGCGCTGCGCACAAAGCCCGCGTCGAGGACTATATCCGCATCGGTAAGGACGAAGGCGCCGAGCTGGTGCGCGATGGACGCGGCTTCAAGCTGCAGGGCTACGAAGAGGGCTTCTTCATCGGCCCGAGCCTGTTCGATCAGGTCACGCCGAAGATGAAAACGTATCAGGAAGAAATCTTCGGGCCGGTGCTGCAAATCGTGCGCGCGGAAAGCTTCGAGGAAGCGCTCGCGCTGCCTTCGCAACACCAATATGGCAACGGCGTCGCCATCTTCACGCGCAACGGCCGCGCGGCGCGCGAGTTTGCGCAGCGCGTGAATGTCGGCATGGTCGGCATCAACGTGCCGATCCCCGTGCCGGTGGCGTATCACACGTTCGGCGGCTGGAAGCGAAGCGCGTTCGGGGACACCAACCAGCACGGCATGGAAGGGGTGAAGTTCTACACCAAGGTGAAGACGGTCACGGCGCGCTGGCCCGAAGGCATGACGGACGACAGCGCCTTCGTCATCCCGACGATGCGGTGAGGCGGCCATGAGCTTCGAAACGATTCTTTTGGAGCGTCGCGACCGCGTCGCGCTCGTCACGCTCAACCGCCCCAAGGCGCTTAACGCCTTGAATGCGCAGGTGCTCATCGATCTAACGGCCGCGCTTGATGAGCTGGAGCCGGATCAGACGATCGGCTGCATCGTCATCACCGGTTCGGAAAAGGCGTTCGCGGCCGGCGCCGACATTAAGGAAATGGCCGACCGCAGCGCGGCGGCGATGAGCGAGAGCGACTATTTTGCCGGATGGTCGCGCATTACCACGTGTCGCAAGCCGATCATTGCCGCCGTCGCCGGCTTCGCGCTGGGCGGCGGCTGCGAGCTCGCCATGATGTGCGATTTCATCATTGCCGCGGAGAACGCCAAGTTCGGCCAGCCGGAGATCAAGCTCGGCGTCATTCCCGGCATGGGCGGTTCGCAGCGGCTGACGCACGCCGTCGGCAAGGCGAAGGCTATGGATATGTGCCTCACCGGCCGCATGATGGATGCGGCCGAGGCCGAGCGCAGCGGGCTCGTTTCGCGCATCGTGCCGACGGAAAAGTTGGTCGAAGAAGCGCTCGCGGCGGCTGCGACCATCGCTTCGTTCTCGCTGCCTTCGGTGCAGACAGCGAAAGAAGCGGTGAACCGCGCGTTCGAGACGACGCTCGCCGAGGGCGTCCTCTTCGAACGCCGGGTCTTCCACGCGTTGTTCGCAACGGAGGACCAGAAAGAAGGCATGGCCGCGTTCGTCGAGAAGCGTCCGCCCAATTTCAAGCACCGGTGACGCCATGAAATACGGGCTCACGGAAGACCAGGTAATGATCCAGGAGGCCGCGCGCGCTTTCTCGGACGAGCGCTTGCGGCCCAACGCAGCGCGTTGGGAGGAGGCCGGGGCGCTCGATGTCGCGACGTTGCGCGATATGGCCGCGCTTGGCTTCGCCAGCATCTATGTACGCGACGACGTCGGCGGCGCTGGGCTCGGTCGGCTCGATGCGGCGCTCATCTTCGAGCAGCTTTCGCGCGGCTGTGTGTCGACGGCGGCGTTCGTTTCGATTCACAATATGTGCTCGTGGATGATCGATACGTTTGGCGACTCCGAGCAGCGCCAGCGTTTTCTCCCCGCGCTCACGCGTATGGACATGATCGCTTCCTATTGCCTGACGGAGCCAAACGCGGGCTCGGACGCAGCCGGCCTGCGTACGGCGGCGAAGGCGGACGGCAACAGCGCTTATGTGCTGAATGGCACAAAGACGTTCATTTCCGGCAGCGGCTTTTCCGATCTTTACGTCGTGATGGCGCGCACCGGCGACGCGGGTGCGGGCGGCGTTTCAACATTCGTGGTTGAGAAGGGAACGAAGGGACTTTCCTTCGGCAAGCTCGAAAAGAAGATGGGTTGGAAAGCGCAGCCGACAGCGCAGGTGATTTTCGAGGATTGCCGTATCCCTGCCGAAAACCGCATCGGCCCGGAGGGCGAAGGGTTCAAATACGCGATGCGCGGACTGGATGGCGGGCGGCTCAATATCGCCGCGTGTTCGCTTGGGGGCGCGCAGGATGCGCTCGATCGTGCATTGGGTTATGCGCGGGACCGCAAGCAATTCGGCAAGGCGCTGACCGACTTCCAGGCCACGCAATTCAGGCTGGCGGATATGGCGACCGAACTCGAAGCGGCGCGCACGCTGCTCTACGAAGCGGCGCGTCGGCTCGATGCAAAGGATGCGCAGGCGACGCAATTCTGCGCTATGGCCAAGCGTTTCGTGACGGACACGGGCTCCAAGGTCGCCAACGATGCGCTGCAATTGCACGGCGGATACGGCTACCTCGCGGATTACGAAGTCGAGCGCATCGTGCGCGATCTCCGCGTCCACCAAATTTTGGAAGGAACCAACGAAATCATGCGCGTGATCGTCGCGCGCGAAATGTTGCGCGCATGAACGACGTGGTCATTCGCATTGAGGGCGGCGTCGGACGGCTGACGCTCAGCCGCCCGCAAGCGCTGCATGCGCTCAACACGCAGATGTGCGCCGACATGACCGCCGCGTTGCTGCAGTGGCGAACGGACGATCGGGTCAAGCTGGTGCTGATCGATCACGCTGAAGGCACGCGCGGCTTCTGCGCCGGCGGCGACATCCGCATGCTGGCCGATAGCGGCGAGGGCGATGGGCGCGAAGCGCGGGAGTTCTTTCACACCGAATATCGGCTGAACCATTTGCTGTTCACTTACCCAAAACCGGTCGTCGCCATCATGGACGGCGTCACCATGGGCGGCGGCGTCGGAATTTCCATGCCGGCGAAGTTCCGGATCGCCACCGAGAACACAACTTACGCCATGCCGGAGACAGGCATCGGCCTGTTTCCCGATGTCGGTGGCGGCTGGTATCTGCCGCGCAAGCCCGGACAGATCGGGATGTGGCTGGCGCTCACGGGCGCACGGCTCAAAGCAGCCGACTGCATCGTCGCCGGTGTCGTGACGCATTACCTGCCGACCGAAATCTTGGCGGCGGCGCGGGCTCAGATTGCCGGGGCGGCGCAAACACACGATCCCGAACGTGCGCTCGAGAGCGGGCTCGACGCACTGAGCGAAAGCGCGGGCACGCCAAAAGAGCTGACCGCGGAACATATTGAGCGCATCAGCCGCGCTTTCGCTTGCGAGAGCGTTGAAGCGATCATGGTCGCGCTTGAAGACGATGGCTCTGACTGGGCCAAGGCGCAGCTCAAGGCGCTGGCGACGAAATCGCCGCAGACCTTGAAGGTGGCGTTCCGCCAGCTTCGCGAGGGCGCGGCGATGATGACCTTCGCCGACGAGATGCGCCAGGAATATCGCATCGGCGCGCGCGTGGTGCAGCGTCATGACTTTGTCGAGGGCGTGCGTGCGCTCATCATCGACAAGGACAACGCGCCGAAATGGGATCCCCCGACGCTGGCGGGCGTGACCAGCGCCATGCTGGACGAGATCTTCGCGCCGCTGCCGGCGGCGGATGAATGGTCGCCGCTGCCTTGACTATGCTTGGCGTTTGATTTGCCCCAACGTTCCGATAAGGATGATGGCGTTACCGGTGTCAGCGTCGCCTGAGCCGGGCAGTGGGAGTTTTGCGTGAAGCGCCCTTCGTCCACGGCGCGGGGACCGGCCCCGGAGAAGCCTGCTGAGAAGCCGCCCGCGCCGCGCCGCTCGACCATCAATGACGTCGCTCGCCTCGCTGGCGTTTCCAAGAAGACGGTTTCGCGCGTCATCAATCAATCGCCGTTCGTGAAGGAGGAGACGCGCCAGCGTATCCACGAACTGATGCGCGAACTGTCCTACGAACCCGATCCGCAGGCGCGCGGGCTCGCCTTTCGCCGTTCGTTCCTGATCGGCCTGATCTACGACAACCCGAACGCCCAGTTCGTCGTGAACGCGCAGCAGGGCGTGCTGGACGGCGTACGTGGCTCCGGCTTCGAAGTCGTGGTGCATCCTTGCAATCGTCAGAGCAAAACGTTCCTCGCAGACGTCGCTGGATTTGTGCAGCGCCAAAAGCTGTTCGGCGTCGTCGTCCTGCCGCCCATATCGGAAGACAACAAGCTCAAGGCATTGTTGGAGGAAAAGGGCTGCCGCTATGTGCGGATCGCCTCGGCGCCTGTTGATGCGCCGCCCCACCTGATGATGTCGAACGACCGTGAGGCGTGCGCCGAAGCAGCCGTGCACTTAGCGCGGTTAGGGCACAAGCGGATCGCCTTGATCGCCGGACCTCCCGGTTTCCGCTCGCGCAAGGAGCGGCGCGACGGATTTGTTGAAGGCTTGCGCGCGCAAGGGCTCGATCTGCCGTCCGATCTCATAATCGATGGCGCCTACACCTATGAGTCCGGGATGGCGGCGGCGAAAATTCTGCTCACGCGTAAGCCTCGGCCGACCGCCATCTTCGCCTCAAACGATGAAATGGCGGCGGGCGTCTATCGCATCGCTCAAGATATGAACATCGGCATCCCAGATGACTTGTCCGTCGTCGGCTTCGACGACATGCCGATTTCCAGTCGTCTGCAGCCGCCGCTGACTACTGTGCACTGGCCGCTCGTCGACATGGGCCGCGCCGCGGCCGCAAAGCTCGTTCGCTCGTTGGGCGAGGCGCGTCCGGAAGACGGCGTTTCCAGCGTCCCTTCTTGGCTGGTGGTGCGGGAATCGACGGCGCCGCCCCCGCGCTGAGGCAGTTGCCAACAGAACTGACACCGGTTACCAAAGCGAAAAGAAGAGGGCGCCTCCGTGTTCAAGCGAACCTACTACGCCACCCATCCCGACATGATGGTCGACGCGGACGCGGAGGATCTCCGCCGTCGCTATCTGATGGACGGTCTGTTCGAGCCGGAGTCCATCAACCTCTACTACGCGCACACCGAGCGCTTTGTGATCGGCGGCGCTGCCCCCAAAGCAAAGGCTCTGGATCTGCCGCTGCAGACGGAGCCCGCTTCAGCCGCCGGCAAGCCGTTTTTGGAGCGCCGTGAACTTGGGCTCGTGAATGTGGGCGAGGGCGGCGGACGCGTTACGGTCGATGGCAAGACGATCGAACTCGCGCCGCGCGACGGGCTTTATGTTCCGATGGGGAGCGCGCAAGTGCGCTTCGAGAGCGATTCCACCTCTGCGCCGGCGCGCTTCTACCTGGCGTCCACGCCGGCGCATGCCCGCTTTGAGCTGAAAAAGATATCGATCGATCAGGCCACGCCGCTGGAGCGCGGTTCGCTCGAAACCTCGAATGAGCGCACCATCTATCAATACATCATTCCCGGCGTATGCCAGTCGGCGCAGCTGGTGATGGGACTGACCCTCCTCAAGACCGGCAGCGTCTGGAACACCATGCCGCCGCATCTGCATGATCGGCGCTCGGAGGTGTATTTCTATTTCGGGCTCGGGCCGGATCAGCGTGTGTTCCATTTCATGGGTGAACCCGACAAAGCGCGCCATATCGTGGTCGGCAATGAGGAGGCGGTGCTTTCGCCGCCATGGTCAATTCACATGGGCGCCGGCACGACGAACTACGGGTTCATCTGGGCGATGGGCGGCGAAAACGTCGACTACACCGACATGAATGTGCTCGATATCTGCCAGCTCAAATAGCGGAAGACGCGCAAATGGCGGGCGACCTTTTTAGTCTGGCGGGCCAGATCGCCGCCGTAACAGGCGCAAACACCGGGCTGGGGCAGGCGATGGCTTTGGCGCTGGCGGAGGCCGGCGCAGACATTGTCGCCATCGGCCGGAGCACCCCGGATGAAACGCGCGTTTCAGTCGAAGCGACCGGACGCCGCTTTCACTTCATCAACGCGGAACTCGCTGACGATGTGGACTGCGAAGCGATCGCCGCGCGCGCCGAAGCCGCCCTGGGCGGCGTGACCATCCTGCTCAACAATGCCGGAACCATCCGCCGCGCCAACGCCGTCGATTTCACCGAGGCGGATTGGGACGAGGTGGTCGGCGTCAATCTGAAAACGACGTTTTTTCTCTCCCAAGCTTTCGGCAAGCGCATGATCGCGCGTGGACGCGGCAAGATCATCAACATCGCCTCGATGCTCTCATTTCAAGGCGGCATTCGGGTTGTGTCCTACACCGCATCAAAGAGCGGCGTGCTGGGATTGACCCGCGCCCTCGCCAATGAATGGGCCGGCCAGGGCGTCAATGTAAACGCGATCGCGCCAGGCTATATGGAGACCAACAACACCGCCGCGCTTCGCGCCGACGCTACGCGCAATCGCGACATCCTCGCGCGCATTCCGGCCGGGCGCTGGGGCGAACCGAGCGACCTCGCCGGCGCGGTCGTGTTCCTCGCCTCGTCAGCTGCCGATTACGTGCACGGCGCGGTCATACCAGTGGATGGCGGTTGGCTGGCGCGCTGAACGCGCGGCCCGAACGCAACACCAGGTGGTTTCTCGGCGAGCGTCGCCAACATCGACTTGTCTTATCCGAGATCGCTGGTACATTGTCCCTTGTCACCGGTGTCATTCCTATTGATGACACCGGTAGCAAATTTCAGAGCTCGCCGAAGCCTGGTGGCGACCGGGTGGGAAAGTCGGGTCAAGTTAGGGGACGGGAGGAAGTTCATGTCGAAGCGTTCGGATTCCGCCGAAGCCAAGCATCTGTGGCGCGGCCTGTCGCTGGCGGCGCTCGCTACGGCGGCGACCTGGGGCGGCAACGCCGCCGCGCAGGAAGCCGCGGCCAATTCGGAAGAAGTCGTTGTGACGGGTTTCCGCGGCAGTCTCGCCGCGGCCGTCGACATCAAGCGCAACGAAGTTGCCGCCGTGGACGCGATCGTCGCCGAGGACATCGCTAAATTCCCCGATCTCAACTTGTCGGAATCGATTCAACGCATTCCCGGCGTCGCTATCACCCGCAGCGGCGGCGAAGGCCGGCAGGTGTCGGTGCGCGGCCTGGGCCCACAATTCACGCGCGTGCGCATTGACGGCATGGAAGCGCTGTCGACCGGCGGTTCCACCGACGCGGAAGGCGGCACCAATCGGGGTCGCAACTTCGATTTCAACATTTTCGCCTCCGAGCTGTTCAACAACATCACCGTGCGCAAGACCGCTTCAGCGGAAGTAGAGGAAGGCTCGCTCGGCGCAACGGTCGATTTGCGCACGGCGCGCCCATTCGACTATCCGGGCTTCACGATGGCCGCTTCCGGCAACGTCGGTTACAACGATCTTTCGGAAAAGGCCGACGAACGCGTCGCCTTCCTGATCTCCAACCACGACAGCACATTCGGTTACCTGTTCTCGGTGGCTTACTCCGACCGCGACACGGTGGAGGAAGGGTCGAGCACCGTTCGTTGGCAGAATGCGGGCTTCGGCGCCGCCTCTGGCACGCCGGACACGCTGGCGCAGATCAACGCCGCGTTTCACCCGCGCATTCCACGCTACGACCATTATGACGGCACGCAGCAGCGTCTGGGGATTACAGGCGCGCTGCAATGGCGGCCAAGCAACGCGACGGAACTCTCGCTCGATCTTCTCTACGGAAAACTCGATTCGACGCGCAATGAATCGTTCCTCGAAGCGCCGGTGTTCTCCACCAGCGGGGCGAGCGGCATCGGCGGCGTGACGGTGACCAATGACGAAATCCGCAACGGCACTTTGGTGTACGGCGTCTTCAACGGTGTCGATATTCGATCCGAATATCGCCACGATGACCTGAGCACCGAATACACCCAGGTCGGTCTGACATGGCGCCAGGACTTCTCCGATCATGTACGCGGCGAATTCTTCGTCGGCCGAGCGGAGTCCGATCACAAGAATCCAGTGCAGACGACGCTGCTGTGGGATCACAACAACATCAATGGCTACGTCTATGACTACCGCGGCGACAGCCGTAATCCGCTGATCACTTACGGCGGAGCGCCCGTCACCGATCCGGCGTTCTGGACGCTGACGCAAATCCGGTTGCGGCCGCAATTCGTGGACAACACGTTCACCACCGCGTACGGCGACCTGACGTTCGACGCGACACCCTCCTGGACGTTCCGCAGCGGGCTGAATTTCAAGGAATACCAGTTCGATTCTCTCGAACTGCGCCGCTCCAACGGCACGACCGCCAATTTGGAATCGAACGTCTCCGGCACGCCTGCGTCGACCGCTACCTCGGCCTATATGCAGATCGTCTCGCTGTCAGGGAACGGTCTCAACTTGCCCGGAGGCTTGGTTACGAGTTGGGCCGCGCCGAATATAGGCACGGCGGCGGCATTGTGGAATCTCTATGACCCGTCGGTCTTCCGGCTGGGGCCCGAGCCCGCGCTCGGCAACGATCAGAATATCGTCGAGGACGATATCGGCGGCTATGTGCAAGCGGCGTGGGACCTGCAAATGCCGATCGGGACGCTGCGCGGCAATGTCGGTGTGCGCTACGTCGCCACCAATCAAGAATCGACGGGCTACTCATTCACGTCCGGGTCGCCGCTGCGCCAAACCGTGCGCCGTGAATACAACGACACGCTGCCCTCGCTGAACGTCGTCTATGCGCCCATCGACGACTTTTTCATCCGTTTCGCTGCGGCGAAAGTGATGACGCGGCCCAATCTGGGGCAGCTCAATCCGGGCGCCACCGTGAGCGTCTCCGGTTCGAACCACACGGTGACTGCGGGCAATCCGGATCTCGATCCGTTCCGCGCCAAGAGCTACGATCTGGCGTTCGAGTATTACTTCGCGCCGGACGCGCTGTTCTCGGTGGCGTTGTTCTACAAAGATGTCGACACGTTCGTGCAGACCGTGCGCACGACCGGCGCGTTTACCGGCAATTCGCTCGGCTTGCCCGACAGCGTGGCGATTGCGGCGTGCGGCTCGCAATATCCCGCAACCTGCAACCCGTCGCTCACCGACTGGCAATTCAGCCTGCCGCAAAACACCCCCGGCGGACCGGTGAAGGGCTACGAAATCTCGCTGCAATATCCGCTGACGTTCTTGCCGGGCATCCTGCGCAACACCGGCGTGATCGCGAACTACACGCATGTGGAATCCGAGATCAAATATGTGGACTCTGCGGGCGTCGTTCAGGCCACTGACGACCTCACCGGGCTTTCGCCGGAATCGTGGAATGCTACGGTCTATTACGAAGACGAACGCTTGTCGGCGCGCATCTCCGGCGCGTATCGCAGCGACTATCTGACGACGATCCCCGGTCGAAACGGCAACACGTCGGAAAGCACGAAATCGACGCTCAATGTGGACTTTGCCGGTTCGTACAAGTTCAACGATCACTTCCAGCTGACGCTCGAAGGCCTGAACCTGACCAACGAGTCTCAGGACCAGTTCCTGTCGCCGGACGACCGTCCGTCTTTCTACCACGTGTACGGACGCGAAGTGATGCTCGGACTGCGCTACAAATACTGAACGACTCTCCCGCGTCGACGGGCTCCGCCTCGGCGGAGCCCGTTTTTTTGTGCGGCGCGTTGAGCTTAGGCGCGTAGCGTGGGCGCAAGATCGGGCGAGAAGGCCACCGCGCGACAGGCTATCGCGCCAAATTCGCCGAAATCAGCCTCTGCATACTGACCGGCCTCGACGACATGCACGCCCGTCAGTGCGCCGCTCGAAATCCATTGGCCCGCGCGAAGCGGTCGGCCCCGGCGAGCCGTGTGGCCGAGGATGAACGCCAACGCGGCGAAAGGGCCGCCCGGGATGCGCGCGCCAGAGCCTTCGCCCACAACCACGTTATCGATCTTCGTTAGCATGGTGATGTCGCGGAGATCGCGTGTTCGCCAATCATGGATTTCCGCGCCAATCAACAAGCCGGCATTGTTGCCGAAGTCCGACGCGGTGACCGCTGGACCATAGTCGTTGATGCCCGCGAACGGACTACCGGCGCATTCGACGCCGATGTGGACGCTTTCGATCAGCGCAGCGATGCCCTCGTGGTCGTCATGGCGCCATTCGATGCGATCGGCGGGTGCATCGCTTCCAATGCGGAAGACGAGTTCGGCTTCGACAGCGGCGAAGCCATCGACAAACACGGGAAACACGAATGGACCGCCGGTCGTGTCGATTTGAACCGCGCTCGCGAAGATCGGCCCGGCAATGCGCTCGGTTTGAAAGGCGGCGCGGAAGCCCTCAGGCGCCAAACCAATCTTCCAGCCCGCGATGACGTCGGGCCACAACGAGATTGCGGCGTCCTGGACGCCATACGCGGAGGCCATGTCACGCGGCGCGGGGCCTGGATACGCGTTGAGCGCGCGTCCGGCGCGGCGCGCCTCGACAAAACGCCGAGCGATTGCGGCTGCGTCTTCTTGAAATGCGTGTTCGCTGGTCACTGGGCCGTTCGGTCCGCGTCAAAGCAACCCAACCGCCAACCGATTGAGGCGGTTGCATGTTAGAGGAAACCGGTGTCAATTTCAAACGCAATGCTTGTTTGCTTGCATGACCTATGCGGGCGACCAAAGACAAAAAGGGAGGATGCGCATGAAGCGCGGAGTCGCGGCCCTGTTCGTTGCGTTGATGGTTGGCGCGCTTGCACTGGGCGTGAGACCAGCCGCCCTCGCGCAATCGGCGTCGAACGCTGCGACGTTGGCGTTTCCCGGAGCGGTTGGGTGGGGCGCAACCACGCCCGGGGGGCGTGGCGGTCGCGTCATTCGGGTGACAACGCTTGATGGCGCAGGCCCTGGGTCGCTACGCGAAGCCATCGAGACGACGGGACCACGCATCATTGTGTTTGAAGTCGGCGGCGTCATCGATCTCGACCGGCATACGCTCGTGGTGCGCGAGCCGTTCGTGACCATCGCAGGCCAAACCGCGCCGTCGCCAGGCATCACGCTGATCCGAGGCGGCATGGATGTCGCGACGCATGACGTCGTGATGCAGCATATCCGCATCCGTCCCGGCTCGGCGGGGCAGCCGCTTCATAGCGGTTGGGAGGAGGATTCCTTCTCGACCCAAGGCGGCGCTTACAATGTTATTGTCGATCATTGTTCGCTGACATGGGCCACTGACGAGAACATGTCGGCGTCCGGTCCGCGGTTCACGGGCGATACGCCGGATCAATGGCGCGCCGGCGCGTCCCACAACATCACGTTCTCGCAGAACATCGCCGCGGAAGGTTTAGCGGACTCAACGCACTCGAAGCTTGAGCATTCGAAGGGTTCGCTTATCCACGACAACACCACCAACATTCTGATCTATGGCAATCTTTACGCGCACAATTATGAGCGCAGTCCCTTGTTCAAAGGCGGCGTCCATGGCGCCATCGTCAACAATCTGATTTACGATCCCGGCCAGCGGGCGGTGCACTACAATCTCATGGCGGAGGAATGGGGAACCCATCCTTTCCAGAACGGCCAGATGGTGGCGGTGGGCAACGTGTTGCGCGCGGGGCCCTCCACGGTGACGCCGATCGCGTTCCTGATGATCGGCGGTTACGGCGATCTCGAATATTATGGACGCGACAACATCGCGGTGGACCGCATTGGCGAACCGCTTCCGATGTTCGGACGCTATACGACGTCGCCGGCGCGCATCATCCAGCTTAGAACGCCGCCATTCTGGCCCGCGGGTCTCGAAGCGCGGCCCGCAGTGGAGGTGCAGCAATGGGTGCTCGCTTATGCTGGCGCACGGCCATGGGACCGCGATTACGACGATGTCCGGCTCATTGCCGACGTGGCCGAGGGGCGCGGACGCATCATCAACAGTCAGGATGAAATTCATGGCTACCCGCATCCGCAGCCGACGCAACGCGCTTTCAATCCGGCCGATTGGGACTTAAGCACGATGGCGCCGTTGAACCCGTCTGTGCTTGACTCAAGCGCGCACGCGCGCGGCACATAAGAAAAAGACAAGGGATGGAGACGCGATGACTGAGGCGCCGACGGCCGCCAAACCCGGCCGCTATCGTTGGCTTGTCGTGGTGCTGCTGTTCGTGGCGCTGACGATCAACTACATCGACCGTCAAATCTTCGGCGTTCTGAAACCCACGCATCTGCAGGGCGAATTTCACTGGTCGGAGACCGACTACGCGCAATTGGTCGCGTATTTTCAGATCGCCTACGCGGGCGCCTATCTCTTCTGGGGCGCGATCATTGACCGGATCGGCGCCAAGCTTGGCTTCGCGGCGGCTTTTACGCTGTGGACGGCGGCCAACATTCTCCACGCGGGCGCGCGAACCATGTTCGAGTGGATCGCCGTACGCGTCTTCCTGGGCGTCGGCGAAGCCGGCGGCTTTCCGGGGGGCATCAAGGCCGTGACTGACTGGTTCCCGAAACAGGAGCGGGCGCTCGCCACCGGGCTTTTCAATGCGGGCACCAATATCGGCGCGATTGTCACTCCGCTCGTCGTGCCTTGGATCGTGGTCGATCTGGGCTTGGGCTGGCGCGCCGCATTCGTGATCATCGGCGTGGCGACCTTGCTGTGGCTGCCGGCGTGGTTTCTGCTCTACAGCCACCCGCGCCAGAACAAGAATGTCAGCGCGGCTGAACTCGCTTTCATCGAAAAGGATCCGCCAGATCCCATCGAAAAAGTCTCGCTCGGGCGCGTGCTCATGGCGAAAGAAACATGGGCTTTTGCGCTCGGCAAATTCCTGATCGATCCGGTCTGGTGGATGTTCCTGTTCTGGCTGCCGGACTTTCTCCACCGCAGCTACGGGCTCGATCTTAAGGGCTTCGGCATCCCGCTGGTGGTGATCTACGTGATCTCCGACATCGGCAGCATCGGCGGAGGCTGGCTTTCCTCGACCATGCTGAAGCGCGGTATGAGTCTGAGTGCTGCGCGCAAGACCGCGATGTTTGTCTGCGCGCTCGGCGCGCTGCCCGTGTTCTTCGCCGCGAACGCATCCGAACTTTGGGTGGCGGTGTTGATCATCGGCGTCGCAACCGCCGCGCACCAGGGCTTCTCATGCAATCTATATACGCTGCCGGGCGACGTCTTTCCGCGCTCCGCTGTGGGTACGGTCATTGGCATCGGCGGCGCGGCGGGCGGGATCGGCGGCTTCTTGTTCTCCAACTTCGTCGGCCAGCAGCTCGAGAGGCTGGGCGGCTATCAGACCATTTTCGCGGTCGCCGGCTCCACCTACCTGGTAGCGCTTCTCGCGGTGCACCTCATCACCCCGCGCTACGCCCCCGCCAAGATAGCGTAACCGCAATCTGTCATCGCCCCGATGACTGATCAGGCCAATTGGCCTGATTGGCGACGCACTGCACTTTGTCTAGCG
>DASZSK010000231.1:0-8073 GCA_035548735.1 Caulobacterales bacterium | reverse complement strand
GCCGACGATGCTCGCGGCGTTCCTGCACGACTTTCTTGAAGTGAAAGACAGCCTCACATCGGATCGCGCCGCCGAGATCGGCGTTGGTTTCCTGTTCGCGTTTCTTTCGGCCTGGGTCGTGGTGAAGCCGTTTCTTGCTTCGGTCACACGCGTCGGTTTCGGACCGTTTGCGCTCTACCGCATCCTGATCGGCGGCCTCGTGCTGCTGGCGCTTGCAATGCACATGATATGACGACGATCTGGACCATCGGTTATGAGCATGTCGGCGTACCCGATTTCATCGCGGCGCTGAAGGACGCCAAGATCAAGACGCTCGTGGACGTGCGCGAAGTGGCGAACTCAAGGCGCGCCGGCTTTTCGAAGAAGGCGCTGATGGGCAGCCTCGCCGACGCCGGCATCGGCTATATTCACTTGAAGCCGTTGGGCACGCCGAAGGCGGGCCGCGAAGCCGCGCGCGCCGGCAAAACCGACGTGATGCACCGCATCTATGAAGCCAAGCTTGTCGAGCCGGAGGCGCAGATGGCGCTGGCCGAGGTGAACGAACTCGCCGGCAAAGGGCGCGTCTGCCTCATGTGCCTCGAACACAATTGGCGCGAATGCCATCGCGCGATCATCTGCACGCATCTCGAGCCGCTGGGCGTGAAGGCCAAACATTTGGCGCCCGAGGCGTCACATGACTGAGCGCGTTGTCATCGACGAATTTGGGCTCGACGAAATCGTGCTGGATAACGTCGACGTTCATATCGAGCGTATGGACAAAGGCGTCGTGTGGATCGGCATCTATCGTCGCGACAAAGGCGAGCGTCGCCGCGTTTCTGTGTTCTATTCCGTCGACGGCGATATCCTACGCGGCGCACTCGCCGAAAATGAGCTAGAGATCACTCCATACAGTAAGGACTGAACGCTTGCGTCCCTCTTGGTCGCGGATCAGGCGAAGCGTCACGCCGAGGTCGACTCCCTCCTGTCTTTTCGTAACAATTCGAGCGCGGCGATGACCAGAAGCGCGATCCAGGCGGCGGCGAAAGCGAGGCTGGCGCCTTGCATGCTCGGCGTTAGCCCGAAGAAGGCCGCCAGCGTCGCCGGAAGCGGCGGCAGATTGAGCAGAGCCAGCACATAACGTTTGCGCTCGCCGAGCGACGCCAGCGCGATTGCCCATGAATAAGCGCCGAGGCCGATGAATTTGGTCCAGCACCATGGCGCGACAGGAAGATGCGTGCGCGCACGCGCATAGTCCGCCGTGATGGCGAGCTGCGTCGACGTCTCGATGACGTCCCCGGCAAGTGCGATCGCCAGCAGCGCCAGCGTAAGCCAAGCGAGGCGGCGCTTGAGGCCGCCCGCCACCGTCAGAGCGGCGCATGCAAGGAATAGCGTGTAGCTTGGAATGAAAGCGAACAGGTCGAGCCGATTGCCGGCCGTCATGGCGTCGAGGATCGTCAGATCAGGCGGCGCTCCGAACACGGCGGCGAGATCGGCGGGCGTCGCGGCGCGCTGGAACGCGTTCAGCGCCGCGCTGAAATCGCCTTGCGCGAAATGCGCCACGCGCACCGACGGGAGCTGCGGAAACGCCAGCGTGATCAGCAGGGTCACGACGCCGAACACGAGCGTCGCCAGCGGCAAGAGCCGCGCGTTCACGCGCTCTGCTTGGTCTGGAACTGCCCATACGGGCGGAAGCGCCAGAGATAGGTCGGCACGATGGACTCGACGCTTTCGAGCTGCGTGACGCCCAGATGCTCGATAGTGTGCGCATCGGCGCTGACGATATTATCGCGCCGCAGCAGTGCGACTTGATCGCCGGTCAACGGCGCATCCATCAGCGGATTGAGCTTAAATCCCCATTCGAGCAGCATGCCGAGCGGACCCGCGACGAAGAACGGGATCGGCACGAGCGGCACGCGCCGCTCCGTCTCGGTCACAACGAACTGCATCAGCTCCTTGAACGTGTACGTGCGCGGTCCGCCCAACTCGTAGGTCTGACCGCGCGCCGCATCGTTATCGAGGGCTGCGCAGACCGCGTCGGCGACGTCGCCGACATAGATGGGTTGAAACTTGGTCTTGCCGCCGCCGATCAGCGGCAACGCGCCCAACGGCACATAAGACGAAAACCGCGCCATGCTGGCGAAGCGATTGAAGAAGGAATCTTCGGGTCCGAAGATGATCGACGGACGCAGCACGGTCGCGCTCGGCAGCGCCGCGCGCACGGCTTGTTCGCCGGCGTATTTCGTTTTGGCGTAGCGCGCGCCCTTGGGCGCGGCGCCCAGCGCGGAGATGTGCGCCATGCGCGTGAGACCGCGCGCCGCCGCCGCTTTGGCGATGGCTTCGGCGGCGTCGACATGCATGGCGCGGAAATTCTGCGCGCCTTGGTCATGCATGACGCCGACGAGATTGACGACGCCGGTCGCGTCTTCGAGCGCGCGGTCGATCGAGTCCGGGAAACGCACATTGGCTTGCACGAGCTGGATCTGACCGACATCGCCGGCGACGCGCAGGTCCTGCCCGAGATGCGGGCGGCGCATCGCCACCCGCACGCGCTTGCCGCGTTTGGCCAGGGCGCGCACGACATGCCTGCCGACGAAGCCCGAACCGCCGAAAACCGTAATCACATCGTCCATGGAGCGCCTGCGGGATGGAGCCAAATTCACCTGCGGTATGAAGGGGTTGAAAGGTCTTGGCAACATGGCGGCGGCGCGAAATTCCGCCGCTGCCGCAACTGCGCTTCACCGGAACCCCTCAGCCGCTCAGATATTGAATCTACGAGGGAAATGGAAAGCAACGGAATACGGCTATGATGAACAAGATCCTCTTTCTGGGGCTGGCGGCGGGGATGTTGGCGACGTCCAACGTATCCACGGCTGCGCCGTGGGGGTCGGTCCAAATCGATGAGCGCCGGGCGCAGCTCGAACGCCGGATCGATCACGGCATGCGTGATGGGTCATTGACGCGAAGCGAAGCGTATCGCTTGCGCACCGGTCTTGATCGCATTTCCTATGTGGAGCGCCGATACAGCAGCTTCGGCCTCTCGCCGCAGGAGCGGCGCGACCTAAACGATCGCCTCGATCGCTTGAGCGCGCAGGTTCAGGCGGAGCGCCACGACTGGCAAACTCGGCGCGGCTAGTTCCACCAAGATAACGGAGGACCGCCGGCTGCCGGCGGTCCTTGGCGTTTCATTCAGAAAGACGCTTCAACTCGGCTTCGCTGATGTCCTCGTTGGAATAGACGTTCTGCACGTCGTCCAGGTCTTCCAGCGTATCGATGAGCTTGATCAGGCTTTCGGCGGCGTCGCCTTCGACGGCGACCTCCGTCTTTGGCCGCCACACAAATTTGGCGGAGGCCGGCTCGCCGAACTTCGCCGTCAGGGCTTTGGCCGCGTCGACCAGCGCGCCCATCGAACACGTCAGCACGTGCGCCTCGTCTTCGGCGACGCAATCATCGCAGCCCGCCTCGATGGCGGCTTCGAGCATCGCGTCCTCGCTAGCGACGCTGAGTGGGTAGCGGATTTCGCCGACGCGGTCCCACAGGAACGCGACCGAATTGGTTTCGCCCATATTGCCGCCGTTCTTCGAAAACGCGGCGCGCACGTCGCCCGCGGTGCGGTTGCGATTGTCGCTCAGGCACTCGACGATGACGCCGACGCCGCCAGGGCCGAAGCCCTCATAGCGGATCTCTTCCAGATTCTCCCCGCCGGCGCCCGAGCCGCGGTCGACCGCGCGCTGGATGTTGTCCTTGGGCATGGAATTGGCGCGCGCCTCGGCGATGGCCCGATAGAGGCGCGGGTTGGAATTGGGATCGGCCCCGCCCAGTTTCACCGCCGCCTGGATTTCACGGGCGATCTTGGTGAATTGCTGCGCGCGCTTTTTGTCCTGCGCGCCCTTGCGGTGCATGATGTTGGCGAATTTGGAATGGCCGGCCATGGAACGTCCCGAAAACGAAGCGGGGCTTTTAGCCTAAAGCGGGGGAAACGAGCAAATGCGGGCCCAAGTCCGCCCTTATCGCGACGCAGACGCATCCGCGTTCAAGTCGCTGAACATCGCCTGGATTTCCAAGCACTTCGTGGTCGAGCCGGCGGATTTGAAGTCGCTCGATCATCCCGAGCGCATCCTGGAAACTGGCGGCGCCATCCTGATGGCCGATTTGGACGGCGCGTGCGTCGGCTCGATCGCGCTCATTCCTTATGAAGCCGACACGCTGGAGATCGCCAAGATGACAGTGGCGGAGCATTGCCGCGGCAGAGGCATTGGCGGCGCGCTGCTGGAAACGGCGATCGATCTTGGGCGTGCGCTCGGCGCGCGGCGGCTTTATCTGGAATCCAATTCCGCGCTCGGCTCCGCGCTTGCGCTCTATGAGCGGTTTGGGTTCGAGCATTTGCCGCGCGAGCGCCGCCCCGCTTCGCCTTATGCGCGCGCCGACGTGTTCATGGAGCTGCTGCTTTCATAGCGAATTGGCGCGCAGCGCAATGACGATACCGGTCGCGACAGAAGCGAAGATCGCCGAAGCCGGCGCGACGAAGGTCCAATACACATGGCGCAAGCCGGCGAAGCCCTGCTCGGCGTGCAGATCGCGGATATAGCCGAGATAACCCAGATTGAGCGCGTCGAAGACGTACATGAGCGCGATCGAAATGAAGGCGGCGAGCACATAACCGGAGCGCGGCACGGAGAAGCCCACCGCGAGCGCGAATCCCAGGCTCACCAAGCCAATTGCCGGCGCGAGCATATAATCGCCGACGCTCGCATCATTGGAATAACCGAGCCCTTCGATCCCGAGCGCGACGCCGATGGCGGCGCAGACCAACAGCAGGCGCTCGAAATATTTGGCGTAAGGCGGCGTCGGCTCCGGCATCGTCTACTCACGGCCTCGCAATCCTTCGACCGGCGCGCAGCGGATCGCTTCGCGCTCCGTCACAACCCAATCCAGCGGCGCATCGAGCGGCCCGACGGGCACGCGCTCCATCTCCTGCTCCGCATAGGCGAGGCCGACGGCGATGGCGCCCGCGGCGCGATAGGCGCCGAGGATACGGTCATAGTGCCCGCCGCCCTGTCCGAGCCGATGGCCGGCGCGATCGAACGCCAGCAAAGGCGTGAGGATGAGGCGCGGCTTGATCTCTTCGCTGACTGGCGGCGACGGCACGCCGAACGCATCCGCCGTCAATGCGTCGCCGGCGCGCCAGGCGTAGAAGCGCGCCGGCCCGGCGCGGGTCTCCATGCGCGGCAGCGCGACCGCGCGCCCGGCTTTCGCCAGAGCCGCGAGCAGCGGCCGAGGATCGATCTCGCCGCCCACCGGCCAGTAGCCCGCGACCGGCGTCAGTTGCGCCAGCTCCAGCGGAAACGCTTCCATGAGCTTGAGCGCGGCTTCGGGATTGGCGCAGCGCGCGCGCTCGGCCCGCATCATCTGGCGGGCCTCGGCCTTCTGCGTCTCCAGATCGGCATCCCCGCTCACGAAACCGATCCCCAGAATACCGATCGTCAGAAAAGGTTGGGCGGCACCACATGCGCCGTAAGGCAAAACCACCCCCTCGGACCCTAGCAAGCTAAGGTGGGCGCCAGGTATCCCGACCGAGTTTGGCCCCGGAGGGCCACGGACGGGACAGAGCCAGCTCCCGTGAGAGAATGTACGGTCCCCGGGATGAAATCCTCACGTACGCCGCAGGAACCGCCCGGACCGAGAAATAGGCGCGTTCGTTCCTCGTCTCAAGGACGAGGCGCTCAGGCGATGCTGGGCTCGGCGGCGGGCTTCCGCGCCAGGGGCTGAACGGCGTTGGCGTCCGCCAGCTGGTCGGACAGGCGCTCGATCTCGTTGTGGGCGCGCACCAAGGCGGCGCCCGCCGCCTGTGTCTCGTCCATGAGCGCGAGCGCGACCAGTAACAGCCGCTTCACGGCTTCGGGCTCGCGCCCGTTGAGCTGAGCCAGCCGCGCCTCAAGCGCACGCGCCAAGTCCTGCAACCGGCGCTCCTGCTCAAGCGGGCAGTCCAGGCTCAAATCCCATTCGAGGATGCGCAGCGCTGTCATGGCTCCTCCCGCAACGCCTGACGGGCTGCGACGCTCAACGCGCGCGCCGGGTCAGCCAGAGAAGCCGCGACCGCATCGGGACTTGGTTCGGCGCCGGCATTGGTCAAGCGCGCCTCCAAATCTCGGATCGCGGAATCAAGGGCGCGGACCTGCGCCAGAAGCGCTTTTCCGTGCGGATCGGGTTGAACCGTCATGGCCGCGCCCAATTTACGCCAGGGGACGATTCGCTGAAACCCAGCTTTGCAGGCGAGACGCCTGGACGCATCGCGCGCCGGGGCTTAAGCGGACGGCCACGTGGCGAGGAGTTTGAGAGAAATGGCGGTACGGGTTGCGATCAATGGGTTCGGGCGGATCGGGCGCAATGTGCTGCGCGCCATCCATGAAGCGGGCCGAACCGATGTCGAGGTCGTCGCCATTAACGATCTTGGGCCGGTCGAGACCAACGCGCATCTGCTGCGCTTCGACAGCGTGCATGGTCGTTTCCCGGGCGAAGTGAAAACCGGCGCCGATTTCATCGACATCGGCAAAGGCCCGATCAAGGTCACGGCGATCAAGAATCCGGCGGAGCTGCCGCACAAGGATCTGGGCGTCGACATCGCGCTCGAATGCACCGGCATTTTCACCGCGCGCGACAAGGCCGCGATTCACCTCGAAGGCGGCGCCAAGCGCGTGATCGTCTCGGCCCCGTCGGACGGCGCGGACGCGACCATCGTGATGGGCGTCAATGACGCGACGCTGACGAAGGATCATCTCGTCGTCTCGAACGGCTCGTGCACCACGAACTGTCTGGCGCCGGTGGCCAAAGTGCTGAACGACGCGATCGGCATCCAGCACGGCATGATGACGACGATCCACTCCTACACCAACGATCAGCCGACGCTCGATCAGATGCACAAGGATCTCTATCGCGCCCGCGCCGCGGCGCTGAACATGATCCCGACCTCGACCGGCGCGGCGAAGGCGATCGGCCTCGTCATCCCGGAACTGAAGGGCAAGCTCGACGGCGTCTCGGTGCGCGTGCCGACGCCGAACGTCTCTGTGGTCGATCTGAAGTTCGTCGCCAAGCGGGCGACGACGAAGGAAGAAGTCAACGCCGCGATCAAGGCGGCGGCCGACGGCCCGATGAAGAGAATCCTCGGCTACACCAACGCGCCGAATGTCAGCATGGACTTCAACGGCGACCCCCACTCCTCGATCTTCCATATGGATCAGACCAAGGTGATGGACGGCACGTTCGTGTCGATCCTTTCCTGGTACGACAATGAGTGGGGCTTCTCGAACCGCATGGCTGATCTCGCCGTCGCGGTGGGCAAGCTGATCTAGCCACACACGAAAAGCCAGCCGCGAGACACGCGGCTGGCTCTACATGTTCAGGCCGTCGGCTGATTACCAGCCGTGACGGTCTCGGTGGCCGTCGCCGCGATGATCGCGGTCATGCAGTTCGCGTTGCAGATCGGCCTGCACCATGTCGAGGCGGCGATCGAGTTCGGCGCGCTCGCGGAAGTTCAGGCCGCCGCGGCTGAAACGCGCTTCCATATAGTCGACCTGGCGCAATTGATTGCGCAGACCACGCGCTTCGCCGAACGTGAGGCGGCCGCTGCGTTGACCGAAATCGATCTGCTGAGCGATCTGCGCCTGACGCGCATGGAGGTTGTCATACTCCGGGCGGAACGGCGTGGCCGAGGCCGGCGCAGCCATGCCCATCACAGCGGTCGCAGCGGCGATGGCGGCGAAAACGAGCGTCTTTTTCATAGTCCTACTCCTTCAAACAAGCGAAACGCGGTTGACCGTTTCCGTGTGTGAAGATGCGGCGCGGCGGCTGAGGCGTGACTGAACGCGTCGTTATTTGTTGCGCCAAATCGTGACGGCTGGGCGGAGGCGACAAAGATCGACAAAACTTCCGCAGCGCGTGGCGGATGGGCGCGCCGAATTAATTTTCAAGCCCTCGCCCGGCGTCGGCGCTTGGTCTAGGAAAGCGCCCAGCCGCGCGGCGAGGGGCCGCCCTGGCGGGAGGATCATCACATGGGACAGATGCCGATTCAGGCGGCGAGCACGCCGATGTTCGTGACGC
>DASZSK010000230.1:0-11350 GCA_035548735.1 Caulobacterales bacterium | reverse complement strand
CAAGAACGGCATCCCGTTCGATCCGGAAAAGCCGATGGTCACGTCCGGTGTTCGCGTCGGTTCGCCGGCCGGCACCACGCGCGGCTTCGGCCCGGCCGAATTCCGCCTGATCGCGGACCTGATGGTCGAGGTGATTGACGGCCTTTCCAAGTCCAACGGCGACAACACCGCCACGGAAACGGCCGTCGCCGCCAAGGTAGAGGCGCTGACGGCCAAATTTCCCATCTATAGCTGATGACGAATGCTGCACCCATTCCCGGGGCGGCGCGCAGCGGCGAGCCCGGGACCCATAACCACAAGCCTTTGAGTTCATGGGCCCCGAACTGCTCGCCGTCCTCGCATCCGGGGATGGGTGTTCGCGACTCAGTTTGCGGGCGAGACTGAGCCAATGCGCTGTCCCTTCTGCCAGAATGAAGACACCCAGGTGAAAGACAGCCGTCCCACCGAGGACGGCGCCTGCATCCGTCGCCGCCGCCAGTGCGACAAGTGCGGTTCGCGCTTCACCACGTTCGAGCGGGTGCAATTGCGCGAACTTGTCGTGCTGAAGCGCTCGGGCCGGCGCGCGCCGTTCGATCGCGAGAAACTGGCGCGCTCGGTGATGATCGCGCTCCGCAAGCGCCCGATCGAAGCCGAGCAGGTCGAGCAAATGATCTCCGGCATTGTCCGGCGGCTCGAAAGCCAGGGCGAGACTGAAGTGCAATCCGAACAGATCGGCGAGATGGTGATGGAGGCGCTCGCGCATCTCGATCCCGTCGCCTATGTGCGCTACGCCTCGGTCTATCGCGATTTCCGCGAGACCTCCGATTTCGCCGATTTCATCGAGGAAGCGGGAAAGACGAAGCGGTCCGTCAAGGAAAACTGATGCGCCGGCTGCACGTCACGCTGAAGCTGGCCACGAGCCTCGATGGACGCATCGCCACAAGCGGCGGCGAAAGCCGCTGGATCACCGGTCCCGAAGCGCGTGCGGAAGCGCATCGTCTGCGCGCCCAATGCGGCGCGGTGATGGTGGGCGTGGGCACGGCCCGCGCCGACGATCCGGAACTCACCGTTCGCACTGATCCGCCGCCGCGCAAACAACCGCTGCGCATCGTGCTCGACAGCCGTTTCTCGCTGCCGCTCGACCGCAAGCTGGTGAGAACAGCACGGGAGACGCCGCTCCTGGTCATCGGCGCTGAAGGCGCCGACGCCGCTCAGCGTTTGGCCCTCGAAGCCACCGGCGCGGAAACCGCCGTCGTGATCGAAAGCGAGGCGGGCGTCGATCTCCATGCCGCGCTTTCGCGGCTGGAAGAGCGCAGTCTTGATCGCCTGCTGGTCGAAGGCGGCGGCAAGCTCGCCGCCGGCCTGATCAAGGCCGGCCTCGTCGACCGGTTCGAGTGGATGCGGGCGCCGATCGTGCTGGGCGCCGAAGGCGTCCCCGCCATCGGACCGCTGGCGCTGGAGCGGCTCTCGGAAGCCCCCACTTTCCGTCGTGTTGCGCTACGCGAACTTGGCCCCGATCTCTGGGAAAGCTACGAGCGGGCGTAAGGCCGCGCGGCTCAGGGCGCAAAGAAAGAGGCGAATGTTCACGGGCATCATCACCGCGGTCGGCAAGGTCGTCGGCGTCGAACGTCGTCCCGCGCTGCTGCGCGCGACGATCGAAAGCCCGTACGACGCCGCGAGCGTCGCCATCGGCGCCTCGATCGCGCATGACGGTTGTTGCCTGACTGTGGTCTCCGCCGAGGCGCATGGCGACGGAATGCGCCACACCGTGGACGTGGCCGCCGAAAGCCTCGCCAAGACAACGCTCGCCAATTGGCGGGAAGGGGTCGAGGTGAATCTGGAGCGCGCTCTGCGCGCGGGAGACGAACTGGGCGGCCATATCGTCCAAGGTCATGTCGACGGCGTGGGGGCGGTTTTGAGCCGACGCGAGGAGGGCGAAGGCGTGCGGTTGCGCTTCAGCGCGCCCTCGGACGTCATGCCGCTGATCGCGCCGAAAGGCTCGATCACGGTGAACGGCGTCTCGCTGACCGTGAACGAAGTGGAGGAGGCCGCGTTCGGCGTGATGGTCATTCCTCACACGCTGGCCGTCACCAATTTGGGAAAGCTCGCGGTTGGCGATAAAGTGAACCTCGAAGCCGACACGCTTGCGCGCTACGCCGCGCGCATTCTCTCGGCGCGGAGCTGATACGTGGCCGACCAGTCTTTTTCCCTGGATGATTTGAAGCGCTGCATCTCGCCGGCGCCGGAAATCATCGAGGACGCCCGTGAGGGCAAGATGTTCATCCTCGTCGACGCCGAGGAGCGCGAGAACGAGGGCGATCTCGTCATCCCCGCGCAATTCGCGACGCCGGCCGCGGTGAACTTCATGGCCAAGCATGGCCGCGGCCTGATCTGTCTCGCGCTTACGGCGGAACGCACGGAGCAGCTTGGGCTTCAGCCCATGTCAGCGCGCAATCAAACGCCGAACAAGACCGCATTCACGGTTTCGATCGAAGCCAAGGAAGGCATCTCGACCGGGATTTCCGCGCATGATCGCGCGCTCACCATCGCCGTCGCCATCGATCCAAGCAAAGGCGCCGAGGATATCGTCAGCCCCGGCCACGTCTTTCCGCTGACGGCGCGCGAAGGCGGCGTTCTGGTGCGCGCGGGCCACACGGAAGCCAGCGTCGACATTGCGCGCCTCGCGGGACTGATTCCGGCCGCCGTGATCTGCGAGATCATGAACGACGACGGCACGATGGCGCGTTTGCCGGAACTCGCCGCGTTCGCGCAATTCCACAATCTGAAGATCGGCGCCATCTCCGATCTGATCGCGCATCGGCGGCTCTACGATCACTTCATCGACAAGGTGATGGAAGCGCCCTTTGAGACGCGTTGGGGCAGCGGCTTTCGGCTCGTCGTCTTCCGCAACAAGATTGACGGCGTCGAGCACGCCGCCTTGGTGAAGGGCGAAATCGACCCCAACAAACCGACGCTGGTGCGCGTGCACCGCACCGATTTCTTCGGCGACGTGCTGGGCGGCGCCGGCGCGCGTGAAGCGCTCGTGGAAAAAGCCGTCCGCGAGATCGACGCCGAAGGCGCGGGCGTGCTCGTCCTGCTCCGCGATCTTCTGCCGGACCGCGTGTCGCGGCGTCTTCGCGGCGAAGCCGACATCGCCGAGGATGCGGTGGACGCAGAAGAGCAGACCCTGCGCGTCGTCGGCGTGGGCTCGCAGATTCTGCGCGGACTTGGCGTGCAGCGGATGATCGTGCTGTCGACGACGCCGCCGCAACGCGTGGTGGGCGCCGAAGGCTACGGCCTGACTGTCGACAGCTGGCGGGGATTCAAATCGTGAAGACGGACGAGCGAACGCCCATCGCCATGGCGCCCGACGCGCGCGTGCTGATTGTCACCGCGCCCTATTATCGCGCCATCACCGACATGCTGCAGCGTGGCGCGGAGGCCGCCGCCACGGCCGCGTCGGCCAAGCTCGACCGCGTGTTCGTGCCGGGCGCGTTCGAGATTCCCGCCGCCATCGCGCAAGCGTCGCGGATCAAGCCGTACGACGCGTACGTCGCGCTCGGCTGCGTGGTGCGCGGCGAGACCTCGCATTACGACTATGTCTGCGGCGAGAGCGCGCGCGGCTTGATGGACCTCGGTATTCGCGATGGCCTCGCCATCGGCTACGGCATCCTCACCGTCGATACGATCGAGCAGGCTGAAGCGCGCGCCGATCCCGCGCGCGGCGATAAGGGCGGCGATGCGATGCGCGCCTGCCTCGCCATGGTGGCGCTGCGCCGCCAACTCGCAGAAAGCGCGCGATGAGCCGAGATGCATTCGCGCAGCGGAGTGCGGCGCGGCTCGCCGCCGTGCAGGCGCTCTATCAGATGGAAGTGGCCGGGGCGTCGAGCGCCGACATTGCCGCGGACTTCCAGGCCGGGCGTTTGCCGCGTGACGACGCCGGGCCGGTGGACTCCGAACCTGATCCGGAGCTCTTCAAAGCGCTGGTTGAGAATGCCGTGAACCGGCAGACTACAATCGACCGCGCCATTGCGCGCCGTCTCGCGACGGGGTGGCGGCTCGAACGCATCGACAGCGTCGCACGCGCCATTCTGCGCGCCGGCGCCGTGGAGCTCGAACAGCGCAAGGACATCCCGACGCCCGTGGTGATCGACGAATATGTCGAGATCGCCAAGGACTTCTTCGACGGTCCCGAGCCCGGCTTCATCAACGCCACGCTCGACGCGTGCGCGCGCGATCTGCGCGCGGAGGCCGACAATGCCGGCGGACGAGTTTGAGATTATCGCGCAATATTTTGCGCCGCTTGCTCAGGGCGAAGCTGCGCGCGGACTGATCGACGACGTCGCGGTGGTCTCCGCGAACGGGCGCATCGTTCTCACCACCGACACCATTATCGAAGGTGTGCATTTCCTGGCCGACGATCCGCTTGATCTGGTGGCGCGCAAAGCGCTGCGCGTGAATGTTTCCGATGTCGTCGCAAAGGGCGCATCGCCAACGGGCGTGCTGCTGGCGCTCGCTTGGCCGAAGACGAAGCCGGCCGATGAGATCGCGCGCTTCGCGGCGGGCCTCAAGCAGGACCTCGAACACTACAACATTCCGCTGCTTGGCGGCGACACCACGGCGACGCCAGGGCCTTTGGTCATCACCATCACTGCTTTGGGCGAGCCGCTTGGCGAACGCGTACCTTCGCGCGCTGACGCGCAGATCGGCGACGATGTGTGGGTCACGGGCGTGATCGGCGACGCCTGGCTCGGCCTGCAAGCGCGCCTTGGTACGCTTGGCGCCGCATCCGACGCCGACGTCGCTACGCTCACTAAAAGCTACTTGCTTCCCGATCCGCCGGTTGCATTCGCACCGGGCGTTGCAGGCTTCGCCAACGCATCGATGGATGTGTCCGACGGTCTCCTCATCGACGCGGAGAAGATGGCGCACGCCGCGCAGGCGCGGATCGCGCTCGATCTTGCGCGCGTCCCGCTTTCAGAAGCCGCGCAACGCTGGCTCAACCAAAACCAGGATCGTTTGCTCGATCTCGTCAGCGGCGGCGACGATTATCAAATTCTTTTCACGGCGCAGCCCGCGCGTCGCGTTGAGATCGAATCGTTCGCCGCGCAAGTTGGCGTGCGGGTCACGAAAATTGGCCAAGTGGAAGCAGGGCAGGGGCTCAGCGTGCTCGGTCCGGACGGCGCGGCGCTCGACTCACCGCCGGGTGGTTTCCGCCACCAGATCGGCCGGTAACCATTCGGCAAGGCTTAAGGCGGATTCTCGGGCGCCATTCGAGGAGTGCCCCATGAAACGAGCCATCGCCATGGCGCTGCTTGCATCGACCTTGCTGGCCGGATTGGCGGCGGCGCAGCCGGCCGAGCATGGCGGCCAGCCCGAAGTCTCTTCCCGCTCGATGGACGCGCCTTACCTCGCCGTCCCCGTGGTGCGGAATGGTCAGCTGGTGAACTATCTGTTCGTTTCGGTACGCTTCGACATCTCGCCCCAGGTGGACCTCTGGCGCACCCGTGAGCGGGCGCAATTCCTGCGCGACGCCCTGGTCAGAGCGGTGCATCACACGTCGTTGGCGGACCCGAACGATCCAAACGTGTTGGATCAGGCGCGCGCCATCCAGTTGTTCCGGCAGATCGGCCAACAAGTCCTGGGGGAAAACGCCATCCGCAACGTGTCGATCATTTCCTCGTATTCCAACCGCGGCTCCACAACCTAGGGCAATTCTTCAAAAGAGGCGTTTTGGCGCCATTGCGCGGGCGCGTTGCTTTTGGCAGTGTCCGCGCCGACTTCGCCTGGGGGAAGCGCGCCGGCAGGATGCTGGCTGCGGCCATCCCGTTTATCCCAATCACGCGCATCCGCGCTTAGGACGAACCGATGAGCAACGACGTTATTCTTTGGCTGGTGATCGCCTGCGGCGCACTCGCCGCCCTCTACGGCTGGCTGCAAAGCCAGGCTATCGCGAAGGCCAGCGCCGGCACCGACCGGATGAAGGAAATCGCCGCGGCGATCCAAGAGGGCGCCAAGGCCTATCTGAACCGCCAATACTCGACGATCGCCATGGCCGGCGCCGTGGTGGTGATCATCCTGTTCGCGGCCTTCTGGCCGCACTGGCAGGTGGCTGTCGGCTTTCTGATCGGCGCGGTGCTTTCGGGCGCGGCCGGCTTCATCGGCATGAACGTCTCGGTGCAGGCCAACGTGCGCACCGCGGAAGCGGCCAAGAACAGCCTCGGCGCTGGTCTCGAAATGGCGTTCAAGGCGGGCGCGGTGACGGGCCTCCTGGTCGCCGGCTTCGCGCTGCTCGGCGTCGTCGTTTATTACTTCATTCTGACGCGCGCGATGGGCCTTGCGGTCACTGATCGCGTCGTCGTCGACAGCCTCGTCGCTTTGGGCTTCGGCGCTTCGCTGATTTCGATCTTCGCGCGCTTGGGCGGCGGCATCTTCACCAAGGGCGCCGATGTCGGCGGCGACATGGTCGGCAAAGTCGAAGCCGGCATTCCCGAAGACGATCCGCGCAATCCCGCCACCATCGCCGACAATGTCGGCGACAATGTCGGCGACTGCGCCGGCATGGCGGCCGACTTGTTCGAGACCTATGCGGTGACGACCGTCGCCACCATGGTGCTCGCGTCGATCCTGTTCCGCGAAGCGCCCGAAGTCGGCAACATCATGTTGCTGCCGCTGGCGATCGGCGGCGTCGCCATTATCGCTTCGATCATCGGCACGTTCTTCGTGAAGCTGAGCCCGGGCTCCACCAACATCATGGGCGCGCTTTACAAGGGGCTGATCGCCGCGGGCATTCTTTCCGCCGCCGGCGTCGCCGGTGTCATCTATATTCTGAACAACGGTTTTGGCCCGGTTGCGCCGAGCCTCGGCGCGACGTCGCCGCTCGCCGGCATCACCGGATCCGATCTCTTCATCTGCGGCCTGATCGGTCTGGGCGTCACCGGCGCCATCGTGTGGATCACGGAATATTATACGGGCACTGCGTTCCGCCCGGTGAAGAGCGTCGCCGAAGCCTCGAAGTCGGGCCACGGCACCAACGTCATTCAAGGTCTCGCCGTGTCGATGGAATCCACCGCATTGCCGGCGCTCACCATCGTGATCGGCATCGTCGCCTGCTACATGCTGGCCGGCCTGTTCGGCATCGCCATCGCGGTGACGACCATGCTCTCGCTGGCCGGCATCATCGTCGCCCTCGACGCCTTCGGCCCGGTGACCGACAATGCCGGCGGCATCGCCGAAATGGCCGAATTGCCGAAGGAAGTGCGCGTCACCACCGATGCGCTCGACGCGGTCGGCAACACCACGAAGGCCGTCACCAAGGGCTACGCCATCGGTTCCGCCGGGTTGGGCGCGCTCGTGTTGTTTGCGGCCTATTTCGAAGACCTGCGTTATTACGCCGGCCACCCGATGGAATTCCGCTTCTTCGACGATCCGTCGCTCTCGAACATCGAAGGCATCTTTGGCCTCAACAATCCGTTCGTGATCGTCGGGCTCTTCGTCGGCGGCTTGCTGCCTTATCTGTTCGGCGGTCTGTCGATGACGGCGGTCGGACGCGCGGCGCAAGCTGTGGTCACCGAAGTGCGCCGTCAGTTCAAGGAAATCCCCGGCATCATGGAGCGCAAGGCGAAGCCGGATTACGGCAAAGCCGTCGACATCCTGACGCGCGCGGCGATCAAGGAAATGGTCGTTCCTTCCTTGCTTCCCGTGCTTGCGCCTGTGGTGCTGTTCTTCGTCGTATGGGCCGTCACCGGGCAGAAGAGCCAAGCGCTCGCCTCGCTCGGCGCGCTGCTCGTCGGCGTGATCGTCACCGGCCTCTTCGTGGCCATCTCGATGACGTCTGGCGGCGGCGCATGGGACAACGCCAAGAAGTACATCGAAGAAGGCAATTTCGGCGGCAAGGGCTCTGACGCCCACAAGGCCGCCGTCACCGGCGACACCGTCGGCGATCCCTACAAGGACACCGCTGGCCCCGCCGTGAACCCGATGATCAAGATCACCAACATCGTGGCTCTGCTGCTGCTCGCGTTCCTGGCCCACCAAGGCTAGACGGCAAGCAAGCGCGCAAAAATAAACGCCGCGGTCTTCGGACCGCGGCGTTTTTCTTTGAGCCATTCGCTTTGGGTCAGCGATCGCGACGCGGGCGTCCGCCTTGGTCTTCTTCGTCGGCGTGGATCGGCGGCGTCGAGCCGATATTGCCGAACAATTGTTCGAGGATGCCAAGCTCGCGGCCGCGCGTCGGTGTTGCGTCATGGCTGTAGGCGACGATGCGTCCGCGCTCGATGCCGAAATTCTCGACCGCGGACACTTTGTTGTCCGTGTCGAACTTCACCACCATCACCCGGCGCGAGGTTACGCGCGGGCTATAGAACGCGACCTGCTCTTGGTTCTCCGAGATGTAGTACCAAGCGGTCTGATCGAGCACGGCCTGGGTTGAGGGCGTGCCGAAGCGTTCCTGCACGGTGTCCTTGGTGTCGACGCCGACCTGCGGCTGGGTGATCTCGCGGTTGTTATAGTCCGGGCGGAAGCCGCTATAGGTGCGGACCGGGGCGCATGCGCTTGCGCCTGCGGTGGCGATCAAAAGCGCCGCCGCTGACAAGCGCAACAGATTACGGTCCATGCTACACCTCTCGCCCGCGCGGCCACGCAATGAGGGCTGATGGGTAAGGCGGGCCGGCGCGCCGAGCAAGAGGGGAGCACAGGGCAGGATTATGGCGGTATGGCCGTTTCAGCGCTCGCGCGCACGCAAAGACGCCGAGCGTCTCCTGGGCGCTGTTACTCTGATCAGCCGCCAGCCCGCCTTCTTCGGCGAAGGCCGGGCCGCCGATACGCTGGAGGGGCGATTTGAGGTGATGGCGCTGCACGGGGCGCTCGCGCTGATTCGCCTTCGGGCCGACCCCGGACTCGAGCCGCTCGCCCAAGAGTTCACTGACGCCATGTTCAGCCAGTTCGACGCAGGTCTCCGCGAGGCCTCGGTTGGCGATATGGCTGTTCCCAGGCGCATGCGCCGTCTCGCTAGCGCCTTTTATGGGCGGCTGGAGGTCTATGGCGGCGCGCTTGACGCCGCGGATTCCGCCACGCTTACCGATGCTTTGAGCCGCAATCTGCTGAAGGACGAGGCGTCGCGGTTCGCCGCTGTCTTGGCCGATTACGCGAAGAGGACGGTGGAGCATCAGGCAAACCTGCCTGTTGACGCGCTTTTCCGCTTGGATGGCTGGGCCCCAGCGCCGGCCTGAGCCGGTTGTTTGGCAAAGGACCAAGCGGGCATTATGGTCTCGCCGCGGCGGCGGTTCGAGGGCGCGCCGGGGGAGCAGGCAGCGCACCGCATGGCTGACGGTCTCGTTTTGTCGATTGACGGAATGGGCGGCGATCGCGCGCCCGAGATCGTCATCGAGGGCGTCGAGCAGATCGCGCAAAGGCGCCCGGACGTCAGCTTTCTCATCCACGGCGACCCAACTCGGCTCGAGGCCCTGCTGGCCAATGCGCCGGCGGCCAAGGCCGCCTCACGGGTGATGCCGGCCGAACGCGTGATCGGCATGGAGGTGAAGCCAAGCCAGGCGCTCCGCCAGGGCCGCGGCTCCAGCCTCTGGAACGCCATCGCTTCGGTCGAGAACGGCGAAGCCCACGCCATCGTCTCCGCCGGCAATACCGGCGCCCTGATGGCCATCGCCATGTTCCGCCTGCGGACAATCGCCGGCGTGCATCGTCCGGCTCTGGTCGCAAGCTGGCCGACCATGCGCGGCTCCGCCGCGGTCTTGGATGTCGGCGCCAATGTCGAAGCCGACGCCGAACAGCTCGTTGAGTTCGCCATCATGGGCGAAGCCTTCCATCGCGCCATCCATGGCAAGACGCGGCCAAAGGTTGGTTTGCTCAATGTCGGCGCCGAAGAACAGAAGGGCCACGAAGAAATCCGCTCCGCGGCGCGGCTCATTCGCGAAGCCAAGCTCGACATCGATTTCCATGGCTTCGTCGAAGGCGACGACATCGGCAAGGGCACGGTTGACGTGTTTGTCACCGACGGCTTCACCGGCAATGTCGCGCTGAAAACTGCCGAAGGCACCGCGCGTCTGGTCAGCCATTTTCTGCGCGAAGCGCTGACATCGAGCCCGATCGCCAAGCTTGGCGCTTTGATCGCGCGGCCGGCGTTGCTGACGCTTCGCAAACAGATGGATCCGAGTTCGGTCAATGGCGCTGTGTTTCTGGGCCTCAACGGCGTCGTGGTGAAAAGTCATGGCGGCGCGACCGGCCCTGGGTTCGCCGCCGCGGTCGACGTCGCGGCCAAGCTTGCCAAGAGCCATTATCGCGACGAGATCGAACGCAATCTGCACCGCCTCGCGCGCGCGGAAGCGGCGGCGGGTGCTGGAGAATCCATCTGATGGCGTTTCGTTCGGTGATTTTGGGCGTCGGCGGCTACCTGCCGGAGCGCATTCTGAGCAATGCGGAACTCGCCACCATGGTGGATACGAGCGACGAATGGATCGTCGAGCGCACCGGCATTCGCGAACGCCATATCGCCGCCGACCATCAGAAGACTTCCGACCTCGCCATCGAAGCCGCCAGGCGCGCGCTTGATGCAGCAGGGCGCACGCCGCAGGACATCGACCTGATCGTGCTCGCCACGGCGACGCCCGACCTCACCTTCCCGGCCACTGCGTCGCGCGTGCAGGCCGCGCTCGGCGTGACAAGGGGCGCTGCGTTCGACTTGCAGGCCGTGTGCTCCGGTTTCGTGTTCGCGCTGGCGACCGCCGACAATTTCCTCGCCCGCGGCCAAGCCAAGACGGCGCTTGTCATTGGCGCGGAGACGTTCTCGCGCATCCTCGACTGGAACGACCGCGGCACCTGCGTGCTGTTCGGCGACGGCGCCGGCGCCATCGTTCTGGAAGCGCGTGCGGAGGAGGACGTCGGCGAACGGGGCGTCATCTCCACGTTCCTGCGCACCGACGGGCGGATGCATGACTTGCTCTACGTGGATGGCGGACCATCGGAAACGCAATCGGTCGGCAAATTGCGCATGATCGGCAACGCCGTCTTCCGCCAAGCCGTCGAGCACATTTCCGGCGCCATGCTCGAAGCCTGCGCCAAAGCCGGCGTCGGGCTCGACCAGATCGATTGGTTCGTTCCCCACCAAGCCAACCAGCGCATCCTGGACGGCGTCGCGCGCCGGCTCGGCATCGATCCGCAGAAGGTCGTCTCGACGCTCGCCAAACAGGGCAACACCTCGGCCGCTTCGGTGCCCTTGGCGCTCGATACGGCGGTCCAAGACGGACGCGTTCGCCCCGGCGATCTGGTGCTGATGGAAGCGTTGGGCGGCGGCTTGACCTGGGGCGCGGCGCTCGTGCGGATGTGAACGGGCCGCAATATTTGACCTAAACTCAAG
>DASZSK010000229.1:0-3497 GCA_035548735.1 Caulobacterales bacterium | reverse complement strand
ATCGGAAACGCCCGCCAGCGGCGAGGGCGGAATGAGGCCCGGACGGATCAGCCACCAGGACATGCCGTAACCGGGATTGGTCGGGCTCGGCGTGAAGCATTGTTCGAGCGCCGCGCGATCGACCATGCCGCGTCCGCCATCCATCACCCACTTGCCGAACGTCGCCCAATCGCGCGCGGTCAAGTGCGCGCCCTGCGGCAGCAGCGGCATGCCATCGCGTCCGCGCGTCCACTGCGCCGGATGCACGCCAATGGGACTGAGCACGCGCCGCTGCAGATAGACGAGCGGATCCGCATCACGCGCCAGCTTGCGCCGCATCAGCTCGCCGAACGCCTGAAACGAGACTGGTCCATACTCGAAGCGGGTTCCGGGCGGATAATCCGCCGGCGCCTCGACGGCGTCGGCATAGGTCGGCGGACGCTGTCCGCGGGTCCGCAATCCGCTGTTGAGGCTCAGCAGATTATGGATGGTGATGTGCCGCTTGAGCGGATCGCCGCGCCACTCCGTCAGCGTTTCCGCCGCGGGCTCATCGAGCGATAAAAGACCATCTTGCACAGCCGCAGCCGCGATGACGCCGGTGAAGCTCTTGGCGCCGCTCGCCAATTCCCAAGCGTGATCAGGGCCGCCGTCGCTCGAATAATCCTCGAACAGCACGCGTCCATACTGCATCACCAGGAGCGACACGCCGCGTCGCGGCGCCGAATAGGCTGCGGCGGCTTGGAAGTCGAAACTGAGTTCTTGCGCACGCGCCTCGCCCGCGAAAGCGAGCGCGGCGCCTGCCATCAGGAAAGCGCGCCGGTCCATAAACCTTCAACGCGCGAGCGCCGAGCGTTCCGTCGCACAAGCGGGGCAATTGCGTTTGCCGCCGACCGCGAGGCACGGCAGCCGTAAGGCGAACGTCGACCCCTCGCCCGCCACGCTCGTCACCGACACGTCGCCGCCCATCAGCTGCGCCAGCGAGCGCGTCAGCGCCAGCCCCAGCCCGGTGCCGCCATAAGTGCGCGAAATGCTCGGATCGGCCTGCATGAAGGGTTGGAACAGACGTGAAACCTGCTCCGGCGTCATGCCGATGCCGGTGTCGCGCACGACGATCAGGAAGTCCGGCGCTGGACGCGCGTCGTCGAACGCGATGGCGACGTCCACATCGCCGTCCTTGGTGAACTTCACGGCGTTCGAAATGAGGTTGAACACGCATTGCTTGAGCTTGGTGGCGTCGCAGAGCGTCATGAACGACGGCGGCTTGGAGCCCCAGTGCAAGCGTGTGCCGTTCGCCTTGGCGATGGGTTCGAGCGCGCCGATCACCTCGCCCACGATCGCCGTCGGCGACACCACATCCTTATGCGCCACCATGTGGCCGGCGGCGAGCTTGGAAACGTCGAGCACGTCATTGACCATCTCCAGCAGGTGTCGCGCGGACGCTAGGATATGGGCGATGTCATTTTGTGCAGGCGCTTCCGGGGCGGTCTCCTCCTGTAGCAATTCGGCGTAGCCGATGACGCTATTGAGCGGCGTGCGCAACTCATGACTCATGTTGGCGAGAAACAAGCTCTTGGTCGACAGCGCCTCCCGCGCGGCGTCGCGCGCAAGCGTCAGTTCGTCGATCAGCCGTGCGCGCTCGTCGGCGGCGCGCCGGCGCGGCGTGATGTCCTTATAGGTGCATACGACGCCGACGATGGCGCCCGACGCATCGCGCAGCGGCAACTTGTTGGTCTCCAGGAACAGCGTCTCGCCGGAGGGGAGCACGACCGTCTCCTCGATCGCGATCTCGGGCTTGCCTGTCGCCATCACGGCGCGATCGTCGGCGCGAAACGCCTCGGCCTGATCGGCGGAGACAAAATCGAAGTCCGTCTTGCCGATCACGTCGTTCGGATGCGCCAAACCTGTGTCGTCCGCGAAACGCCGATTGCAACCGAGATAGCGCGATTGCGTGTCTTTCCAGAACACGGCCGCCGGAAACGCGTCGAGGACGAGCGATACGGGAAGCTGAGACGTGAGGTCGAAAGCCATGGAGATGATCCGCCGTTTTCGTCGCGGACCATGCCCGATCATGCCTTACGCCGCGCTAACGGCGCGGTCTGCATCACGCTCTATGCCGAACCGACTAAGGGAAATTACGAGGGCGGATAGGCGCGGTTGAACGCGTCATAAAGCGCGCTGCGCTCGGCCGGTTGACCTTCGAGTTTCACCGCGTCTGGCGCAAACGCCATGCCTTCCGCCGCCAACTCCACCCAGATGTGCGAAGTTGGCACAGTCCAGCTCGTGTCATCGAGCGTGCCGACGCAGACGAACACGAAGTGCGGCGCCGAGAGCGGTTCGTGCCACAGCCGCGTTCCGCACTGCGCACAACGATGGATATCGACCTCGCGTCCGCTTTCGGCGGTCTTGCGATAGATGTCGGTTTCGCCCGTGCTCGTGAAGTTTGCGCGCTCGCCCAGCAGCATTTTTATGTAGTCAGAACCCGAGAGCCGCTTGCAGTGCCCGCAATGGCAAGCGTTGAGGCCCATCGGCCGCGCATTGTAACTGTAACGCACCGCGCCGCAGAGACAGCCGCCGGCATAAGGCGGCGAAGGCAAAGGCTTCCGCATCATCATTTCCCCGCCGCGACGGGACGCACCAAAGACGCCGCGCGCTTCGCCCGTTCGCGTGCTTCGGATATGGTTTGCGCGCGCGCCACCGCAACGCCCATGCGCCGCTTTTTGAAACTCTCCGGCTTGCCGAACAAGCGAAGCTCGGTTTCGGGAATAGCCAGCGCTTCCGCCACCCCCTCAAACGCGATCCCTTTCGCCTCCACGCCGCCATAGATCACAGCCGACGCGCCGGGCGCGCGCAGGCTCGTATCGACCGGCAGCCCCAGGATCGCGCGCGCGTGCAGCGCGAACTCGCTCTGGTTCTGCGAGGCGAGCGTGACGAGGCCGGTGTCGTGCGGACGCGGGCTCACTTCGGAGAACCACACCTCGTCGCCCTTCACAAACAGCTCCACGCCGAAAACGCCATGTCCGCCAAGCGCGCTGGTGACAGCGCCGGCGATCTCCTGCGCGCGCATGAGCGCCTTGTCGCTCATCGCCTGCGGCTGCCAGCTCTCGACATAATCGCCATCGACCTGCACGTGACCGATGGGGTCGCAGAAGGACGTGATCGTGCGCCGTCCGCCCGGCTCCTGCGAACGCACTGTCAGCAGCGTGATCTCGAAATCAAAATCGATCTGCCCCTCGACGATCACGCGTGTCTGCTTCACGCGCCCGGCGGAAAGCGCATAGTCCCACGCCTTCGCCACATCGCTTTGACTCTTGAGGCGGCTCTGGCCTTTGCCGGAGGATGACATCACCGGCTTCACGAAGTTCGGGAAGCCGATCCGATCAACGGCGGCCTGCAATTCCTCAAGCGAAGACGCGAACGCGTAGCGCGAAGTCGGTAGCTGCAGCTCTTCCGCCGCCAAGACGCGGATGCGTTCGCGGTTCATGGTGATGTGCGCGGCGCGGGCCGTGGGGATCACGCGC
>DASZSK010000228.1:0-15164 GCA_035548735.1 Caulobacterales bacterium | reverse complement strand
GACGATTTGCGCGGCTTGATGCAGGGTGGCGAAGGCGACCGGGGCGAACAGAGCGGCGGCGACGGCGATCGTGGCGAGGCGGGTGAAGATGGACATGGGCTGGCTCCGTTGGGTTTGAACTCGTGTCGCCGTGAAGCGATGAGTTGAACCTAACGGGCGCTTAGGGATGTCGCTGTGACGACGGTCACGGGTCCGCTTTTGGCCCAATGCGGTCGTTGTAGGGGCACAAACCCTTGCGAGGCGCGCCGCTCCCCTTATGGTTTGCGCTTCAAGTTGCCGGCGTCGTGGTAGAATAGAGGCCAAAGTGGACAAGAGCGCCGCCTTGCTGGGGCTTTTCGCGACGGCAGCAGGGTTGCTTCTCGCCGCTTGGCGCGCACCCCGCATCTTTTCGGATAGTGTGAGCGATACGCAGCTGGGTTTCGCGCGTGGCTGTGGCGTTGTCATCGCCGGAATACTCGTACTGTCGGCGTTGGTATGCGTCTTCGCCGCCTGGTTGATCCAAACCGGCCAAATTCGATCTCCTTAGTAGGTTATGGCGCGCGGGGGAGGTGTGAACGAGACGCTCCTCGTTTTCGCCGATTCACGGAGGGAGGAAAGCGCCGCCATTCGTTCCTCGCGCTGGTGGACGCTGGCTGAGATCGAGGCGACCAGCGAGAACCTCTTTCCTGAGGGGCTAAGGGCTGTCGTGAAGCAATTCGTGGAATGACCGCTAACGGCGAAAAGCGGACTTAACCCTTCCCCACTGCCTCGCCGACGCTCGCGAAGCCTTCCGCCGCCAGCAGCGCGTCGAGATCGTGCGCGATGCGCGCAACCAGGCTCGGCCCCTCGAACACCATGGCGCTGTAGAGTTGCACGGCGCTGGCGCCGGCCTTGATCTTGGCGAGCGCGGCCGCCGCACCGTCGACGCCGCCGACGCCGATGAGCGGAAGCCGCTTCTCCAAGGCTTGCGCGAACAGATGCAGGATCTGCGTCGAGGGTTCAAACAGCGGCTTGCCGGAAAGGCCCCCGCTCTCCGCGCGCTGCGCCGAGCGCAAGCTTTCCGGCCGCGCGATCGTGGTGTTGGAGACGATCAACGCGTCGAGTTCACAGGTGATCGCCAGCTCGGCGATGTCGCGCACAGCGCTCTCGTCGAGATCGGGCGCGACTTTGAGAAACAGCGGCCGCTTCCCGTGCTGCGCTTCCAGCGGCGCGCGCGCCTCGCGCAACCGTCCAAGTAAATCCTCCAGCGCGCCGCGCTCCTGCAGCCCGCGCAAACCCGGCGTATTGGGCGAGGAGATGTTGGCCGTCACGTACGAACAGAAGCGCCAGACCCGCTGCATGCAGGCGACATAGTCCGCAGCGCGATCGGCGCTGTCTTTGTTTGCGCCGACATTGGCGCCCACGACGCCAAGCCGCATCGCGCGTTGCTGCAGGCGCGCGGCGAAGGCGTGCATGCCTTCATTGTTGAAGCCCATGCGATTGATGACGGCCGCGTCTTCCGTCAGTCGAAACAACCGCGGCCTTGGATTGCCGCTCTGCGGCTTGGGCGTGACCGTGCCGCATTCGACGAAACCGAAACCGGCCGCCAAGAGCGCATCAGGGACTTCCGCATTCTTGTCGAAGCCCGCCGCGAGGCCGATCGGGTTCGGCAGCTCCAGTCCAGCCAGTTGCGTCTTGAGACGCGGATAGCGGTCGGCGGCGGCGCGGGGCCCGAGCCCCAGCTTCAGCCCGAAGACGGCCGCACCATGCGCATCCTCCGGGTCCATCCCGCGCAGCAGCGCCGTTCCGAGATCGTGGATGCTTGCCAGGACAATATTCCTATGTTAAGGGCGAAAATCCTGGCGGCGGAGGTTAAACCGCTTCATGCAACACGGCCAGATTTGGCGCGCGATCGATGCGCTCGCGGCCCGAAAGGGCTGGACAGCTTCGGGGCTCGCACGCGCCGCGGGGCTCGATCCCACCACCTTCAACAAGTCGAAGCGCGCCGGGCCGGACGGCAAGCCGCGCTGGCCCTCGACGGAAAGCATCGCCCGCGCGCTGGCGGCGGCGGATACGAGCTTTGACGAGTTCGCCGCACTGCTCGCAGGGCGTCCCGGGGGCGCGGGGCGCGCCATTCCCATCGTCGGCCTCGCCAAGGCCGGCGCCGACGGCTTCTTCGACGATCAGGGCTTTCCGGTTTCAGCCGACGAGACGGTGCGTTTCCCGGGGCTCGGCGACGACCGCGTCTATGCGCTTGAGATCACCGGCGACTCGATGGAGCCGGTCTATCGCGAAGGCGATGTGGTGATCGTGCAGCCGGGCGCCGCCGTGCGCCGGGGCGACCGCGTTGTTGTGCGCACCAAGGCCGGCGAAGTCACGGCGAAGACGCTGGGGCGGCGCAACGAACAGCGCGTGGAGCTCATTTCGCTCAACCCGGCCTACCCGGCGCGCGAATTGCCGGTAGAAGAGATCGATTGGATCGCACGCATTCTTTGGGCCAGCCAATGAAACTTCTTCATCTGATCGCTCCCCTCCTTCTGCTCGCCGCCGGCGCCGCACAAGCGGATGACGCCACGTACCGCACGCTTGGGCGGTACGCCGACGCGGACGGCGGCGGTCAGACCTTCGCCTGGCCCGCAAGCGGTGTCGAAGGCCGCTTCGTCGGCGCACGGCTCGTCGCGCACATCGAGGAAAGCGGCACGAGCCTCATGGATCTCGACGTCGACGGCGTGATGACGCAATTGCAGCTCGAGACCGGCGCGCGCGATTACACGCTGTTCTCGGCGCAAACGCCGGGCGAACATTATGTGCGCCTCACGCGCCGCAGCGAAGTTGGCAGCGGTTTGACGACGATCCGCTCGCTGACGCTCGACGGCCAATGGCGTGCGCTGCCGGCGCATGCACATCGCATCCTGTTCGTCGGCGACTCGATCACCGTCGGCTATGGCGCCGCCGGCGCGGACGAGCATTGCCACTATTCCGCGGAAACGAGCCCGCCGTTTGACAGTTACGCCGCGCGCACCGCTTCGGCGTTCGATGCGGACTTTGAGGTTGTCGCGATCTCGGGGCGCGGCGTGGTGCGGAATTATGGCGGATTCGACGCCCATCACATGTCGGAGCTGATCGACGCGGCGTTGCCGGATCATCCCGAGATGCATTGGGACGCGGCGAAGTTCTCCCCCGAACTCATCGTCATCAATCTCGGCGCCAATGACTTCTCCACGGCGGATCCCGGCCCGACATTCGAGCCCGCCTATCTCGCCATGCTGCGCACGCTGCGTCAGCGCTATCCCCGCGCCCGCATTATCACTGCGTTCGGACCCGAACCGCGCGAAGACGCCATTCCGCGCATCACGGCCGTCACCCAAACCTACAATCACGAAACCGGCGAACGCATCCCGTTCCTGTATCTGCCGCGCGCCGCCACAGGCCACATCTTCGGCTGCGACTATCACCCCGGCGAAGACACGCACGCGCTCATGGCGCAAGCACTGGAAGCGAAAATCGTCCACGATCTCGGCTGGCGGCGCGTCCATCATTAGGCGTTTGTGCGTGACGACCGCGCGTTCAGGCGCCAAGCTCCCCGCCTTGGAGGGGGAAGCGGATCATGTTCAAACGTCTTATCGTCGCCTTTGCTTGTGTAGCATTGGTTTCAAATGCACTGGCGCAAACCGGTCCGGCCATCAGCGCGAGTGACCGCATGGCCGCGTTGCACGCGATCAACATGACGCCCGTCGGCGGCGGCCAAGTCGTCAATGCGTGCGAGGATCGCGTGGCGCCGCAATTCTATCCTGCTAACATCGGTGGCCCGGTTGGAACCGCTTTGCTTGTCGTCATTCCCGGCGGACCAAACAGCGCGACATGCTATGGCGACAATCCCGGCGCGCTCTTTTTACTGAAGCGCGAGGGCGCCGCGTTTCGCACGATCTTCCAGGGCCAAGGCATCCTGGCGATCCTGCCCTCCGCGCACAGCGGCGCGCACGACATCTCGATCGGCGGACCCGGCTTCAGCTTCCCCGTCTATACGTGGAACGGCCACGACTACGCGATCTCCTCGCGGACGATTTCCGATACGCAATTCGGCGCCGGACAGATGCTGCCGCCGTAACGGCCTAGTCATCGTCGCGCACGGGCTTCCAAGCCGCGAGCAGGCGCGGACCGGCGGCGCGCATGAGGTCGCCGCGAATTTCAAACGCCGCAAACGCCGCCGTCGGGAAGGCGCCGGCAAATTCACGCGCCGCGCGCGAGCCATCGTGCGCCTGAGCGATCAGGATCGATGCGAGTTCGCCGAGCCCCGGATTGTGCCCGACAACGATGACGCTGTCGGCGTCTTCCGCGGCGAATGCGTCCCAGATGCTCTCCGGGCCGGCGTGATAGAGCGCATCGTCGAAGCGCGTCTCCAGCTTGAAGCCCTGCAGGGCCCGCGCTGCGGTTTGTCGGGTACGCACCGACGGCGAGACGAGCGCCAGTTGCGGCTTCAGCCCGTGATCCTCAAGCGCCGCACCCGCAGCGCCCGCATCGCGCTCGCCCCGCGACGTCAGTCCGCGCGCCTCGTCGTTCGGCGCCTCATTGGCGCGGACAGCTTTGGCGTGGCGGAGCAGGATCAATGTACGCATCGCCGTTGTTTTGCCCGAGTGCGAGCCAAGCGTCCATTGCCGTACGCTTGCATGGGGATGCGCAACGTGCTGATCGACCGGAGATGAGCGACGTCAACAACGCCATCGACGCCATCTGGCGCATCGAGCAGGCCAAGCTGATCGCCAGCTTGACGCGGGTGACGCGCGACGTCGCACGGGCGGAAGAACTGGCTCAGGATGCGCTCGTCGCAGCGCTGACGACTTGGCCGGAAAGCGGCATTCCGGAACGCCCTGGCGCATGGCTGATGGCCGTCGCCAAGCGCCGCGCCGTGGACGCAGCGCGACGCGACGCCATGCTGCAACGCAAACATGAGATGCTCGAACACGAGGATGACGCCTACGCACCGGACGTCGAGGCGGCGCTGGACGATGAAATCGGCGACGACCTGCTGCGTTTGGTGTTCGTGGCCTGCCATCCCGTGCTCGCGCCTGAAGCACGCGCGGCATTGACGCTGCGGCTGATCGGCGGACTCACCACCGACGAGATCGCGCGCGCTTTCCTGGCCAGCGAGCCGACCATCGCCCAACGCATCGTGCGCGCGAAACGCACGCTAAGGGAAAAGGAAATCCCGTTCGAGGTCCCGCGCGGCGCGGCCTTGGCGGCGCGCCTCACTTCGGTGCTCGAGGTGATCTATCTCATCTTCAACGAGGGCTATTCCGCCACCGCCGGCGACGATTGGATGCGGCCGCAGCTCTGCGAAGAAGCGCTGCGCTTGGGAAGAATGCTGGCGGCGCTGGCGCCGGAGGAACCGGAAACGCACGGGCTCGTCGCGTTGATGGCGATCCAGGCGTCGCGACTCAATGCGCGAACCGGGGCTGACGGCGAGCCAGTGCTGCTGCTCGACCAAAACCGCGCGCGCTGGGATTGGATGTTGATCCGACACGGATTCGAGGCCCTGGCGCGCGCGGAGGAGACCAGCCGCGCGATCGGCGCGGCGCCGGGTCCATACCTGTTGCAGGCGGAGATCGCCGCCTGTCATGCGCGCGCACGCACCGCAGCGGAAACGGACTGGAAGCGCATCGCTGCGCATTACCACGCACTTTCAGCCGTCGCGCCCTCGCCGGTCGTCGCGCTCAATCGCGGCGTCGCGATCGGCATGGCGTATGGACCCGCCGCGGGGCTTGAGAGCATTGAGGCTTTGAGCGACGAACCTTCGCTCAAAGGCTACCACCTTCTGCCCGCCGTTCGGGCCGATTTGCTTCAGAAGCTTGGGCGACTGGAGGAGGCGCGCGCCGCTTTCGAGGCGGCTGCGTCGCTCACACGCAACACGCGAGAACGCGCCCTGCTCCTGCGCCGCGCGGGCGAATGCGCTGACAAGCCGTGACGGCGTTTTCAGATTTTGTCCAGGTTCCTGCAAGGTTGGCCGCTCAAGCCTCACGCCGTCATTGGCGGAGACCTTCATGCGTTTCAAAATTCTCACCGTGCTCGCGTTGAGCGCGCTCGCGGCGTCCTGCGGTAAGACCAACATGCTGGAAAAGTCGGCCGAAACGACGACGGCCACGACAACCTCCACGTCCACGGCCTCCTCGACCGCAACACCCGCCGCGACGACCACGGCGACCACGACCAGCACGGGCACGACCACCGCAACCACGACCGGCACGTCGAGCGCCACCACCCACGCGACGGCGACGACCACCTCGCACAAGCCGTGATCGTGCGGCTCGAATAGGGCGCTATCCGACCTCGCCCCACGAGAACGCGGGCGCGCTTGCGCCCTTCGCGTCCGCGTTCGCCGCCGTTCAGCTGGTTCGAACTTGCGGGTGTTCGCCTGAGCGCTGCGGCACGACTAGAATAAGCGCGAGGATCGCCACGCCGAGGGCGGCGGAGGCCAGCGGACGGCTAAACGCAAGCCCGCCCTGGTTGAACGGCTTGTCGAAGAAATCGCCCACCGTCGCGCCAAGCGGACGCGTGAGTATGAACGCCGCCCAGAACAGCAGGACGCGCGAGACCTTGGTCCAGAAATAGAGCGCCGCGATCACCGCCAGAGCCGCGCCAAAGAACAGCGCGCCGCCGAGAAAGCCCACGCCGGCGTCGTCCGCCGTCCAGTCGCCCAGCGCGGTGCCCAACGTCTGCGACAGCGTGATGGTGATCCAATAGAAGGCCTCGACTTTCGGCGTATTCACGGTGTCGACGGAGATGCTGCGTTCCGACCAATACCAGACGGCCAGCGACACGAGGACCGCGGTCAGCAACAGCAACGATCCGCCAAGGTAGCCGATGCCGAGTGAACGATCGGCAAAATCGGCCATCGTCGTCCCGGCCGTCGTCGAAGCGATGATCGTCGCCCAATAGAGCCACGCATTGAAGCGCCTGGCGAGGATCTGAGCGATCACCAGGACAACAAGCACGGACAGGAAGATCGCGGTACCGACCAGGTAGCCGAGATCAAGCGTCATCGAGACGGTATCGCCGCCCGTTTCACCGAGCGTAGTGGCCAGAATCTTGATGATCCAGAAGCCCAGTGTAACCGCGGGGACTTTGCTCAACGTCGCAGAACTCATGCACGCGCCCTCGATGCGGCAAGAACAACGCGCTCTGCTTAAGGTTCAACTAAGGCGACCGAAGGCCGCTTTCAGCCGTCGACGTCGAGGGCGTAGCCGGCGCTGCGGACGGTGCGGATCGGGTCCACTTCCGTCGGATCGTTCAGCGCCTTGCGCAGCCGGCCGATATGCACGTCAACCGTGCGCGCCTCGACGTAGACGTCCGAGCCCCACACTGCGTCGAGCAATTGCTCGCGGCTGAATACGCGGCCGGGATGCTGCATCAGGTGATCGAGGATTTTGAACTCGGTCGGGCCAAGGTGCACCTCGCGCCCGCCGCGTCTCACGCGATGCGCCACGCGGTCCATGACGATGTCGCCCACGCGCATCTTGTCGTCGGCGAGACCGGGACGAATGCGGCGCATCACCGCGCGCAAGCGCGCCAGCAGCTCCACCATCGAAAACGGTTTCAGCACGTAATCGTCGGCGCCGGTGTCGAGCCCGCGAATGCGGTCACTCTCTTCGTCGCGCGCCGTCAGCATCACGATCGGCGTGTTGCGCGTCTCCTGACGCGCGCGCAGGCGCCGGCACACTTCGATGCCGGGCTGCTTTGGCAGCATCCAGTCCAACAGCACGAGATCGGGCTTCGTCTCATCGGCGACGACGAGCGCTTCCTCGCCGTCCTGCGCCAATGAAACGCGATAGCCCTCTTTCTCCAGATTGTATTTGAGCAATTGAGCGAGGGCTTCCTCGTCCTCGACGACAAGAACGTGTGCGCTCATAGGTCCGGGCTTTCCGCGTCGCCGCGCGGACGCTCGGTGGCGATCTCTTCGCCGGTGACGAGGTAGTGGATGTACTCAGCGATATTGGTGGAGTGATCGCCGATCCGCTCAAGGTTCTTGGCGATGAACAGCAAGTGCGCGCAGGCGCCGATGACGCGCGGATCCTCCATCATGTAGGTGAGGAGTTCGCGGAACAGGCTGTTGTAATGCGCGTCAACGTCGTCGTCGTGGAACCAAACGCTGACGGCCGCCTTCACGTCGCGCGTCGAATAGGCGTCGAGCACCTGCTTCAGCTGCGCCGCGGCGATGCGGCCCATGCGCTCGACGCTCTTCGTGAGCTGGATCGGCTCGGACTGATTGAGGATGAGCGTGCGCTTGGCGATGTTCTTGGCGAGGTCGCCCACGCGCTCAAGCTCGCTGGCGATCCGCCAGCCGGTCAGCACAACGCGCAAATCGTTGGCGAAAGGCTGCCGCAACGCGAACAGCTTGATCGCGCGCTTCTCAATGTCGTGCTGAGCGGCGTCGATCTTGGCGTCGCGCTCGATCACGCTCTGGGCCAGGATCGTGTCGCGGCGCACCACCGCGCTGATGGCTTCATTGACCGCCGCTTCGGCCAAGCCGCCCATACGGGCGACTTCGTTGGTCAGCCCATCCAATTCCTCGGTGAATGCTTTGACTGTGTGATCCATTTCCGCTCGCGCTTCGCCGGCGCCCGGCGCAGCGCTCTTGGATCGAGATGATCCCGCCATGACGCTTAGCCGAACCGGCCGGTAATATAATCTTGCGTACGCGAGTCACGCGGATTGGTGAAGATTTCTTCTGTAGGTCCGGTCTCCACCAGCTTGCCGAGGTGGAAGAACGCCGTTTTTTGCGACACCCGCGCCGCCTGGGCCATCGAGTGGGTGACGATAATGATGCAGAAATTCTCGCGGAGCTCGTCGATCAGCTCCTCCACCTTGGCGGTGGCGATCGGATCGAGCGCCGAGCACGGCTCGTCCATCAGGATCACTTGCGGGCTCACCGCGACGGTGCGGGCGATCACCAGACGCTGCTGCTGACCGCCGGAGAGGCCCGTGCCGTGATGATGCAAGCGGTCCTTCACCTCTTCCCAGAGGCCGGCGCGGCGGAGAGATTTCTCAACGATCTCATCCATTTCCGCCTTCGATTTGACCATGCCGTGGATGCGCGGGCCGTAGGCGACGTTTTCGTAGATCGATTTCGGGAACGGGTTGGGCTTTTGGAACACCATGCCGACGCGCATGCGCACGACCACCGGGTCCACGTCGCTGGCGTAGATGTTCTTGCCTTCGAGCTCGATCACGCCGTTCACGCGGCATTTGTCGATCGTGTCGTTCATGCGGTTGATGCAGCGCAGGAAGGTTGTCTTGCCGCAGCCGGACGGGCCGATGAAGGCGGTGACGGCGCGATCCGGAATGTCGATCGAGACGTCGAACAACGCCTGCTTCTCGCCGTAGAAGACGTTGACGTCGCGCGCCATGACCTTGGTTGGCGCGCCGACAAGGGCGCCGGCCGCCGCCTTGACGACCGGCGCGGTCATGCCGGTCGGCTGCTGAGGTGCTCGATCTGCGCCCACGCCTGCGAAATCGTCCATAACACACCCCTCGCCGTTCTCGGCGACCTCTTACGGACCTTCTGCGACACTAATGTGAAGGCGCGTGCGTTGAGCAAAATCAATTACTTGCGCTTTCCAAATAGGCGGCGAACGCGGACCCTCTTCCCGGCTCGCTCTCGACCAGAAGTCCGCCCCTATGGCGGTTGACGATATGCTTCACGATGGCGAGCCCGAGACCGGTGCCGCCACGCTCCGAGCCAAGCTCGCGCTCGACCCGAAAGAACCGCGCTCCAAGCCGAGGCAGGAAGCGGCGGGCGATGCCGGGTCCCTTATCTTCGACCCGAACATAGGCGTAGCTTTTGTTGGGCGCACTCGCCGGGGTTAACAGCGCAATCCGCGCGGCGCCTTCCCAACGCCGGCTGGCCTTGGCGACGGCGTCCTCGCGGTTCTCGGCGCGGCCCACCTCGATGCTCACCTCGCTCCCGGGCGCTGAGTATTTGATGGCGTTATCGACCAGGTTCTGGACCACCTGCGCGAGCTGAAATCGCTCACCCACGACCGGCGCCGACGCCGCCGGCTCGACCATCCTCAGCCGGACCTGCCGCTCCGCCGCGACCGGCGTCAGCACATCCAACACTTCCCGCGCCACAGCCGTGAGGTCGGCGCGATCAGACGGCGGCACGTGCTCGTCCAATTCGATGCGCGACAGGGAAAGCAGATCGTCGATCAGCCGGCGCATGCGGTCGGCCTGCACCTGCATCATCTTCAGAAACCGATCGCGTTCGACCGCGTCATTGCGCGCCGGACCGGAAATCGTCTCGATCAGCAACGTCAGCGAAGCCAGAGGCGTACGCAGTTCGTGGCTGGCGTTCGCAAGGAAATCCGCGCGCATGCGCTCCGTGTTGATGCGCGCCGTTTGATCATGAAACACCATCAGCGCCGCATGGTGGTCGCCCCACGTCATCGGCGCGACGTAGCAGCGCGTATGCTGCTCGACTTGGGCCGCCGTCTCGTACTCCACCGTGCGGCTGGCGCCGTCATGCACCGCCGCCTGCACCGCATCGAGCAAATCCGGATGGCGGAGGATGGCCGAAAGCAGAAGACCCGCGGCTTCGAACTGCATCTGCCGGCGCGCAGCCGCATTGGAGCCGGCGACCCGGCCTTCGGCATCGACCAGCAGCGCCGGGTCCGGCAACGCCTCCAAGAGCGGCGCGAGATCCTGCAGGCTCGCGGGACGCCGCTCCGTGCGCGGCTGGGATGGTTCGGACGCCCGGGCCGTTTGGTTTTGCATCCAGGCAATCCAGCGTCTGGCGGGCATGCTCCCCCTCTGCGCGGCAGGAAGGCCGCCTTTGGGAGGTAAGCTCCGCGGAAAATCGGCGCAACCGCTAGAGCGCCCGCGGACTGATTCGCTATCTCACCTTTGTGAATATCGACATTCGATGTCCTTTTATTGACAATCGAAAGCGGCCTCCTAAGGTGCGGCCCTAAGGCTGGCGTCCAAGCGGAAGAGCAGCGGCATCTGCGTCCTGATGGGGACCGCAGGGCCGTTTCCGCCAACAGGGGGCCTCTCTTTCAGCGCGCGGCGTGGACGACGGCGTCCGCCGACGGGCGGTCAAGACACGGAGGATGTGAATGATCTCGGTTTCACGGCGGACCATGACAGCGTCGATGGCCGCCCTGCTTGCAGGCTGCGCCACGACCCAGACCCGAACTACAACGGCGTCGGCCACGCCGGCTGCGCCGCCAAAGCCGCCGGCGCAGATCGCGCCTTGGGGCGTAGATCTCAGCGCGCGCGATCTCAGTCTGAAGCCCGGCGACGATTTCTATCGCTACGCCAACGGCACGTGGTTCGCACACAACCAAATCCCGGCTGACCGCACGCGCTGGGGTTCGTTCGACATTCTGCGCAAGAATTCGGAAGACCAGGTCAAAGCGATCCTGGAAGAAGTCTCCACCACCGGCGGCGAGCCCGGCAGCAATCCGCAGAAGCTGAAGGATTACTACAACGCGTACATCGACGTCGCCGCGATCAACGCGGCCGGCCTTGCGCCGGCGCAAGCCGATCTCGCCGCCATAGCCGCCGCGCGCAATCACACCGACGTCATCCGTTTGATGGCGCGGCCGGACATGCCGGTCGCCTCGCCGATCACGCTCGGCGTCGGCCTCGATGACAAGAACCCCAACCGCTACATCGTGCGCATGTCGCACGGCGGCCTCTCGCTGCCGGATCGCGACTACTACCTGCTCACCGATCAGCAATATGTCGACATCCGCAACGCGTTCCGCGCGCATGTCGAGCAGATGCTGACGCTGGCGCAGCAAAGCGGCGCGGCGGCGAAGTCGAGCGCCATTCTCGCGCTCGAGACGCAGATCGCCCAACGCCACTGGCCAATCGCAGAGCGCCGCGACGTAGAGAAGACCTACAATCTGAAGACACGGGCCGAGGTGAAGGCGATCAACCCGCGCTTCCCATGGGATGAAGGTTTCCAAGCCGCCGAAATGGGCGACGTGCAGGAAGTCGTCGTCAGCGAATTGTCGGCGATGGGCCCGCTTTCGCAGCTCTTCCTGTCCACGCCGGTCTCTACCTGGAAGGCCTATCTCACCTATCACTATCTCTCGAACTGCGCCGACGTGCTGCCGGAAGCGTTCGATAACGCCAATTTCGATTTCTACGGCAAGACGCTGAACGGCCAGCCGCAGCAACGCGAACGCTGGCGCCGGGCAGTCGATGCAACGGGCAATGCGCTGGGCGAAGCGATCGGCCAAATCTACGTCGCGCGCTATTTCCCGCCGAGCTCAAAAGCGCAAATGCAGCAGCTGGTCGAGAACCTGCGCCGCGCCTATGGCGAACGCATCGACCGCCTCACCTGGATGTCGGCCGAGACGAAGGCGAAGGCGCGCGAAAAGCTCGCGACTTTCCGTCCGAAGATCGGCTATCCCGACAAGTGGCGCGACTACGCCGGGCTCGACGTGCACGCGGGCGACGCCTTCGGCAACGCGCGCCGCAACCAGGTCTATCAATGGCGTTACGACGTCGCCCGCCTGCCGCGTCCGACCGACAAGGACGAATGGTTCATGACGCCGCAAACGGTGAACGCCTATTACAATCCGACGTTCAACGAAGTGGTGTTCCCGGCCGCAATCCTGCAGCCGCCTTTCTTCGATCCAAACGCCGACGACGCTGTGAACTATGGCGGCATCGGCGCGGTGATCGGCCACGAAATGGGCCACGGCTTCGACGACCAAGGCGCCAAGTCGGATGCGCAAGGCGTGTTGCGTGATTGGTGGAACGCCGCCGACGTCACGGCCTTCACCCATCTCACCGACAAGCTGGCGGATCAGTACAGCGCCTTCGAGCCGCTTCCCGGCCTGCACGTCAATGGCCGCCTCACACTCGGCGAAAACATCGGCGACAATGGCGGCCTGCAAGTCGCCTATTACGCCTATGGGCTCGCGCGCAACGGCCAGGACGCGCCCGTGCTCGACGGCGTCACGGGCGACCAGCGCTTCTTCCTCTCGTTCGCGCAAATCTGGCGCACGCTGATCCGCGATCAGCGCCTGCGTTCGCAAGTGCTCTCCGACCCGCACTCGCCGTCGGAATATCGCTGCAACGGCACGGTGCGGAACATGGACGCGTGGTACGCCGCATTTAACGTGCAGCCCAGCGACAAGCTCTATCTCGCGCCGGGCGATCGCGTTCAAATCTGGTAAGCGCGCACATCACGTGAACTCTCGACGGCGCGCGCTTCGCAAGAAGAGCGCGCCGTTTTCTTTTAGGCTGGGGGAAAGCATGATTTCGATTTCACGCCGCACCATGATGGCTTCGACCGCCGTGCTGCTGTCGGGCTGCGCGACGCAGACCCAGACCAGCGCCGCGCCAACGGCGCCGCCTGTCGCGCCGAAGCCGCCGGCTGCGATCGGCGCTTGGGGCGTCGATCTCGCCGCACGCGATCTCAATGTGAAACCCGGCGATGATTTCTATCGCTATGTGAACGGCACATGGTTCGCCAACAACGAAATCCCGAGCGACCGCACCTCCTGGGGGTCGTTCGACATGCTCGAGGAAAAGGCCGAACGCGACATCAAAGCCATTCTTGAAGAGGTCGCCGCAAACGGCGGCGCACCCGGCTCGAATCCGCAGAAGATCGCCGACTTCTACAAGTCGTATCTCGATGTCGACGCGATCAACGCCAAGGGCCTAGCGCCCGCGCAAGCGCAACTCGACGCCATCGGCGCGCTACGCACGCACGAACAGGCCGCGCGACTGATCGCGCAGCCGGATATGCCTGTCTCAAGCCCCATCGGCATGGGCATCTCACTTGATGCGCGCAATCCCGATCGCTACGTCGTGCACATGGCGCATGGCGGGCTGGGCCTGCCGGACCGCGATTACTATCTGCGCACCGAACAACAATTCGTCGATCTGCGTGCGCAATACAAAGCCCATGTCGGGCGCATGCTGACGCTTGTCGGCGAGCGGGACGCCGGCGCGAAAGCCGAACGCATCGTCGCGCTCGAAACGCAAATCGCCCAGCGCCACTGGCCGCGCGCCGATCGCCGCGACCGCACGCGCACGTACAATTTGCTGACGCGGGAGCAAATCAGGGCCCTCAACACGCACTTCCCCTGGGATGCTTCGTTTGAGGCCGCCGGCATCGGCGGCGCGCAGGAGGTCGTGGTCCATGAACTCAGCGCCATGGGGCCGCTTTCGCAGCTGTTCCTAGCCACGCCAGTCTCGACGTGGCGATCGTATCTAACGTTTCACTATCTCCGCAACTCCGCGGACGTCCTGCCGCATCAATTCGATGAAGAGCATTTCGCCTTTTACGGTCGCACCTTGAGCGGTCAGCCCGAGCAGCGCGAACGCTGGAAACGCGCCGGCGACGCCATGGACGACGCGCTCGGCGAGGCTGTCGGCGAAATCTATGTGGCGCGCCACTTCCCGCCGGAAGCCAAGGCGCAAATGCTGGCGCTCGTCGAAAATCTGCGCACGGCTTATGGTCAGCGCATCGATCAGCTCACCTGGATGACGCCGGAAACGAAAGCCAAGGCGCGCGAAAAGCTGGCCGCGTTCCGCCCCAAGATCGGCTACCCGAACAAGTGGCGCGATTATAGCGCGCTGGACATCCAAGCGGGCGACGCCTTCGGCAATGCGCGGCGTGTAGCTGTCTATCAATGGAATTTTGACGTCGCGCGGCTTTCAAAGCCCAGCGACAAGGACGAGTGGGGCATGACCCCGCAGACAGTGAACGCCTATTACAACGCGATCTTCAACGAAGTGGTGTTTCCGGCCGCGATCCTGCAGCCGCCCTTCTTCGACCCGAACGCCGATCTCGCGGTGAATTATGGCGGCATCGGCGGCGTCATCGGTCACGAGATGGGCCATGGCTTCGACGATCAAGGCGCCAAGTCGGACGCACACGGCGTTCTGCACGATTGGTGGAACGCGCAAGACGTCGCCGCTTTCCAGACCCTGACGAGCAAGCTCGCCACGCAATACGACGCCTACGAACCGCTGCCGGGCATCCATGTGAATGGACGCCTCACGCTTGGCGAAAACATCGGCGACAATGGCGGCCTACAAGTCGCGCACTACGCCTACCACCTCGCGCTCAACGGCGCGGAAGCCCCGGTCCTCGACGGCGTCACCGCGGAACAGCGCTTCTTCCTGTCTTGGGGGCAAGTGTGGCGCGAACTGCAACGCGACGAAGCGATGCGCAATCAGGTGCT
>DASZSK010000227.1:0-28171 GCA_035548735.1 Caulobacterales bacterium | reverse complement strand
CTGCCTTCGCGCTCGCCCGCACCGGCGCCGCGCCGAAGGGAGACGTGCGTGCGGTCGCTGAAATCGCCGGCGTGATGGCGGCCAAGCGCACGTCGGAGCTCATTCCGCTCTGTCATCCGCTGCCGCTTTCCCGCATCGTGGTCGACGTCGCTCCGGACGAAGCGACGAGCAGCTTCGTCGTCACCGCCGCCGCCAAAACCACGGGACCCACGGGCGTAGAGATGGAAGCACTCACCGCCGTTTCGGTGGCGTGCCTGGCGATCTACGACATGCTGAAGGCGGCCGATCGCGCCATGACGATCGAAGGCGTGCGCCTCGTCTCCAAAAGTGGCGGCGCGAGCGGCGATTACCAGCGTTCCGCGCCATGATTTCCGTCGCCGAGGCGCGCGCGAGTATCTTGGCGCACGTCGGCCGCACGGCAATCGAGGATCTACCGCTGGAAGACTGTCTCGGCCGCACGCTCGCGGCGCCGGTCATCGCCAAGCGCGATCAACCGCCATTCGCGGCTTCCGCCATGGACGGATACGCCGTCCGCAGCGCCGACACGCCTGGACTTCTGAAGCTGGTTGGCGAAGCCGGCGCCGGGCATGCCTTCGGCGGCGCGCTCAAGGCTGGCGCGTGCGCGCGCATCTTTACCGGAGCGCCGCTGCCGGCGGGCGCCGATGCGATCGCCATTCAGGAGGACGTGACACGACAGGGCGATGTCGTCGCCGTTCCACTGGTGACGGCGGGCGCGTTTGTGCGCCCGGCCGGCCTGGATTTCGCAGCCGGCGCGACGCTGCTGCGAAGCGGCGTCGTGCTTGCCGGCGGCGATCTCGCACTCGCCGCCGCCACGGGCCGCGACCGACTTTGCGTCGCAACGCCGCCGCGCATCATCATTGTCAGCGGCGGCGATGAAATCGTCGCACCGGGCGCGGAGGCCGGCCCAGATCAGATTTACGACTCTGCGAGCTTCGGCGTCGCCGGCCTCGCACAAGCATGGGGCGCTGCGAGCCACCGCGGGGCCGTCCTGCGCGACGACGCCGCGCTCATCACCGCCGCACTCGAAGAAGCCTTACCGCGAAGCGATTTGGTCGTGGTCATCGGCGGCGCCTCTGTCGGCGAGCACGACCACGCGCGTAAGGCGGCGCAGGTGCTGGGCGCGACCATCCTGTTCGACAAGGTTTCGCTGCGTCCGGGCAAGCCGACATGGTTTGCGCTTCGCGGCGCGCATCGCATCCTCGGCGTCCCCGGCAATCCCGCCTCCGCGCTGGTGTGTGCGCGCCTGTTCCTTCGGCCCGTCATCGCCGCAATGCTCGGCGGCGACGCCGCGGCGACCGTTCGGCCCCGCCGCGCCCGCTTGAGCGCACCGCTTCCCCCCAACAACGCGCGCGAAGCCTATCTCCGGGCGGCGGCGACCGTCGACGACGAAGGCCAGCTCCTCGTGGCGCCGGCGCCCGATCAAGATTCCTCTCTTGTCAGCGTTTTCAGCGCCGCCGACGCGCTCATCATCCGGCCCGGCGACTGCGCCGCCAGCGAAGCCGGCGACTTGGTGGACACGCTCAGCATCTGAGCGCCTGACTGTTCGTCCTCGATCGGGCGGCGGCTGCGTCGCCATCGCCCGATGACCCCGGGCCCCAGATCGGCTAAGCCGCCCCCATGAAGCGGGGGATGGGCCTCTCAGACGGCGTCAGGCGCGCAGGCTTTCTGCTCGCGGTGCTGGCGCTCGTGCTCAAAGTAGCCGTGCCGGCGGGCTTCATGCTCACCCCCATTGGCCACAACCAGATCGCCGTCACGCTCTGCTCTGGCCATGGCCAGCAACAGGCGGTGCTTGATCTCACGACCGGGCAAATTCTTGAGGCCGGCGCGCAATCAACGCCCGCAAAATCGGACCATGCAAAAGACGGACATGCGCAGGTCTGTCCGTTCGCCAGCGCGACCCATGCCGCGAACCCTCCTGCGCTGATGGCGCTCTCCGCGCCGCTGCGCGTCGTGCAATTCGCCGCGCCGCCGCCGCTTGAGCTTCGTCCGCAACTCACGCCGGCCGGCCCGCCCTTGCCGGCGCGCGGCCCTCCACGTCTCGCCTGATTGAACTCTGACGCCGCCGGCCTGCACAGCAGCCGGCCATTTTAACGCGCCGCAGGCGGAAGGCCGGCGGCAATCAGGCATTACCCATGACTTCCAGATTGGCATTCGCGCTGCTCGGCAGCGCCCTCTTTCTCGCGCCGTCCTCCGCTGACGCGCAAACACAGACCTCGAACGAAACGTCGTCCTCTGACACCATCATCGTGACGGCGCGCCCCAATCCGGAGGATCCCCCGGTGGTCGCCGAAGCGCGCGATCGGCTGTCGCGCACGCCGGGCGCTGTCTCCGTCATCTCCAACGAAAGCTATGAGCAACGCACGGCGCAAGGGCTCAGCGATCTGTTGCGCGACGTTCCCGGCGTGCTCGCGGAAAAGCGCTACGGCGAGGAATCGCGCTTCTCCATTCGCGGTTCGGGCATCGATCAGTCCTACCACCAGCGCGGGGTTCTTTTTGCGCAGGACGGCGTGCCGTTCGCCGACGCCGATGGATTCTCGGATTTCCAGAAGCTCGACCCGCTGACCGCGCGCTACGTGGAGGTCTATCGGGGCGGCAATGCTCTGCGCTTCGGCGGCGCGCAATTGGGCGGCGCCGTCAATCTCGTAACGCCAACTGGCCGAACCGCTGAGTCCGACAACATGCTCCGCGTCGACGGCGGTTCGTTTGGGCTCCTCCGCGAAGCCGGACAGTTCGCGCGGACATCGGGACCGTGGGATGGGTTTCTGGCGGTCGATCACCTCACGTCCGACGGCTATCGCCAGCATTCCGCGCAGGATCAGACCCGCGGTACACTCAATGTCGGCTATCGCTTCGGCGACGATCGCGACGTTCGCGTGGTGCTCTACGATGCGGACATCGATCAGGACGTTCCCGGCACACTGGATCTCGCCACCGCCCTCAGCAACCCACGCGCCGCCGGCGCGGGCGTCATCGCCACCAATTGGCGGCGCAACCAACGCGTTCTGCGCGGAACCCTGCAAACGAGTTGGCGGGTGAATGACTCAACCGTGTTCGAAGGCGGGCTCTATGCAACCACAACCGACCTTTATCATCCGATCGCGCTGCTGATCGATCAGCAGATCGAAACCCAGGGCGCATTCGGACGCTTCGATTGGAGCGGCGAATTCGCCGGCCATCGCGCCGACCTCTATTACGGCGTTTCGTATCGGCAGGGGCATGTCGACCAGATCCTTGGCCCGGTGTTCTTTCCCGTCGCCGGCGACAGTCGTCAAAAGGCGACAGGGCTCGATCTCTTCGCCGAGGGCCGCTGGTTCGCGACGGACCACCTCGCACTGGTCGCGGGCGGTTCCTATGGCCGCGCCACGCGCGACTACACCGATCATCTCAACGCCGCCAATGACGCGTCCAAGACGTTCGATTGGTTCGCGCCGCGTGTCGGCCTCATCTGGCAAAGCGATAACGGCGCTCAGATCTACGCCAACATCACCCGCTCGGTCGAACCGCCGCATTATGGCGCGCTCGTCCAGGCGCCTTATCCGGGCTTCGTACCCGTCGAGCCCCAAGAAGCGTGGACCGGCGAAATCGGCGCACGCGGCCGCGCCAATGCGTTCATCTGGGACGTGACGCTCTATCGCTCGCAGATCAAAGACGAACTGCTGAGCTTCAATGCGACGACCGGCGTTCCCGCGGCCTTCTTCAACGCCGACCACACCATCCATCAAGGCGTCGAAGCCGCGCTCGATTGGCAGATCAGCAACGACTTCGCCGGCGGCGCGCTTTTGCTTCGGCAGAGTTACACCTATTCGGACTTCACGTTCGATGGCGACCACACGTATGGCAATCATCGCCTCCCGGTGGTTCCCGAGCACCAATATCGCGCGATGCTGCGCTATCGCAACGCAGCGGGATGGTTTATCGCGCCGAGCGTCGAATGGCGCCCGCAGGACGTTTACGTCGACTACGCCAACACGCTGAAGGCGCCGGGCTTCTCCATCTGGTCGCTCAACGTCGGCTGGGACTTCGACAATGGGGTGTCGCTCTTCCTCGACGCTCGCAATCTCGGCGACAAAACTTACGTCCCCGAATTTGGCGCGGTGACGGACGCCAGCGCGCCCGGCGCCAACACCGCGGTGTTCTATCCGGGCGAAGGTCGCGCCGCCTATGGCGGGGTCACCTATCGTTTCTAACTCATCGCGGCGCGGGCGCTCTTCCGGCGTCCGCGCCCTTCCTTTGAAGGGAGGCGCTCATGAGAGCCGTTTTTGCATTCTTTCTTTTCGCGACCGCACTTTGCCTCGGCGCATGCGAGCCCGCGTCGCCTTCCGCCGACGAACGCGCGATCGCGGCCGTCATGCATGGCGCCTATGATCGCGCGGGCGCGCCGCTCGATGCAGGACCGATCGCCGTCGGCGGCGCATACGCCGTCGCCGATTGGACTCAGGGCGACGCGGGCGGAAGGGCGTTGTTTCGCAAACAAGATGGCGCCTGGCGGCTCATTCTCTGCGGCGGCGACGCGCTCAAGACAGCGGACGGCCTCATCCAGGCGGGCGTCGATCACGTGCAGGCGAATGCGCTCGCGCGCGAACTGGCGCAACAGGAAGCGTCTGTCAGCCCCGAACGGCTGCACAAAATGAGCGCGTTCGCCGGCGTCATGCGCATGGACGCCGCCCCGCCGATGGCGACTGCGGCGCATGACATCGAGCTTGCCGATGCATGGGCTGCGACGACTCCAAATGGCGCAACGATTGGCGCGGGCTATCTCACCATCATCAATGGAAGCAACGAGGCGGACGCCCTCGTGGGCGTCAGCTCGCCGCGCGCGCCTCGCGTTCAAATCCACGAAATGACCATGCAAGGCGGCATGATGCAGATGCGACAGGTTGCGCGCGTTGATCTGCCCGCAGGCGCACGTGTCGTCCTGGCGCCCGGCGGCTATCACATCATGTTCATGGATATTCCGCGCCCGTTCATCGCTGGCCAATCCATCCCGCTCACGCTGCGCTTCGACCATCATCGTCCCATCGAGGTCTCGCTGCCCGTGCGCGATCGCGGCGCGGCGTCGAGCATCAATATGAGCGCCGGTCATGAGTGACGCCGAGACGCGCCCGTCGAGCGGGCTTTATCGCGCGGTCTGGCGCTGGCACTTCTATGCCGGCCTTCTGGTGCTGCCGTTCCTAGCGCTGCTGGCGCTCACGGGCGCGCTCTACTTGTTTCGCCCGGAGTTGAACCACGTGCTTTATCGCGATCTTATCGACGTGCCTGCGCGCGCCAGCGCCACTGCTCCGGTGTCCGTCGCGATGGCCAATGTCGAGACCGCACTAAATGGACGCGTGCAACAGCTCACGCTGCCCGACCGCAAGGACCGTTCGCTGCAATTCCTCGTCCGCGTCGCCAGCGGCGAGGCGCGCACGGCCTATGCCGACCCGTATGACGGACGCTATCTGGGCTCGACGCCGGTCGGTGGCGTGATGCAGCTCGTCCGCAAACTGCATAGCCTTCAGTATTTTGGCTTCTGGGCGAGTTCGCTGATCGAGATCGCCGCGGGCTGGGCGATCATTCTGGTTGGCACCGGCGTGTTTCTCTGGTGGCCGCGCGGGCGAAAATGCGGCGTCGTCAGCGTGCGCGGATCGCCGAGCACGCGACCGTTCTGGCGCGATCTGCACGCGGTGACGGGCGCCTTCGCAGGCGCGATTATTCTTTTCCTCGCGCTTACCGGCATGCCTTGGTCGATGTTCTGGGGCGCGCACGTGCAGAAATGGGCGACCGACGCCAATCTCAACATGCCGGCGCCGCCGGCCGACGTCACGCCGGCATGGATGCTTTCGTCTTCGATGCCCGGCATGAATCACGCACCCCATGCCCGCGCTCTCGCGCATGCGGCCATGCCGTGGGCGCTTCAACAGGCGCCGACGCCGCCATCGCGTGCCGATCATGACATTGGCATCGATGCGGCGATCGCACGATTCGAGGCGCTGGGCTTGCCGCGCCCGTTCAACGTGCAACCCGCGGAAGGCGAGCGCGGCGCGTATGTCGGCAGCTTCACGCCCGATCAAGCCGACCGCGAACACACGATCTATCTGGATCGCGGCGGCGCGGTGCTCAAAGATGTGCGTTACGCTGACTATGGCCCCGTCGCCAAGGTCATCGAATGGGGCATCATGGTGCACCAAGGTCAGCAATATGGGCCGCTTAATCGCTATCTGATGCTCGCCGGCTGCCTCGCCATCTTGGTGCTGACGCTATCCGCCGTGACCATGTGGTGGAAGCGAAGGCGGCCGGGGACGCTGGCTGCGCCGCCGGCGCCCAACGATCCAAAAGCCGCTGCAGTCGTGCTCGCGCTCATTGCGATCGTCGGCCTCATCTTCCCGCTGGTAGGCGCGTCGATCCTCGCCGCGCTTGCGATCGACACGCTGACGACGAAGCTTTGGCGCAGACCGCAGCCAACCTAGCCGGGGGCATAGGGATCCGCCACGCCTGGCGCAAGACCGCGCTTCGGCATGCGCTCTGTGGTATTCGAACCAGCGCCGCTCTTGGCGCCAACGCCCGCTCCCTGGGATCAATTTTTCTCGCAAGCCGAAGCGATGAATGGCGTGGCGATGGGACGGATGATCAGGCCGGGCGCCGAAGCGCAAACGAAGGGGATGGCATTCACCACCGCACCGGCCACAGCAAATTGTTCGGCGGATGTCCGCTCGGTCTCACTGGAACGCTTGTGTAGATCGACGGCGATCCGCACGCCTGGCTTGCCTTCGAAATTCACCCGCCACAACGGCGGCGCGACATCGTCCAGATGGGCGCTCTCCATGTACCAATGGATCGACATCGTGAGCCGCCGACCGCCCTCAACCCGGCCATGCCAGCGCCAATTGAAATGACTGATCATGCCTGCGGGGATCACGCCGGCGCTGACATGCAGGTCTTTCGAAGCCGGCAAAGCACGATGATCGCGCTCAATCCGATCCAGCGTGAAACCCAGCCGATGCGCGATGGTGGCGAGAACTTCTTCATACATGCCATTCAACGCTTGTGCGGGCCCCCATCCCTCGTCGTTGGGATCGCTGATGGCGGGATCGGCGCCAAATCCAAGCGTCTTGAAAACGTAGTCGGGCGCGAGCACCTCGCTGCAACTCACGCTTTCGACAATCTCGATCGAATCCAATTCCGAGCAGAGGCCGCTCGCAACGACGGCGAGTTGTTCGCCGACAAAACCCGGATTGAGGCCAGCCCCCATCAAGCTCACGCCGCCTTCTGCGCACGCGGCGGCTAACGCAGCGCGTCGCGTCTCATCGCCATAGCCGGGGAATGAATAGCCATTGATACTGATGACGTTCTTGCCGGACTCGAGCAAGCGGATCAGTTCGGCGTCGTGGCTGCCATAAGGCGGGGCAAGACGTCCGGCGTGGATGACCACATCCGCGTCGAGCGCCAGAATGGCGTCGACATCGTTGGTGGCGATCACTCCGGTCGCAGGCCGGCGCGCGATATCGCCGGCGTCTTTTCCGACTTTGTTGACGCCGTACACGTAAAGCCCGGCGAGTTCGAGATCGGGATGGTCGATGATCGCTTTCAGGCAGGTCTTGCCCATTGCGCCGGTCGCCCATTGAATGACGCGGTAGCGCATCACGCACACCCTGTGCGTTGCGCCAATCGATCGATCGCAGCGCGATATTCCAATGCAAGCGTGTCAACGACGCGCGCCGCTGATTCAATGGTTCTGCTACGCCCGACGCCCTGGCCAGCCGCCCAGATGTCGCGCCACCGCTTCGCGTCGCCGCCATAATCACGTGCAGGCGCGGCGCCTGGATTGGCGAGATCGTAACCCGCCGCAGCAAGGCTCGGCTTCAGCCATGAAGCGGGCGTGCCCGTCACTGCCGCCGAAACAACGAGATCGTCAGCGTCTGCAGCGATCACCATCTCCTTGTACGCTGTCTGCGCCATGCTTTCGATCGTCGGCAAAAAACGCGTGCCCATATAGACGAGGTCCGCGCCGGCGGCGATCGCGCCTAATATCCCCGCTCCGTCGGAGACGCCGCCGCCCACGGCCACGCAGCCATCGAAAAACTCCCGCACCCCCGAGATGAAGGCGAACGGTGAAAGATGGCCGGTATGGCCGCCCGCGCCGGCGCTGATGCAAGCCATTCCGTCAACGCCGGCTTCCGCGGCTTTGCGCGCAAGCTTCAGATTGACGACATCCGCGAACACCAGTCCGCCATAAGCTTTGACCGTTTCCATCACCGGCCTGGGCGATCCGAGCGCCGTGATCACGACGGGCGGCTTGTGCTCCGCGACCAGCCGCAACTCCTGCTCAAGGCGCGTGTAGGTCGAGTGCGTGATGAGATTGAGCGCCCACGGTCCATCGTCTGGCGCGCGCGACGACGCGATTTCCAGCATCCAAGCGTCAAGTTCCTCTATGCTGCGTGCGTTGGGCGCGGGGAAAGCCCCGGCAATGCCAGCTTTGCACGCCGCAACCACCAATTTCGGTCCTGAGACCAGAAACATCGGCGCGCAAATCACCGGAACACGAAGCGAGAATGGAAATGCGCCGCTCATGGCGTCAGCCGTTCGACGATCATGGCGCTGCCGACGCCGGAGGCGCCAGTGGCGACAACAAGTCCGTAGCGGCCCTGCGCCACATCCAAAGCGTCCAGAAGCGAGGAAAGCAAAATTCCTCCAGTCGCACCCATCGGATGCCCCTTCGCGAGATGGCCGCCGCCGACATTGACTTTGTCCATGTCTGGTTTCCAATCGCGCAGAAAGCGTACGATCGTCACCGCAAACGCCTCCATGAATTCGATGCGATCCAGATCAGCGAGTGTGAGATTGGCCGTGGCGAGCACACGCTCCATCGCCGCGAATCCCGCCGAGAGCGACGCCGCCGGATCGCCGCCCGCTTCCGCCCAGGCGACGATCCGCGCACGCGGTTGCGCATCCACCGCGCCCTCAGCGCCGACAATCGCCATCGACGCGCCATCCGCCATGGGCGGGGCGTGCGCCATCGTCATGCGGTGATCGATACGGCGTCCGCCGAGTGCGCCGTGATATTGCTCGGAGAGTTCGCTGAAGGCTGGGCCGAGCTTGGCCAGAGATTCTCGCGTCGTCGGGCGCGGACATTGGTCGCGATCGAGATCAGCCATGCCAATGCGCGAGGCCACGAGCGGGGTGCCTTCAGCCGCAGCGGCGCGGCTTTGCGATAACAGGGCGGCAGCGTCCATCTCGGCGCGGGTGACGCCTGTATCTTCCGCCAACCGGTCCGCGGCCAACGCCACGGGTATGTAACGTGCGCGCGGAGGAAAGCTTCCATCAGTGTAGTAATCTGCATTGTCGGCCATGAAGGCGACGCGAGACATCATCTCGACCCCCCCGGCCAACACCGTCCTCGCCTGTCCGGCGCGGATCATCGACGCCGCCTGACCAACAGCGGTGAGGCTAGAAACGCAATAATTGTTAAGCGTGAAAGCGGACGTTCCGTCAGGTAGGCCCGCGCGCAATTTCGAAACGAGTGCGATATTTCCGCCCTGCGCGCCAACTTGACCGACAGCGCCGAGAACAAGCGCATCGGGCGCACGCGCGGCGCCAGTGCGCCTATAAGCGGCGTCGATCAGCCCAGCGACGAGATCCTGCGGCTTGAAGCGCGCCAACCCGCCATCGGGCCTTGCCTTGCCGCGTGGGGTTCGGACTGCATCATAGATCAGAACTGACATTGGGTCGCTGTTCTCTCTCGCGGAAGGCGGTTGCTTCGGCGCCGTAACGCCAGTCGTTCGGGTCGCCGTTGCTCAATTTCCGCCGACGCCCATCTCGCGCAGCAAGCTCGCGCGATCATAATATTCGCGCCATTCGACGATCTTGCCGTCGCGAATATCCAGCACGCCGACAACAGGCGTCGCGCCCGGATGACCGTTGTACACGAAGCGATCGACGCGCTCCATGAACACGAGACCGTCGATGATTCCAATGTGCGAGACATCAAGCACGACGCCGCCCGGCGCTCCTCGTCCGAGCGCGGCGACGCGCTGATAGATGGCTTCGCGCCCGACGACGGGCTCAAGCATCATCGAATGCAGCACGCCATCTTCGGCGAAGAGATCGGCCACCGCGCGCCAGTCCGCGCGCCGCCACGCAGCGATCATCTCGCGCGCGAGAGCGAGCTTGTCAGCATCCGTATCGACCGGTTGCGCCCAGGCTTGGGGCGTCGCGGCGGCCGCAACAGCAAACAATGTCAGAAAGCGCCGTCTTTGCATGGCTCCCCTCGAACTACTTGCACAATGAAACTAAAATGGTAGTGTTGGCAAGAGCGCGAAAACTGCGCATGCAAAGTGATGAGCCCCGATGGTGACGCGCCTCGCGCCGGTAAAGACTTCCCTGAAGCCGAGCAATCATCCCTATTTGAACGGGGCATGGACGCCGTTGTTGGAGGAGGTGGACGCCGAACAATTGGACGTCATTGAGGGCGTGATCCCGAAAGACATCGACGGGGTCTATATCCGCAACACGCAGAACCCCGTGCATCAGGCGTTGGGCCGCTACCATCCGTTCGACGGCGACGGAATGGTGCATCGCATCAGCTTCAAGAACGGACGGGCCGACTACCGTAACCGCTTCGTTCGCACGCGCGGTTTCCAGGCTGAGCAGGAGGCGGGCAAAGCGCTCTGGGGCGGGCTAATGGATCCGCCAGGGGTGTCGACGCGGCCCGGATGGGGCGCGCATGGCGGCATCAAGGATGCATCGAGCACCGATGTGGTCGTGCACGGCGGACGCATCATATCGACCTACTATCAATGCGGCGAAGCCTATCTGCTCGACCCAGAAACGCTTGAGCAGCACGGCCTGGCCGGCTGGGCGCCGCTCGACGGCGTCTCAGCTCATTGCAAGGTCGATGAGCAAACTGGGGATCTCCTGTTCTTCAACTACTCGAAATACCCGCCCTACATGCATTACGGCGTGGTCGATCGCACCGGAACACTCGTACACTATATTCCCGTGCCGCTGCCGGGGCCGCGCTTGCCGCACGACATGGCGTTCACGGCGAAATACTCCATTCTCAGCGATTTTCCCGTGTTTTGGGATGCGGACATGCTGAAGCGCGGTGTGCACGCGGTGCGCATGCATCCGCTCAAGTCGCGCTTCGCCATCGTGCCGCGTTTCGGCGCCGTCGAGGATATCCGCTGGTTCGAGGCCGAGCCGACTTACGTGCTGCACTTCCTCAACGCCTATGAGGACGGCGACGAGATCGTGCTCGACGGCTATTTTCAGGAAAATCCCTGCCCCAAGCCGCTCGCCGATGCGCCTGAAGGGCTTGGGCATATGATGGCTTATGTCGACGAGCACAGCTTCCGCCCGAAACTGCATCGTTGGCGCTTCAACATGCGCACCGGGAAAACCCGCGAGGAACGGCTTGATGACCGCGTCCTTGAATTTGGCATGTTCAATCACCGTTTCGCTGGCAAGCCGTATCGCTACGCCTACAGCACCACGACGAAGCCGGGCTGGTTTCTGTTCAACGGCTTTGTGAAGCACGATTTGCAGACGGGCGAATCCGAAAGCGTGATGCTGCCGGAGGGCCGCTACGCCAGCGAGGCCCCGTTTGCGCCGCGTATCGACGCCAAGGACGAGGACGACGGCTACCTGGTGAGCTTCATCATCGATGAAAACGCCGGGCGCTCGGAGTGCATCTTGATCGACTGCAAGCGTTTCGCCGATGGGCCGGTTGTACGAATTGCGCTGCCGCACAAGCTCTCGAGCGGCACGCATAGCGTCTGGGCCGATCGCGATCTTGTGCGCAACGGCGTTCGGAATGTTTGAGGCGCGTCAGCGACGGAGCGGTACATGGAGTTGAAGGGGTGCGTCGCGCTCGTTACCGGCGGCAATCGCGGCATCGGCGAAGCCTTCGTACGCGGCCTGATCGAGGCTGGGGCTCAGAAAGTCTATGTCGGCGCGCGGACCCCAACGGATGCGCGCGAGCTGGTCGCTGAGTCCGGCGGCCGCGCCGTAGCCATCGAACTCGATGTCACAAACCCCGAACACATTTCGCGCGCCGCAACGCGGTGTGGCGACGTCAGCGTCCTCGTCAACAACGCCGGCGCCTTCACAATGAACACGCTTCTGAAGGCGCCGAACCTGAATGCGGCGCGTCTTGAAATGGAAGTGAACTATTTTGCCCCGTTGGCGATGATCCGCGCCTTTGCTCCGATACTGGCCAAGCACGCAAAAAGCGCCGTCGTGAACGTGCTGTCGGCGGGCGGCATCGTGGCGGTGCCGGGCATGGGCGGCTACAGCCCTTCGAAATTCGCCGCACGCGCCATGTCGACCTGCATGCGCGCCGAACTGGCGCCGCAAAACACCAACGTCATCGCCCTCATCGTCGGATCGGTCGACACCCGCATGGCCAGCCATGTGCAGGGCTACAAGGAACCGCCCTCAGCGATCGCCTCCGCCGGTCTTGGCGCCATCGTGCGGGAGGCGGACGAAGTCGATACCGACTTCATGGCGATCGACGTGCGCGCAAGCTTGGCGCGCGACCCCAAGGGTCTCGAAATCGCTATGCGCCGCTCCCTCTCCGGCGAGCGCGTCACCACCGGAAGGAGCGCGCCATGACAGCAGCGGAAATCCTCGCGTTTGCGGAACGCTTTGTCGGGGCCATCCAGCGCGGCGACGTCGAGGCGACGCGCGCCTGCTACGCCCCCGACGCCAAGCTTTGGCACAACACCGACCACATCGAACAAACCGTGGACCAGAATATGAAGGTTCTGGAATGGTTCATCCACACCCTGCCCGATCGGTACTACCGCGTTCTGCGGCGCGAGGCGCTTCCCGATGGCTTCATGCAGCAGCACGTGCTTGAGGCGACGTTGCCGGACGGGACCAAGTGGTCGATGGACGCTTGCGTGGTAATCCGCATGAAGGATGGCCTGATCACGCGGCTCGACGAATACCTGGATTCCGCCCAGTCTGCGCAATTGCGCAAGTTCGGACGCTAATCGTTTTACTGTGCCAGTTCTGTTATGCAACGCACGACCGCGCTCTGCACTCTTTATCGCGTATGTTTGTCGAAGTCTTCCAGAAGCCCCATCTCGCGCAGGAGATGCGCGCGGTCGTAGTACTCGCGCCACTCCTTAATCAGCCCGCCTTCGAACTCCAGCACGCCGACAACCGGCGCCGAACCTTGCTTGCCGCGAATGGTGAAGCGATCGACGCGCTCCATGAACAGCGCGCCGTTCACAACACCAATATTGCGAATTTCTAGCATTATGGCCTCAAGTCCATCCGAAAGACCCATTACGCGCTTGTAGATGGCGTCGCGCCCCCGAATAGGGGCGACCATCATCGAATGCAGCACGCCGTCGGGCGTGAACATATCCGCGACTTTGCGCCAATTCTGCGCGCGCCAGGCTTCCGCCATCTCGCGCCCCAAGGCGATCTTCTGAGCATCGGTGAGTGTTGTCGACATATGCACCTCCCTGCAACAGGGAGATGATAACCGTGCATTTAGTACTTGCATAGCGATACTATGTGGAGGAGTGTTCCATCCGGGCCGCGACACCGCTTGCGGACCGGCCCCGAAGACCGGCTCGCACAAGCGGCCGACGAAAAGGGGGAGGAATATGAAACTGCGTTCTGCGTCGTCATTGCTGCCGTTGCTGGCTGGCATGGCCGCCGCTTTCCCAGCCGCGGCCCAAGAAGCGGATCAGACGGCTAGTCAGGCTCCGCCATCGAACTCGCACCTGGAAGAAATTATCGTCACCGCCCAGAAGCGCGCTGAGAACGTGCAAACCGCCCCGCTCGCGGTGACGGCCATTACGGGCGACACTCTGCAACAGAACCGCGTGCTCGCGATCTCTGACCTTGCGCAGACCATGACCGGCATTTCGTTCACCGCGAACTCGCCGCAAGCCAACGAAATTAACATCCGCGGTGTCGTCAATACCCGTCTCACCGGTCCCACGGCCGACCAATCGGTTTCGACGTTCGTCGATGACGTCTATGTCGCCCGTTCCGGCGTGTTGAACACCAATTTCTACGACGTCGCCCGCGTCGAAGTCGTGCGCGGCCCGCAAGGCGTGCTGCTCGGGAAGAATGTCGCCGGCGGCGCGGTCAACGTGATCTCCAACGCGCCGACGGCGACCAATTCCGCCGGCATGACCCTAACGCTTGGGAACTATGACCTCCGCCAGACGCAGGGCTTCATAAACGGCGCCATCACCGACACCCTCGACGGGCGCATTTCCTTCCAGACGTTGAGCCACTCAGGGTACGCGAAGGACCTGCTGCATCACGTCGATCTCGAAGACGCCGATTCCACACAGGGCCGCGCGCAGCTGGCCTGGAACCCCGGCGACTTCCGCGTGCGCTTAATCGGCGATTATTCACACGAGGAAAACGGCGGTGTGAATCGTGTCGGCGTCGCCAGCCCGACGCTTCCGGCCGGTCCGACGATTTGGTCCGGCGCTCGTTCGCTCATCGCCGCGGCTCGGGGAGGATTGGGCCCGCGCGAAAGCTATCCGGTGTGGCCGCTGTTCCAAGGCGACGTGGCGCCGACGCCGCAGGGGCAGACCAAGGACAACTACAGCGCCGTTCTGAACATCGAAGCGAACATCGCGCCCGACATCGTGCTTTCAAGCATCACCGGCTATCGCTGGAACAAATCGTTCACGCTCTATGATCAAACCGGCCTCGGCCCGGTCAACGGGTTCAGCTTTACGCCCACTCAGCTGGCGGGCGTCGGATCCAGCCTTCTATTTGCCGAACCGGTGAACTTCCGTGAAAGCGGCAACTTCCTCACGCAAGAAGTGCGGCTGACATCGAATAACCCGAACAGCCGCTTCGACTGGATTTTGGGCGTGTTCTATTTGAACAGCAACGTCACGCAACGAAACCGGTTCTGGGGCGAATCCCTGGCGCTGGCGACGCTGAGCGGCGAATCCCACTGGATCGACGCTGGACATAACCGCGACTACGCCGTCTTCGGTCAAATCGGCTACGACATTACCGACGCACTGAAACTCGAGGCCGGCGTGCGCTACACGCACGACGAAAAGAGCGGCACGCAGCAAGGCATCATCGTCGCAACGGGCGATTCGATTCATCCGGCCGACACGGCGCCGCTCACGCCGCTGCAGACCAATTTCACCGCACCGTACGGCGATAGCTGGTCAAAGGTGACGCCGCAGGTGACCCTGCGTTGGACACCCACCGATACGCTCATGACCTATGCGACGGTGTCCACGGGCTTCAAGGGAGGCGGCTTTCAGAACAACGCGCCCAACGCGTTCGCTGCGCAGCAGGCGTACAATCCCGAGACCGTCACGAACTACGAAGTTGGGCTTAAGACGGAACTCTTCGACCGTACGCTCCGCTGGAACTCAGCGTTGTTCCAGATGTCGTACAAGGATCTGCAAGTGCAACAGACGCTGGCTTCGTGTCTGTGCAACGTCATCAGCAACGCCGCGAGCGCCACGATCCGTGGCGTCGAAACCGATCTGGAATGGGCGCCGACCGACAATTTCCGCGGCTGGTTCAGCGGCACATGGCTCGACGCCACGTACGATCAATTCGTCTTCGCCGGCGTGAACAATTCCGGCAACAAACTGCAGCGGACGCCGAACTACCAGATCGCCGTCGGCGGCGAGGTGACGATGGATCTCGGCTCCTGGCATGACGCGCTGACGGGTCGTTTGGCCTACCGCTACCAGGGTAAGATGCCGTGGGCGCCGGAAAACACCGCCTGGGAAAACGCATATGGCACCCTGGACGGACGGTTGACGTTGACGCCGCCGGATTCAAACTGGCGCTTCTCGCTCTGGGGCAAGAACATGACCGATGAACTCTATCGCACCAACATCATCGTGTTCTTCCACGACGAAATGTCCTCCTATGCGGCGCCGCGCACCTTTGGCGTCGAAGTCGCGGCGAACTTCTAGGGAAGCCGGCTCGTGGGCCGCCGCTTCGACGTGCTGCGCCAGCTTGAGTAATCCGTCTGTCCGCCAGGTCCTGCCGGCGGGATAGCCTCCTCACCGACTCAGCCTGCAAGAGGAGCGCTAGCGATGTCGGTGTTTGTCGGTCTTGATCTTTCCCTGAATTCGACCTCGGTCTGCATTGTCGACGCGGCCGGGGCGTCGGTGTGGCAGGGGAAGGTCCGAAGCGAACCTGCCGACCTGATCAGCGCGCTACAGCCTTACAGCGATGACATCGAGCTAATCGGGTTGGAAGCGTGCCCGCTCTCCGAATGGCTGCATGGCGCGCTGACCGATAGCGGTTTTCCCGCCGTGTGCATTGAGGTGCGTCACGCTCAGCGGTTTTTGTCGTCGCGCCCGAACAAGACCGATCGCAGCGATGCGCGCGGTATCGCCGAAATGATGCGGCTCGGGCACTACCGCGCTGTCCACGTGAAGAGCGTTGAAGCGCAGCGAATTCGGACGGTGCTGAATGCCCGCGAGCGCCTGGTGCAGCAGATCATCAAAATCGAGCTCACGATCCGCGGCCTCCTGAAAGTCTACGGTTTGAAGGTTGGCACTGTGCATCGCTGCACCTTCGCAGCGCGCGTTGAGAAGCTGCTGGAAGGCGCGCCTGAACTCCGCATCGGCATCGAACCGCTGCTCGACGTGCGAAACTTGATGCGGCGTCACAAGGTGCTGCTGGATCGGAAACTTGCCTACATGGCGCGCGAAGACGAGGTCTGCAGGCGCCTGATGACGATCTCGGGCGTCGGGCCGATCGTGAGCTTGGCCTTCAAGGCTACGATCGACGATCCAAAGCGATTCAAGAATGCGAAGGCGGTCGCCGCACATTTGGGTCTGACGCCCAGGATCTATCAATCGGGTGAGCTTGATCGCGCCGGCCACATCAGCAAGTGCGGCGATCATCTGATGCGGCGCGCACTCTATGAAGCGGCGAACTCGCATCTGCGAATCGCCAAGAAATGGTCGCCATTGAAGGCATGGGGCATGAAGTTACTGCCGCGCATCGGCGCCAAGAAAACCTGTGTGGCAGTCGCTCGAAGACTGGCGGTCATCATGCATCGCATGTGGATCGACGAAACCGATTTCCGCTTCACCCAACAGGATGAGCGGATCGCGGCGTAACCATCGTCTCCGCGGCGCTGCGCGCCGAGGACGTGGGCTCGGTCAGTCCGTTTCGATCCCTGGACGGCACACGCAAATAAGCGTGCGTCAGTTCGTGCGTTCAGCTTGGACGGCCGATCTCACCGGACCCAATGATGGAGCGGCATGCGGAACGCCGACTCCGGACAGAAGCATGGGCCCGGTCGCAGCGTGGAGAGATGCAGTTGACCTGCGCAGCCCGGCTTGGCCGCTGCTGCTGCTGAAGCGCGTCGAAAAGGGTGTTGACGGATTACAGAAGGTGATCGAAGCCTGGAAAGCCAAAGACGTCGAAGCGGTGCTCGCCCATATGAGCGACGACATCGTTTGGCACTTCGCAGCGGCCGCCTTGCCGCCTGTTTGCGGCAAGGCGGAGGCGCGAAAACTCCTCACCCGCTTTCAAGCCGACATGCATGAGATCAGGTGGCGCATTTTCGCCTCTGCGGAAACGGGCGACCGCTTGTTCGTCGAAGGCGTCGACGAGTATCGCAACGCCGCGGGGACCTGGATCGCTGCGCCTTACGCCGGCGTTCTCGATTTCATCGGAGACCGCATCAGCGGCTGGCGCGACTATGTCGACACCAGCGTCATCGCAGCGCAACGGGAAGGCGTTGAACCCTCGGCGCAGGTTAAAGCGCTCATCCAGAGACCAGAGGCCACATGAAAATGACCGATCGCCGCTCCGTGCTCACCGCGGGCGCCGCTCTGGCGACCGCTTCGCCCACCGCCGCCGCGCCCCGCGGCAGACGCGCACGGCTCTATCCGGTGCTCGAAGCCATCATGCAGGCTTGGATGCGCCAGGATATCGAGGGCGTTCTCGCGCACGTCCCCGAGGATATCATCTGGCGGAATTCAAGCGGCTACGCTCCCGCCGTCGTCGGCAAGGAAGCCATGCGCGCCGTTCTGACCAGAATGGCCGGCATGATCGCGCGCGATGATTGGCGCAATTTCGACTACGCGGAGTCGGCGCATCGGCTTTTTGTCGAAGGTGTGGACGAGTTCTGGCTGACCACTGGTCAGCATGTCGCCGTGCCTTATGCAGGCGTGTTCGAGTTCCGCGACCTTCAGATCTGCGAGTGGCGCGAATATTTCGACGGCCGCATCAGCGCCGATATGAAAGCCGGCGCCCCGATGACCGACGAAGTACATGCGCTCATCTCCCGCCCTGCGATCGCGGCGCGACGCTGACGCCTACGCCACGGGCGGCGCCGAAGAGTTCTGCGTGCGGACCGCCGGCTTCGGCGGCCAGGGCACGAAGCCAGAGGTGCGGCGCATATAGTCTTCATAGTCCGCCTTCTTGCGCCGCATGCGCCCTTCAATGGTCGGCGCACCGCTCCAGCGCGTCAGCGTGTACACGAGATAGGCCGGGCCAATAATCGAGGCGAACCCCAGCGAAGTTTCGGCCGCGATGAACCACAATCCCCACCAGACACAGGCGTCGCCAAAATAGTTAGGGTGGCGGGTATAGCGCCAAAGGCCGCGATCGAGCACGCGACCGGCATTGGCGGGATTCTTGCGGAAGCGCACCAGCTGCCAGTCCGCGATCGATTCAAACAGGATGCCGAAGAGCGCGAGCCCTATGCCAGTTGCGCCCATCCAGCCCACACTTGCTGGGCTGTCGGCGATCTGCCCGAGCTGCGCCGGCAGACAGACAAGAAACAGCAGCGGCATCTGCAGGATGAAGACGAGTCTCAGCGAGGCGTAGCCAAACCCCCAACCGCGCTCCGTCTTGGCCTTGTCCAGCAGCCGCACATAACGGCCGTCAGGCCCATGGTCGCGCCAGCGCCAAAGCATGTAGCCGCCCAGCCGCGCCGCCCAAACGACGCAAAGGCTGGTGAGCCAGAGCGCCCTTTCCGAACCGGCGCCAACTTGAACATACGTAGAGAGCGCCACGGCGCCCATGCCGAACGCCCAGAGACTGTCCACGGGGGTCACGTCGCGGATGCGGACGCAGATCGCCCACACCAACCCGAACAGGGCGACCAGCACAGCGGCGTTTATCGCCAAGACGCTTGCAACGTGCTCCATGTACCCCTCTGTCGTCACGACCTATTGCGTATAGTACGTTTATGCAAGTCTTGGCGCAATATGGCGACGCAAGGAGGTTCGCATGGACAACTTCACTGGAAAGGTCGCGCTGGTGACGGGCGCCGCTGGCGACATCGGCGCAGCGACCGCTTACGCCTTCGCCAAAGCAGGCGCGTTTGTTGTGACGACGGATCGACGCGTCGAAGAACTCGAAGCAAGGGCGCGCCTGATTGAACAAGCGAACGGCGGGGTCCTTGCGCACGCATGCGATCAAACGGATCCAGATTCGGTGTCGAAGCTCTATTCGGCGATCGAAGCGCGTTGCGGCCGGCTCGATTGTGTGTTCATCAATGCGGGCTACGGCCGTTATGGTGAACTGATCGACATGCCATTCGAGCAATGGCGCAAGCATATCGACGTCAATCTGAATGGCGGTTTCCTCATGGCGCAGGGGGCGGCGCGCGCCATGCGTGCGGCTGGGCGAGGCGGCGCCATCGTCATGAATGCCTCGACCGCCGCGGCGCATGTGTGTGACCTGCTCGGCGCTTACGCGGCGTCGAAATCCGGCGTGCGCATGCTGGCTCGCACGCTCGCTTCCGAGCTGGGCGTCCATCGCATCCGCGTCAATCTGGTGATGCCCGGCATCATCGACACGGCCATGACACGCTCTTTGCTCGACGACATCGCGGTGCGAAGGGACGCGCTGTCCAACACCCCTGCCGGCCGCCTCGGGGCGCCGGAGGACATCGCACAGCTGGTGACTTTTCTCTGCAGCGAAGCGTGCGGCTACGTCACCGGCGCGGAGATCCTGGTCGACGGCGGCCAGACCATCCACGGTTATCCGCGCTGGTTCAGCGCCGACTACGCGACGAGCGGCGGCGCATGGATCTCGCACGCAGCACGGCAGACGTCGAGCGCTTAGTTGAAGCGCATGATCGCCTCGTCCGGCGCATCCGCGTAGAGCCGGGCGACATCGGCCGCGCGGCGTTCGATCACGCCGCGCCGATTGATCGTACCCTTGTCAGACATCTCATGGGCGTTCGCGCTCGGCGGTTCGGACAGCAGCAAAGCACGGCGTATGCGCGATGCGCCGCCGTGCTGGCTTTCGTTAAACTCAGCAAGACGCCGGGCGATCTCGTCGGCTGATGCGCCCGCCTTCGGCCACAGCATGAGCGCAAGATAGGGGCGATCATCGTCACACAGGACAAGGTCGACAATCTGCGAGCCGAGCGCCTTCATCAAAGCGTCCCGCAGCGCGCCGCCATAGACCCAGGCGCCGCTCGAAAGCTTGAACTCTTCCGCGGCGCGGCCGGCGAAGGCGAGCCCCTTTGCCGGATCAGCAGGATCATGGAAAACGCAAAGATCCCCGGTGCGATAGTAGCCCTCTTCGTCGAAGGCGGCGGCAGTCTTCTCCGGCTCGTCGAGATAGCCTTTGGTGACGTTCGGCCCCTTCACGCGCAACTCATAACGATCGCCCGACGGCACGAGCTTTAGGCGCACGCCCGGCGACGGCAAACCGATTCCAACTTTGTCCGTTTCAAAATGAATGGCCATGAACCCCGAGACGGCCTCGGTCATCCCATAGGCGCTCGTCATCATGATGCGGCGGCCGGTCTCGGCGACGGCCAGCGCCTGCAGTCGATCATAAACACCTTGTGGCAGACCGGCCCCGCCATAGAGCATCAACCGCAGCTTCTTGAAAAAGGTACGGCGCAGCGTTTCGTCCTTTTCAAGCGCATCGACCAGCATGCCGTATCCGAGCGGCACGTTGTTGAAGTAGGAAACCGAAATCTCGCGAAGATTGCGCAGCGTGGTGTCGAACAAACCAGGAGCCGGCTTCCCGTCGTCTATGTAGAGCGTTCCGCCCTCCAGCAACGTCGTGCGATAGACAAAAGCTCCGGCAGCGTGGTGCCACGGCAGCCAATCCAACATCACTTCGCGCCAACCGGCGGCTTCACCGATGATCTGCTGGCATTGGGCGCTGTTGGCGGCCAGATTGTCGAACGTGATCGGCACGACCTTCGGCAGCCCGGTCGATCCAGATGTGAGCATGAGCGAGGCGATGTCGTCGCGCCTTATCCGTTCGATCGATGCGTCCACAGCGGCCGTTGGCGTCGTCTTGATGACATCGGCAAATGCGACTGAGGGCTTGGCGATCCGAGCCGGATCGGCCGTGACGATCGTCGCGCCTCCCAGATCCAGCGCCGCGAGAGCGTCCCCGACGGCGCCGGAGTCTTCCGCGAATACGACAGCGGGTTTCACCTTTGCGATCACGTGCGCGAGGCGTCCGTAAGAACCGCCGAGCACGGCGTAGGTCGTGCTCACTGGACACGCGGCGCGGCCCGACGCGTAAGCGGCGAACGTCATCACTGCAAACGCAGGCGAGTTCGGCGCCAGGATGAGAACCGGGCCGGGCTTTTGCACGTTCAGCAGCCACTGCGCGGCCGCGTCCATATCGCGTTTCAGCAACGAGAAGGACGAAAACGCCCAGGATCCCGTCGCATCACGGCGGGCCAGCGCGGCCTTTTCACCGGCGATTTTCGCGCGGCGGGAAAAAACCGCCGGAATGTTGTGATCATAAGCCTTCAGCGGCACGCGTGAAGCGAGCAAAATAGTCCCGTCGTCGCGGCGCGCTACGTCGAGATCGACCGGCATCAGTTTCGCCTCGCGCCAAGGCGCCTGCCGGTATGCTGCTGTCGCCTCGATGCTCACATGCGCTCCCATCGAATGGAGCGCCATGATAATCGGTATTATTATGAAAGCTAGCCGGTTTGTGCGCAGAGCGCGGGCTACGAGGCCTTGCGCGCCGACTTGCGCTCCGCTGCGTCGGCCAGCGTAACGTCGCGCCGCTCAACCGGCGCCTTGCATTCCGAGCAGATGACGCCTGGCTTGAGCGCGTGACCGTGCTTCTTGTGCCGCAGGAGCAAGGGCGGCCCTTCGGGCGAGACATAGTATTGATCGCCCCATTTCATAAGCATGAGCAGGATCGGATAGTAGTCGATGCCCTTCTTGGTGAGGCGATACTCGAAACTGCGTCCATCGATCTCGCGCGCCGACAGAACGCCTAGTTCAAGCAGCCAATTCAGCCGTTCAGTCAGGATGTTGGTCGCAATCGCGGAGTCGCGACGAATTTCGTCAAATCGCCGAAGCCCCGTGAAAATCGACCGTAGCACCAGACTCGCCCACCGATCGCCGGTTATCTGAGCGATGTCGACCATCAGGCCGGACGAATTGATCGCGGTATTGCGTTGTTGACGGCGGCGGCTGTAGCGCGGCTCCATCCAGCCGACGCCAGGCCCCTCCCGCCACTCCACGTCGTGCGCCGAAATCTCTTCTCGGCAATGCAGGCAGGCTGGGGTCGGCTCGAACCGCTTGCCGCAGGTCTTGTGCCGCAGCTGGATACGCATCTTTGATCGCGTGGACCCCCAGCGCTGCTCCCATCGCAGCATCATCAAGGAGGTCCAGTAGAGATCGAGCCCCTTCTTCGCCAGCCGGTATTCAAACCGCCGCTCGCTCTCGCCATAAGGGACCTTCTCAAGGATGTCGGCCGCCACGAGGCGCTTCAGGCGATCGCTCAGCTGCGCCTGCAACACTCCCGTGCGGGCGCGAATGTCGTCGAAGCGGCGTTCACCGAGCCATACCGCCTCGAGAATCAGCAGCACCGACGTGTCGCCGACGATCTCCAGCGCGCGCCAAATCGAACAGGTGCGAATGAACTTGCCGTCATCCATAGGCTAGCAGGTAGTGCAGAATCCGGCCGAGCGCCAGTAGTTCCCAGCGGCGAGCCCGCTATGACGCAGCCAACTCCGCCAGATCGCGGCGCACCACTTTCCCCAATGCGTTGCGCGGCAAACTGGATGCGAGGCGCAACTTTTCTGGAAGCTTAAACACGGCGATCTCGCGTGATTTGAGAAAATCGACCACCTCCTCGAGCGAAAGCTTCTCGCCGTCCTTGAGCACAGCCACCGCGCAAACGCGTTCGCCCAATCTCTCATCGGGATACGCAACACAGCAGGCCTCGCGAATTTTCGGATGGCTCTCCAGCAGCACGTCGACTTCAGCGGGCGATATGTTCTGCCCCCCGCGGATGATGATCTCCTTCCGCCGCCCGACAAAGCGGAAGAAGCGGCCAGCGCCCTCCGGCGCGATCTCAAACAAGTCGCCGGTGCGGAAATACCCCTGGGCATCAAAGGCGACCTGATTCAATTCGGGCGCTCCGACATAGCCATCGAACGTCATCGCGCCCGAGATGCGCAATTCGCCGACACGTCCGGGAGTGGTGATCTCTTCCTCGGTGTCGGGATCGACAAGACGCGTCAGCACTTTGTTCGGAAAGACGCCGGGCCAAACGATCCCCTCTGCTCCGAAACGCGGAAAGAAGCGCGCACGCTGTTCGGGATCGGGCACGGCGGCGCCCGTGGATATGAGCGATGCGCCCTCGTTCGAGCCGAAAACATTCATGACCGTGACGCCGAAGCCTTCCTGCCAACGCTTCACCATCCATGGCGAAAGCGGGGCCGATCCCGAAGCCAGGCAGCGCAATTTGGAAAGATCGATTTTCCGGAGCGCCTCTTCGTTCTGTAACAGCGCGTTCAAGATCGCAGGCGGCGCAACCGTGTACGCCACACCCTCGTTCTGCAGTTGATTGAGGAACACCGGCAGATCGAACGGCTGATGCTGGACCAGACGGCCTTGGCAGATGAGCCAGCTCATCACCATGCCGCCGATAGCGGCGATGTTGATCAACGGGAACGGGTTCAAAAGCGTGTCGCCAACCCGCAGCTCGGCGGCCTCGGCCATGGCTTCGCCGTTGGCCACCCAATGATCATGATGGCGCGGCACGCCTTTTGGCGCCGCTTCGGTGCCAGACGTCCAGCAGATCGTGAGAATCTCCGCCGCATCGAGCCCCACCGGCGCCGGATAGGGTTGCGACGATATGGCGATGTCAGCGAGTGCGCGCGCACCGTTTGGAGGCGCCGCATCGATCGTGACAACCTCCGCTTCGGTCGCGCCTTCGTGCCTCAAATCCAGCGCCATTGCGGCGGGATTGAAGCCGTGGAAGTGCGAGGTCGTTAGATACACGCGCGGCCGTGCGATCGGCAGCATGTAGCGCAGTTCATGGCCGCGATAGGCCATCGAAATCGGCGACATGATCGCGCCCATCCGCGCGCAAGCGAGAAAGGCGATGACGCCTTCAACGACGTTGGGCAGTTGCACCGCAACCACATCGCCGCGCCCGACGCCGCAAGCCGCGAAAGCGTTGGCATAGGCGTCCACTTCACGGTTGACCGCCGCAAAACTCAGCCGTCGCGGTTCGCCGCTCGCGAACGATGTGCGATTGGCCGCGTCCGCCAAAGCCTCAGCATCGGGCCTCGCAGCCGCCGCGCGCCGGAACAACGCATCGACCGTTTCGCCACGCCACCAGCCGCGCGCGCGATACGCTTGCGTCCGTTCAACCGGGCTGGTTCGCACGCTCCGTCTCCTCCGCTTTTTGCCGCGAGCTTACGTCGTTGGTATTCGTTTGCAAGTAATGTCGGCGAGTTTCAGAACCGAGCCACGAAATCCGCGTATGCGGCCTCCGCGTTCGGATATCCCTTCGGATCCGGCATTTCGCGAAGTTCGGACGCATGCTCGGCGAGCCAGCGCACGGCGTCCGTCGCGGGCAGGTGCGCACCGCCCCCCTCCATGACGCGCGCTCGCCGCAAGGCGCCTCCGCCCGCGACCCAAATCTCTCCGGTGGAATCGCAAGCGCTGCTGCATAGCCAGGCGCCCACCGGCGCAACGCGCTCCGGCGCCATACGCTTTTCCATCTCCTCATCGATGCGCGCGGCGTCTCGCGTCATCTGCGTCGTCGCATAGGGCGCAAATACATTGACGCCGATCCGGTCGCGCTTGAGTTCCTGGGCCAACGAGAGCGCCATGCCGATCAACGCGCCCTTTGAAGCCGCGTAGGGCGCCCGGCCGTGTACGCCGTACAGGCCGGCCGATGAAGCAACGAAGACCAACCGCCCGGCGGGAGACACGCATATGTGCGGTATGCACGATTGCAGGATTGCCAGATTGGCGAAGAAATTAAGCTCCATGACATCGCGAAATGCTGCTTCGCTCTGCTTCGAGACCCGCGCGGCCGGCCCGGATACGCCAGCGTTGAATACGACGGCGTCGATCCTGCCCCAGGCATCGAGAGCGGCGCTGACCATCGCCTCGGCCGCACCCTCATCGCGAATGTCGTGCTGGTTCGCGATCGCATCACCACCCGCAGCGCGTATCGCCTCCACTGTCTGCGCGGCGGAATCCTCGCCGCTGCGGCGACGGTTGTTCACCAGCACGCGCGCGCCGCTGCGGCCCAAATGTTCGGCGACGGCGCGCCCAATCCCCTTGCCGGCGCCGGTGATCAGCACAACCCGACCAGCGTCCGCGTTCGCATCCTTCATGCGGGAACGCTAGACCGTTTCGTTTCGTAATGCAAGTAATGTGGAAACGGGCGGCGCTCGCCCGTTCGCGTCAGCTTCGCATCCGATCCGCCGCCATCCAGCATGCATGGAAACCCGATGGAATCCGCAACGGGACCTCGAGCTGGGCGATCGGGCCGCGCGAAAGCTCCTTCGCGTCGAAAATATCGAGCGTCTCGCGTCCCAACTTCTCGTTCCACTGGAACGCGACGACGTAACCATCGTCTTCCGCTTTGGCGCCGTCAGCGGCCGCAAACCACGGCTCCGAATAGAACGAATGCGCCGGGTCGTCGGACCATGAACCGAGCGACTCGCCGCTGAAGCAATCGTATTTTCGCACGCCAAACCATTGCAGCGTGCGCGTCTCCGAATGGTCTACAAGATAGCCGTAACGCGTGCGGCGGCCCGAGAGACGGCTGTTGAATGTGGGGAATTCCACATTCCGCTCGGTATCCAACGCACGCTCGCGCGTCTCGCCCGTCGCCATATTCATCCGCCATTCCCAAAGGCGAGCTATCATCACAAGTTCCGCGACATTCCGCGCTGTTCGGAGTTCGTCAATGGCGCCGTCTGGCTTCAGCGCCGGCATGTAACGGCAACCCACCTGAACCACCCAGTCCCCTTCCTCCCAGGCGTTGACGACGTGGTAGATGAAGCAGGGAGAGAATTCGAACCAACGGATACTTTCGCCTGGACCATACCGGCCAATCACGCCCAGCCGAGCCGGAAGCGATGAATCGAACCTCACCTTGTGGCGCCCCAGCGCAAGCGCGCGCTCGTCATAGGTCAGAGGCAAATCGTGCAAGATCGAATAATGCTCGGTGATCGCCATGTCGTGGGGAAGTCTCGGGCCGGGCAATGCGATCGGCGTGAAATGCTTGAGTCCGCGATCGGGACCGATCACACCATAGTGCATGTACGGCGCCTTCACGCCGTAATCGAAGAAGATCAGTTCGTCGGTTATTTCGTCGACCTTAGCGTGGGCGGAGATGGCGCCGCCCGTGGCGAGCACGCCGGGGCACTTACCCATCGTCCTCAAGGTGACAGGGTCAATTTCATAGGCGTCGCCCGACAGATACCAGAGCGCGAGCACGCGCCCGGCCTGCGCGACCAAGTCAGTGTTCGCGCTGTCCTTTAGCCGCCGATCGCTGCGATCCTTCGCGGTGTCCCTTATGCTGTGAAACAGCGCCCCCTTCGCTTCGCCCTCCGCACTGAACGCGTCGGTGCGCACCCAAGCGTTCGAATAGATCACCTTACCCTTCTCAAAGCGCGCGGCATGCACCATCCCGTCTCCGTCAAATGGATGGTATCGCCCTTGCGGCTCGAATCTCGGGTTCGGCCCGTTGCGCAAATAGACGCCGTTGAGGTCGGCCGGAACCTTGCCGGAGAGGACCCGCAACGCAACGCCCTTGGTCTCTTGTTGGAGCGGGGCGAAATTGTTCATGAGGCCGGGACCGTGGCGGTCTCCGAACGGCGCCAGATCGTCTTCGGCGAGCGCACTATCTGGCATGACCAACCCCTGTCTTGACGCTAAATCTTAATCTTGCATAATCATACTATTCTTGGCTCACCTTGATCTGAATCAAATACTGCCAAGAACGGCCCGCATGCACGCGCGGAACGATCGAGCGCCGCCAACGCTGGACTTTTTTAGTTCGATAGTGCAAGTCGTATGCGGCGCGCTGCTGTCGATTACGTGCGGAAGGGCTCGATCCATCATGGCGATCTACGTTCTCGGCGGATATCAAACTGACTTCGCGCGGGCCTGGTCTCGCGAGGGTCTCGACATTTCGGACATCATGCGAGCGGCGATCGACGGCGCGCTGGCCGATGCGCGACTGGAGCCGGGCGAGATCGACGCGATCCATGTCGGCAACGCCTTCGGCGAACTCTATCGCAATCAAGGCCATCTCGCCGCCATGGTCGCGCAGGTCAAACCCGAACTGTTCGGCAAGCCCGCGATGCGGCATGAAGCGGCCTGCGCGTCGAGTTCGATCGCGATTCTGAGCGCGACAGCCGAAATTGAAGCGGGCCGCTATGATTGCGTGTTGATCATCGGCGCCGAGGAAGAAAAGAACCTGCCGGGCGACGATGCATCGCGCGTTCAAAACGCAGCGTCCTGGCAAGGACACGAAGATATCGAATGTCGGTTCATGTGGCCTGCCGTATTTGGCTTGATCGCGCAGGAGTACGAGCGTCGCTACGGTCTCGACCGCCGCTATCTCAACCTTATCGCCGAGATCAACCGCACCAACGCCATGCGAAACCCAAACGCTCAGACGCGAAAATGGCGTTTTGACCCTGCCGCCTTCACCGACGACGATGCGCTCAATCCCGTGATCGAGCCCGGCACACGGCGCCAGGATTGCGGCCAGATCACCGATGGCGGCGCCGCGCTTGTTCTCGCGTCCGACCGTTTCGCGGAAGCATACGCGCACAAAAGAGGTCTGAGCCTGGACGCCCTCCCCCGCATCCTGGGCTGGGGTCACACCAATGCGGGCATACGCTTCAAGGATAAGATCGAGAGGAGCCGGGACGCCGAATACATTTTCCCCCACGTGCGCCAGGCAATTCTCGATGCGC
>DASZSK010000226.1:0-13439 GCA_035548735.1 Caulobacterales bacterium | reverse complement strand
CGTTTGATACGTCGCTGATCACGCTTCCAGGGCAGTGCTCGCTTCGAGCCACGCTTCCTCAGCTTGCGTGAGCGCTGCTGCGGCTGTTTCGCGTTGCTTGGCCAGTACGCCTGCGGCGACGGGATCGCGCGCGAAGGTCTGCGGATCGGCGAGCGCCTGGTCGATGCGGGCGAGTTCGCCTTGCGCTGTTTCAAGCGCCTTCTCCGCTTTAGCCAAGCGCTGCTGCATCGTGAAGGAGGACTTGTTGGCTTTTGTCGGCTTGGCCTTTTCTTCCGCGACCTCCGGAATCTTGTGCGCGCCAGGGCGATCAGCGGAGAGCACCAGCGCGCGATAGTCTTCGAGATCGCCGTCGTAAGGCCGCACGCGGCCATTGTGCACGAGCCAGAGCCGATCGGCGCAAGCTTCGGCGAGATAGATGTCGTGCGTGATCAGAAGCACCGCGCCTTCATACCCGTTGATGGCCAGGATCAGCGCTTCGCGGCTGTCGATATCCAAGTGGCTCGTGGGTTCGTCGAGGATCAGCACGTGCGGCTTCGCATGCGCCATCAATCCCAAAAGCAGACGCACTTTCTCGCCGCCGGAGAGGTTTTCCACTTTCGTGTCGATCTTTTCCACGCCAAAGCCGATGCGCGCGGCAAGCGCGCGCTGTTTCGGCGGCGCCCAATCCGGTTCGAGATCGCGCACGTGCTCGAGCACGGTTTCGCCGGCGCGCAATTCGTCGAGCTGATCCTGGCTGAAATAGCCGATGCTGACTTTGCTCGACGCCGTGCGCTTGCCCGCGAGCAAAGCCAGTTTGCCGCCGATGCTTTTGACTAGCGTCGTCTTGCCTTGCCCGTTGGGGCCAATGACGACGATGCGGTCGTCATGATCGAGGCGAAGCGAGACGTGCGTCAGAACCGGCTTGCCTTTGACGTAGCCGAGCTGACATTCGTCCAGCACCACGAGCGGCGAAGCCAGTTCGCTTGGGTCCTCGAAATGGAACGGCACGGTGCGGTCTTCGAGCGGCACCGGGATGTCCTGCATTTTTTCCAGCTGCTTGATGCGGCTTTGCGCTTGGCGCGCTTTCGACGCCTTGGCGCGGAAGCGGTCGACGAATTTCTGCAGGTGCGCGCGCTGCGCATCCTGTTTGGCTTTCAAGGCGCCCTGCAGCGCCGCGCGTTCGGCCCGCTTTTTTAGATAGGCGTCGTAGCCGCCGACATGCACTTCAAGTTTCCTATCGTCGAGCGCCAGCACGTGCGTGACGGAGCGGTTCAGCATCTCGCGGTCGTGACTGACCACGACGACCGTGTGCGGGTAACGCTGCAGATAATCTTCGAGCCACGCCGCGCCTTCGAGGTCGAGATAATTGGTCGGCTCGTCGAGCACGAGCAGATCCGGCGAAGAGAACAGCACGCCGGCGAGGGCTGCGCGCATACGCCAGCCGCCGGAGAACTCGCGCGCCGGGCGGCGCAGATCCTCCTGCGCGAAGCCGAGGCCGACGAGGATCGCCGAAGCGCGCGCTTCGGCGCTGTAGGCGTCGATCTCGGCGAGGCGGGTATGGATGTCGGCGATGCGGTGCGGATCGGTTGCGGTTTCGCTCTCCGCGGTCAGCGCTGCGAGCTCTTCATCGGCTGCGAGCACGATGTCCATCAGCGGCGTGTCGACCTGGGGGACTTCCTGCGCGACGAAGCCCATGCGCGCGCCGCGGCGGATGCTGATCGAGGCGTTCGGCCGGCCCACCTCTTCGCGGATCAGCCTGAGCAGGGTGGTTTTGCCCGTGCCGTTGCGGCCGATCAGGCCGACCTTCCAGCCTTCGGCGATGAAGGCGGAAGCGCCGTCGAACAGCGTGCGTCCGGCGATCCGGTAGGTGAGGTCTCTGATTTCCAGCATGAGCGCCGGGCTTTAGAGCGAGGCCCGGCGCGCAATGCAAGCGATTGCCGCTTAGTGCGGCTGCATCATTGACTGCATCGCCTGGATTTCGTCCTGGCTGATGGACCCGTCGTGGTTAGCGTCCAGGTGATTGAACATGCGGTCGCCTTGGGCGTCGTATTCGGCGCGGGAGATGACGCCGTCATTGTTCGCGTCGGCGCGCATCATCATGCCGCCGCCGCCGCCCTGGCCGCCTTGACCCCCGCCGCCGCCCCAATGCGGCATCTCATCGCCGGAAAGCTGGCCATCATGATTGGCGTCGCGGGACGCGAAGCGATCGGCGCGCGCATGGTCGAATTCCGCGCGTGTGATCGTGCCGTCATGGTTGGCGTCGGCGGCTTGCAACATGGCGCCGGGGCCCCAGCCGCCGCCGGGCGCTTGCGCGGCGGCGACGCCCGCAGAGGCCAGCACGAGCAGGCTGGCCGCGATCATGATCTTCTTCATTGGAATCCTCCGGCGTTTTCACCCCTCATAAGGGGCGCGTATGCACGAGCCGCGTGGCGGCTCTTCCTCAGAATTGCGACAAAGTGTGTCCGACCCGCGCGCGACGCATTGATCCCGCTTGCGTGCGGTGCTTGAGCAGAAGCGGGAGGACGATATGGATCGCGCAGAGCTTGAACCTCTGTTGGAGCGGATCGCCGCATACGCGGCGGCGCGGCGTGCGGGCGATGCAACGCGTTCGCATGCGCCTGCGGATACTTATACGCAAGCGCTCGCGCGTTTCCGTCTGCCGCAAGAATTGGAAGGCGCATCGGCTGAAGAGGTGATCCTCACGCTCATCCGCAACGCCGAGCCTGGCTTGGCGGCGATGACGGGACCGCGCTTCTTTGGCTGGGTGATCGGCGGCAGCGATCCGGTCGGGGTTGCGGCTGATTGGCTGACCAGCGTGTGGGGGCAGAATACCGGCAATCATCTCGCGACGCCGGCCGCGGCGGCGGCGGAGGAAAGCGCCGCGCGGGCTCTGCTTGAGCTGTTGGATCTGCCGCGCGAGGCTTCGGTCGGCTTCGTCACCGGCGCGACCATGGCGAATTTCACGGCGCTCTGCGCGGCGCGTGGCGAAATGTTGCGGCGTGCAGGCTGGGATGCGGAAGCTGACGGCTTGTTCGGCGCCCCGCCCATTCATGTCGTGCTCGGCGACGACGCGCATTCCACCGTATTCGCTGCGCTGAAGTTCGCGGGGCTCGGCATGCAGCGCGTCATCCGCGTGCCGACCAACGATCAAGGCGCGATACGCGCCGATGCGTTTGAGGCGGCGGTCCGCAATCTCGACGGGCCGATCATCGCCATCGCGCAAGCGGGACAGATCAATACCGGCGCGTTCGATCCGTTCGCGTCGATCGTGAAGAGCGCCAAGGCCAAAGGCGCATGGGTGCATGTCGACGGCGCGTTCGGGCTGTGGGCGCGCGCTGCGGAAGACCGTGCGGAACTGACCGACGGCATCGATGGCGCGGATTCATGGGCCGTCGACGGGCACAAAGCGCTGCAGACGCCGTATGATTGCGGCTATGCGATCGTCCGCGACCGTGAAGCGCACCGCCGCGCCATGGTGATCGCGGCGAGCTATCTGCCTGGCGGCGAAGATGAAGCGCGCAACCCGAGCGACTACGTTCCGGAGCTTTCACGTCGCGCGCGTGGCTTCTCGACCTGGGCGATCATTCGCCATTTGGGACGCGATGGAATCGACGCGATGGTCTCGCGCCATTGCGCGTTGGCGCGGCGCTTTGCGGCGCGCTTGGCGCAAGAGCCGGGCGTGACCATCATGAATGACGTCGTCCTGAATCAAGTCGCGGTGCGCCTGGGCGCCGATTTACCCGACGACGTCGCCGACGAACTGACGCGTAAGGCGATCGCGCGCGTGCAGAGCGGCGGCGTCTGCTTTGTCGGCGGGGCGCAGTGGCGCGGCAAATGGATCGTGCGCATCTCCGTCATCGGCTCCAGCACCAGCGAAGCCGATGTCGATGTTTCGGCGGAAGCCATCCTCGAGGCTTGGCGCGCGGTGCGCGGCGCTTAGTCCTTCTCCGCAAAGGAGAAGGACGGTGGCGTCAGCTCACGCCGAGCGGCGTTGACTTAAAGATCGCCATTTCCTCTTCCGTCATATCGACCGGAATGTCGGCGAACAGCGGCGTCGAGAGATAGCGCTCGCCGGTGTCCGGCAACATGCAGAGGATATTGGCGCCCTTGGGCGCTTCGCGCGCGATCTGCTGCGCGCCAGCGAAGGTCGCGCCCGACGTGATCCCGACGAAAATGCCTTCTTTCTTGGCTAATTCCTGGCTGCATTTCATGGCGTCGGCGTTCGGGACGGTGACGATCTTGTGCACCTTGGATAGATCGACTTCGCCGGTGAGCTTGGGGATGAAGTCCGGGCTCCAGCCTTGCATCGGGTGCGGCTTCCACGCCGGATGCGCGGTGGCGGGGCTGCCGTCGGGATTGCGCTCCTGCGCCTCGCCGCTCGTGAGCATGGGCGCTTCCGCGGGTTCGCACACCACGATCTTGGTCTGCGGCGATTCCTTCGTCAGCACGCGCGACACGCCGTTCAACGTGCCGCCGGTGCCGAAGCCGGTGACCCAGTAATCGAGCTTGTCGTTCTTGAAGTCCTCGACGATCTCACGCGCCGTCGTGCGTTCGTGATAGGCGGGGTTCGCCTCGTTCTCGAACTGGCGCGTCATGAACCAGCCGTGCGCCTTGGCGAGTTCGATCGTCTTCTTGACCATGCCCACCGCGCGCAGCGCCGCCGGCGTGATGATCACTTTGGCGCCCAAGAAGCGCATCAGCTTGCGCCGTTCGATCGAGAACGGTTCCGGCATCACCAGTACGAGCGGATAGCCCTTCGCCGCGCACACCATGGCGAGCCCGATGCCGGTATTGCCGCTGGTTGCTTCAATGACGGTCTGCCCCGGCTTCAGTTCGCCGGACTTCTCCGCCGCTTCGATCACGCCGAGCGCCAGACGGTCTTTCACCGAGCCCAGCGGATTGAAGGCTTCGACCTTCACCCAGAGATTGACGTGCTCCGGCGCGAGCCGGTTGATCTTGACGACCGGCGTCTTGCCGACGGTTTCCAGGATGCTCTGATAGCGCATGCCTTGCTCCCGCAATTGAATTTCAGGAACGGCTCCGAAAGGATGCACAGCTAGTCGCAAATGGCGCGCTTGTCGAACATTGCTTGAGCGCCGCGCCCAAGGCATGAAGGCGTCCGGGGCGCGAGTTCACCATGCTGGTTTGGGCGACACGGACGGTTTCGGCGCTGACGCTGCGCATCGCCTTTTTCGGCGGCCTGTTCCTCGTCGTCGCCATCGCGCAAGTCGCCATCACCACCGCGCTGCGGGCGGTGGGCTGGTCCGGCGGGGCCTCGCTGGCGGTTTCCGGCGCCGCCGTCCTGGCCATCGTGCTGAGCGGCGTCCAACTGGCCGAAATCGTTGCCGAGCGCCGCGCCGCCGCGCGCGAGCTGGAGCGTTTGCGTCAGGGTTTGCCCAGCGGACCGTGCTGCATCGTCTGGCGGACCGGCGAAGGCGAAGCCGAGATGCCTTGGGAGCTCATGGGCGCGGTTCAGGCCGAATATCCGAAGCTGGCGCGACGGCTCGGCGTCGAGGGCTTCGCCATTCTGGAATTTGAGATCAATTCCGAAGGCATGGCGAAGAATATCCACTGCGTCGATGTTTGGCCGTCGCAGGTCTTCTTCGACGCCGCGCGCGCCGCGCTGACGCAGGCGCGGTTCCGTCCGCGCGGCGACACGCATCCCCGCTTCGGCGCCAGTTACCGCATGCCGTTCGTGTTCCGTATCGCCGGCGCGGCGCGCCTGAGGGACCGCGGCCGAAAAGCGCAGGCGCCCCGGCCGGCGCTCAAGGCCGCCACCCAGGCTGTGGAGAAGCTGCGGCGCAGCGCTTAACCACCCGTCAACCTTTGTAAGCGCTTGTTAAGAGTTTGTGGCGCCCGTGACATTCCTTTCGCCCGCCGGCTGCGGGAGGATGGCGTCGGGGTTGGCGATTCGGTTCGCCTCAGGATCGAGGGCAGGGCGTTTTGGACGGAGGTTCCACAGCCTTCCTGGTTGCGGCCGGCTCGGCTGCGCTTGGCATCGCGTCGCTCCTCTGGGCGCTGCGCGTCACCGATGGCGCGCGCGGCGGCGTCGAGCGCTGGAAAGAGCGCGCACGCGAGCTTGAGGATAAGGTCGTGCGCGCCGATGGCATTTTCGGCGCGCATCCGGGCGTCGTGCTGATTTGGGATGAAGCCAAAGGCCCGACCGAAGATTCCGACTGGGGCGCGCCGCGCATCTATGGTTCGCCGCTGGCGCTGGCGAGCTTGTTGCGCTTCTCGGATGCGGCGATCGCGGCCGAGCCGTCGCTCCGCATTCTGCAGGGCCTCTCGGTTTTCGATGCGACGGATGCGACTGGCGCGACAACGCGGCTTGCGCCGGCTTTGGCGCGTCTCCGCCGCGAAGGCGCGGCGTTTTCGCTGACCATCTCGACGCCCGACGGCGTCTTCGTCGAAGTCGACGGGCGCACCGCCGGCGCGCGGGCGGTGGTGTGGATCCTCGACGCCAGCGTGCGCGGCGTTGAAGAGGGCGGGGCGCGCGGGCGCATCGAAGAAGCGCGTCAGGTGATCGCGCGCGATCCGGCGGCGTTTCTCGAAATGCTGAACCAGGCGCCGTTCATGGCGTGGCGCGTCTCAGGCGCGCTGAAGCTTGAATGGGCCAATCCGGAATATCTGAAGGCGCTCGAGGCCAAGAGCGTCGACCAAGCGGTGGCGCGCAATCTGCAACTCGATTCCGCGGCCGCCGAGGCCGCGCGCAAAGTGATCGAAACCGGCGAGGCGATCGAAGAAACGCGCGCCGCGATCGTCGGCGGCCAACGCCGCGTACTCAACATCATCGTGACGCCCGTCGCCGGCGGCGCGGCGGGCATGGCGATAGACGTCACCGAAACGGAAACCGCCCGCGATCAGATCGCGCGTCTGCAGCGGGCCAATGACGAAACGTTGAATCACCTCGCCGAAGGTGTTGCGGTGTTTGGGCCGGACAAGCGGCTCGTCTTCCACAATCGTGCGTTCGAGAACCTCTGGGGCCTCGATCCGGCGTTCCTCGTCGATCGCCCGACGCATGCGGCGTGGCTCGATTACATGAAGGAAAAGCGCAAGCTGCCGGCGCACGCGAATTACGCGGAATGGCGCGCCGGAGAGCTTGCGCTCTATCAGGAAGTGGCGGAACTGCCGGAAGCGCTTTGGGTGCTGCCCGACGGCCGCACGTTGCGCATCGCGCGTCAGCGCCATCCGGGCGGCGGCCTGCTCCTGGTGTTCAGCGACATCACCAACGAGGTGACGCTGAAATCGCAATACAACGCGCTGCTGCAAACGCAGAAGGCCGCGCTCGACAAGCTGCACGAGGCTGTCGCCGTGTTCGGGCTCGACGGGCGGCTCAAGCTCTCCAATGCGGCGTTCGCGGCGATGTGGAAGATCGCGCCAGACACCATCGAGCAGGACATGCCGTTCGACAAAGTCGTGCAGGCGTGCGAGCCGCTGTTCCATGATCGCGCCGTCTGGCTGCAGGTGCGCGGCCGCATCACCGACCCATCGCCCGAAGCGCGCACCGAATATCGCGGCGAGATGCGCCGCTCCGACGAAACCGTGTTGAAGTTCCTGACGCGTCCGCTGCCGGATGGCGCGACTTTGGTCGCGTTCCAGGACATCACCGCCGATCGTCGCGTCGAAGAAGCGTTGCGGGACCGCGCCGAAGCGTTCGAGGCGGCTGACAAGCTCAAGACGCAGTTCGTCGAGAACGTGTCCTACCAATTGCGCAACCCGCTGCAGGCGATCCACGGCAACGCGGAAATGCTGCAGCATCGCCTGTTCGGACCGCTGAACGACCGCCAGGTGGATCAGGTCGCGGCGATCATCGAAGCGTCGGGCAACCTCACCAAGCTGATCGACAACATCCTCGATGTCGCCAGCGTGGAAGCCGGGAACGTGCAGCTCGATCTCGGGCAGGTCGATATTTACGAAGCGCTGACCGAGAGCGCGCAATGGGCTGCTTCCAAGGCGCGCGACACCGAAGTGCCGATCAAGATCAAGTGCGACCCGAAGATCGGCGCCCTTGAAGGTGACGAAAAGCGCCTGAAGCAGGTGATCGTGAACCTTTTGTCCAACTCGCTGCGGCACACCGAACGCGGCGACACCATCACGCTCTCGGCGGAGCGCCTCGACGGCGTGGTGCGCATCACCGTGCAGGATACGGGCAAGGGCATGCCGTTCGATGCGCAAGCGCGCGCCTTCGACAGCTTCTCCTCCGGCGATCGGCGCGGCGCCGGGCTTGGGTTGGCGCTGGTGCGCTCGTTCATCGAGATGCACCGCGGCTGGGTGGCGATGACGTCGGAGCCCGGTCGCGGCACAACGGTGACCTGCCATCTGCCGGCGAGCGCGCCCTCGGCTGGTCCGCCGCCGCCGCCATCAACGGCGACGCGGGCGGCCTGAGATGAATGTGCGCTGAACGGCGGCTTTACCCGCCATAACTGTGTTTATCCAAGGACATAAAGAAACTTGACGCGGGCGGCGCCCGTTTTCTTGCCCGAAGGCCATGAGGCCACTGGAGCGAGAACATGTACCGGCGCTATCGCACCACTTCCCCCGCACGAAGTTGTCTGCGGGCTTTTTTGGCGACCTCGTTCGTTTTGCTGACGGGTACATTCTTCGCGATCAGCGGCGGTCCGCCGACGCGCGCCGAAGTGAGTGAAATCAATGGCGCCTATGCCGGGTTCCTCAGCAATGTGGAATCCGCGGCGCATACGCTGCGCATGGACGCGTGCGCACAAGGCGCGGATTGCCATAACTCGGCGATCTCGCCGGCCGTCTACGCCGACGCGGCGCAGGTGAAGTCCGAGCCGCGCCCCGCTTAAGTCAGCATCACGGTGAGCTGATGGATGGCGAGGCCGACGAGCCCGCCGATCAGCGTGCCGTTGATGCGAATGTACTGAAGGTCGCGGCCGACGTTCTGCTCGAGCTTCGTCACCACGGTGGCGGTGTCCCAGCTGCGGATGGTGTCCGAGATCAGGCGCGAAACATCGCCGCCATGACGACCTGACACTTCCACCAACAGCGCCCGCAGCCGCACATTGAGCGTCACGCGCACGTCTTCATCATCGAGCATGGCGTGGCCGACGCGCGTGATGGCGTCCGCGAACGCCTCCCGAAGCGCGGAATCCTGCGCCGTCGCGCCGCCGCGCAGCATCTCCTTCAACGCCTTGCCGAGGCTGCTGAGATACGAGGCGACCGCGGGGTGCGTGAGGATGTCGGCGGTAATTTGTTGCACGCGGGCGCGCATCTGAGGATCACTCTGCAATTGATCGGCGAAGCGGTGCAGCACGTCGGTCACGCGTTGGCGAGCGGGGTGGTGAGGGTCGCGGAAGATCTCCTGCAACGTCTCCTCGATGCCGGCGATGAGCGCGTCGGCCGCGCGCGTGTCGATGGAGATGAGCCGGAGCAGCCAATTGGTGCGCGCGCTGACCTCGGCGCGGATCGCCGCCTCATTGTCTTCAAGCGCGCGCCAGCCTTCGAGCAGGGCGGCGTCGAGCACGGCTTGGTGCCGGCCTTGATCGGTCAGCAGCTTGATGCCCTGACCGATGGTCGAGGCCAAGCGCGCGTCGTGCGAGAACTCGACCAGCTGCCGCCTCAAGAAATCAGCAACCACGTCGTCGTCCAAGAGATCGAGGATCGAGGGCGCGGCGTCGATGACGCCGTCGGCGATGCGCCGCGCGGTGTGCGGCTCCGCCATCTGCCGGGCCAGGGCGGTGGCGAGGTCGTGACGCTCCAGCCGCGCGGCGACGACGGCAGGCGCCAAGAAGTTCACCGCGACGAATTCGCCTAGCGCGTCGGCGATGCGGTTCTTGTTGCGCGGAATGACGGCGGTGTGGGGGATGGGCAGGCCGAACGGGTGGCGGAAGATCGCCGTCACGGCGAACCAATCGGCAAGCCCCCCGACCATGGCCGCCTCGGAAAAGGCGCGCACATAGGCCCAACTCGGCCCGTGCTGTAGGACCGCCGTCACATACAAAGCGCTCATCGCCAGCAACAAAGCCGTCGCCAAGAGACGCATTCGCGTGAGGGAGGCCGTATTCTGCTGGGCGGCCGTCTGGTTTGCGGGCATAAGGCTCCTCGCCGTGTCTTTTGACACCATAAACGCCGCCGCAGCGGTTTTGACTTCGCTCAACACCGCTGGCCGGAGGCGCTGCTTTGTGTGGGTACAAAAGGAGAGTGGGTTATGGCTGAAGGCTCAATGGACTCAGCGGCGAACGAAATCCTGCGTACGGCGCGCCGTGGCGCGAACCGCGTCCGGGTCGATCTGGCTCGTGCGTACGCCGATCTGGCGAAAGCCTATGAAGACGCCGGCCGCGCCGGCGCCGAGACCGGCGAGGTCGTGTCCGAAGCGGCGGAATTGGCCTGGGTCGAAGCCCGCAAGCGCGCGCTTGAAGCGTCGAAACCGGTCCGCGCCGCGGTGAGCGACCATCCGATGGTCGCGGTGTCCGCGGCGGTGGCGGTGGGCGCAGCTCTCGGCGTGTTGCTGACGCGCCGTCGCTAAGGGGCGCGCGGCGTCAGTTGGTCCACGACGCCGCCTGTTCGATCAGGAATTGGCGGAACGCAGCGATGCGCTTCGAACGCTTCAGATCGCTTGGATAGATGAAATAGACCTCGAAGCTCGGGCCCGGGAGATCCGGGAGCACCTTGACGAGGTTCGGGTTCTCGCGCGCCATGTAGTCGGGCACGGAAGCAATGCCGAAGCCGGACTGCACGGCGCGCAGCATGCCGTAGACATTGTTCAATTCCAGCAAGGGCGGACGCGGTTTGGCGTCTTCGCGCCCGGCGCGTTGCGCCCAATCGAGTTCGCGCATCGGCGTCGGCACGCCGGCCTGATAGGCGATGATGCGGTGGTGATCGAGATCGTCGACGGTCTTTGGCGCGCCATGGCGCTGGATGTATTCAGCCGACGCATAGAGGCTCACATGCACGTCCAGCAGCTTGCGCTGGATGAGATCGGCGTGCGTCGCCGCCCACAGCCGGATGGCGCATTCGGCTTCCAGCTTCAGCAGGTCGTATTCGCGGTCGTCGAGCAGCAGCTGCACGCGCGTTTCGGGGTAGGCGTCGGCGAAATGCACGAGCCGCGGCGAAAGCCAGGTTGAACCGAAGGCGACCGGCGCGGTGACTTTGAGGTCGCCGATCACCTTCTCGCGCGCGTCCTTCAGCGTGGATTCCGCAATCATCGCGGCCCCCGCCATTTCCCGTGTGAACTCGCGGAGCGCCATGCCGGGGCCGGTCAGCAGCAGGCCGCGGGCGTGGCGCTGGAACAAGGGCACGCCCATGCCGCTCTCAAGCGCGGCGATCTGCCGGCTGACGGAGGACTGGCTCACGCCGAGCTTCTCCGCGGCGGCCGTCAGGCTGCCGGTCTCGGCGGCGTAATGAAACGTTTTGAGCTTGTCCCAATCCATGAATGATCCAGTTGTCCACAGCTAGCTTTGCAATATTGCATAGCTCAAGCAGGCCGTCGAGGTCATGCTGCAACTGCGAAAAGAGACTTTAACTCGGCCTGAAATACGCTAGGGTTCAAGGCTTGATGGAACTGACGCAGATGCAACATCAAATCGTCACATCCGCGCGAATCGTGCCATCCTGCCGTTGGGATAGCGTGGGAGCTGGTCAATGAGCCGGGTCATGAAGGAAGACGCGCGACGCTATTTCGAGGCGGCCGCAGCATCGGCTGAAGCGCGCGACGAACGGCGGTTCTCGCGGGCCGCGGAAAGGCTCCAGGCCTGGCTGCAACGCTCGATCACCGGCCGCTCGCCTCAGGCGATCTGATCGCTATCTCAGCGGGCGTGAGCATTCCGCCCGACCTGTTCGATCGTCTCCGCGCCTCGCGCTTCCGCAGCCGTTTCAAGCTCGGGCCGAAGGAAGCGGCTTATCTCCATGACAAAGGTCTGCCGGTGGTGCGCGAGCACGCCGCCGATTTCGTCGCCAAGCGTCTGGCGCCGGCCGCGCCCGCGAATGACGGGAAGCAGACGCCGATGCGTGGCCATCCGGTTTTCATCGCGCAGCATGCGACGGCCACGTGTTGTCGCTCGTGTCTCGCGAAATGGCACGGCATCGCTGCCGGCGCGGCGCTGACGCCGGCGCAGCAGGTTTATGTGGTCGACGTGATCGAGCGCTGGTTGAACGAGGCGGTTTAGGCCGCGCGTTCTTCGCCGTGCGGCTCGGCGGCGCGCTCTTCCAGGAACCGTTCCGCTTCGAGCGCGGCCATGCAACCCAAACCGGCCGCGGTGACGGCTTGGCGATAGACTTCGTCAGCCACGTCGCCCGCGGCGAAGACCCCCGGGATGTTCGTCTGCGTCGTTCCGGGTTTCACCTCGATGTAGCCGTTCGGCTTCATGGCGATCTGGTCCTTGAACAGATCGGTCTGCGGTTTATGACCGATAGCGACGAAAACCCCGTCGACGCTCCGTTGTTCGCGCTCGCCGGTGACAAGATTCTTGAGGATGACGCCGGTGACGCCGAGCGGCGCCTCCGTGCCGATCACTTCCTCGACCTCGCTGTTCCAAACCACCTCGATCTTGGGGTGATTGAGCAGGCGGTGCTGCAGCACCTTCTCCGCGCGCAGGCTGTCGCGCCGGTGCACCAGCGTGACCTTGGTGGCGAAATTGGTGAGATAGAGCGCTTCTTCGACGGCTGTATTGCCGCCGCCCACAATCACCACTTCCTTGCCGCGGAAAAAGAAGCCGTCGCACGTGGCGCACGCCGAAACACCAAAGCCCTGGAACTTGTGTTCGCTCGGCAGGCCGAGCCATTTCGCCTGCGCGCCGGTGGCGATGATCAATGCGTCGGCCATGTAGGAATGGCCGCCGTCGCCCTTCAAATGGAATGGACGCTTCGAGAGATCGGCGGAGACGATGATGTCGGTGATGACCTCGACGCCGACATGGCGCGCCTGTTTCTCCATCTGCTCCATCAGCCACGGGCCTTGGATCACGTCGGCGAAGCCCGGATAATTTTCGACATCGGTCGTGATGGTGAGCTGGCCCCCCGGCTGCATGCCGCTGATCAGCAGCGGCTTGCGCATGGCGCGTGCGGCGTAGATCGCGGCGGTGTAACCGGCCGGCCCCGAGCCGATCACAATGATCTGCGCGTGACGGGTAGGCGAGGCGGCTTCAGACATCGACGCTCCTTCTGGAATCGAGCGCCTAATATGGCGAGGCGTTGGCGCCGGCGAAACCCATTGGCCCCGCCAAGACTAACGCAAGTTAATCGTGTTCCCTTGACTGTGATCACGGCAATCGAGCGCCCGCCTCGATCTCGCGTGTCTTACTGGACATTGTCTTGTCCTGAAACGATCTCCATGCGAGTGAGAATTCAATGGATGACGCGGGCGGTCTCTCCAGAGCCGCACAGAGTGCGGCGCTTCGCGGCACGGGTCTGTTGGACAGCGCTCCGGACCCGGCGCTGGATCGCATCACGCATTTGGCCGCAACCCTGCTCGAGGCGCCGGCGGCGCTGATCACGCTGATCGA
>DASZSK010000225.1:0-3373 GCA_035548735.1 Caulobacterales bacterium | reverse complement strand
CACCCAGGGCGCCGACGTGATCGATCTCTCCGCCATCGACGCCATCGCCGGCGGCGGCGACGATGCGTTCACCTTGATCGGCGCGGGCGCCTTCACCCACAGCGCCGGCGAACTGCGCTACGATTTCATCGACAATGCCGGAACCGCCAACGACTTCACGCTCATCTCGATGGACGTGAACGGCGACGGCGCCGCCGACAGCCAGATCGTGCTGCGCGGCCTCATCAGCCTCACCAACAGCGATTTCGTGTTGTAGCGCTTAGTGGCGCATCGTCACGGTGACGCCGGCGAAGCTTTCGTCGTGGGACGCCGAGGTGTTGCCGACATGCGCGTTCACGCTGCGCTCGACATAGGCGAGAGAGGCCTGCACGCCGTTGCCGGTTTCATAGGTGACGCCGGCCTGATGATCACCGATCTCAACGCGATCTTCGAGCGCAAAGCCGCTTTGGCGATTGCCGAAGGCGTTTTTCGATCCGGGGTTCCAGACAACGGCTTGGTCGTCCGACGCGGCGAAAGCGTACCAGCCCGGTGAAGGGGCGCGCCGCTCGCCGCCGCGCTGTTCGGACACGTTCGAGCCAATGCGCAGCTCCGCGCCGCGTCCGTGATGGGAAAGGTCGCCAGCATCGTCGGCGCTGAAATTGCCACGCTGTGCGATCGAGAGATTGAGGGGAACCCCGACGGACTCGCCGCTGGCGGTGACTTGAAGCTGGTAATTGTGTGCGTCGTCGTCCGCAGCGCGTTCGTCCTGACGGCCGCCCGGCAGGAAGCGCGCAGACTGCGCGTCGCTGTTTGCGTTCACTTCGACCGGAGGTCGCGCGGTTTGTCCAAGCGACGTGGTGGGGTCGTGAAAATCGATCGGCGCCGGCGGCAGTTGGGTCGCGACCACGGCATCGTCCGCCCTCGCCGCCGGAGAGACGAAATACGCTGCGCCCGCGGCTGCCGCGCCGCAGAGCAACATGATCGCGCCACTTCTAAGCAATGCCGTCATGACCGTCCGCGCCTCGCTGGCAGGGATGAGCACTGCAATGCAATACCGGTTCCGTAGGTTCCACCTGAATGCGCATCACCGTCAACCTGGGTCGTTAATGCCGCATCGTGAGCGTTATTCCCGTGAATCGTTCGTCTCGGGAGATCATTCTCCCGTTGCTGCGAGCGTCAACACTGCGTTCGACATAAGCAAGCGATGCTTGCAGTGGGCCGCGTTCATAGGTGAGACCGGCTTGGCGATCGCCAATTTCCACCCGATCCTGCAGCGCGAAACTCGGGGCCGGGTCGCCGAAGGCGTTGCGCACGCCGGGCCGCCAAGTGACGGCCTCGTCATCGGAGGCGGCGAATGCGTACCAGGCGGGATGATCCCAATCGGCCTGCTTGCGGCGAGGCATGTTGACGCCGCGTCCCAAACGCAATTCCGCGCCGCGGCCGCGGCTGGAGATGTCGCCGTGGGCGTCGACGCCGAAGCTGGCGCGCTGCGCAATCGAAACGTCAAGACCGCCGACGCCGCGTGCGCCAAGGGCCATCTCGTAGCGCCGGGGCGTCTCGCGCTCACGCGCGGCGTAGGGCGTAAAGTTCGGACTGCGTTCGGCGCGCTCTTGGCCGAGGCTCAAGTTCAAAACCGGCCGCGCATGCAAATCGGCGTTGGCTGGATCGACGAAGGTCGCGCCGTTCGCCACGGCAAGCACTGCCGCATCATCGGCGCGGGCGGTGCACATCATCAGGCTGGCGGCGCCCGCCAAGCCGGCGATCACGAGACTGCGCATAAACATCGCAATCCTCCCTCACGCCTAAGCTTGATGTAATCATGCCTAATGAAGAGTTACTTACGCTGAAGCGTGCTGCATTCAGTTGTCGTGATCGCAAGTGCAGCGTACGAAAACTTGTGCTGCGCGAAGCATTTGCGGATCAGTGTGCTAGTTGTTTTCTGCAGGCGCGAGAGAGCGCTGCATCAGCACCACATCGAGCCATCGGCCAAACTTGAAGCCGACATTGGTGAGCACGCCAACATGGTGGAAGCCGGCTTTCTGGTGCAGGCCGATGGAGCCGGCATTGGCGCTGTCGCCGATCACAGCGAGCACTTCGCGCACGCCGTCGCCGCGCAGCATGCTCAAGAGTTCAGCCATCAGAAGTTGGCCGACGCCCTGACGGATCGCGTTCGGGCCCACATAGATCGAGTCCTCGAAGGTCGTTGCGTAGGCGGGCCGGTCACGGAACTGCCCGGCATAGGCAAACCCCAGCACGCGCGAGAGGTCGTTGGTCGGCACAGCCACCAGAAACGGCCAGTTCCGGGTGACAATACGCGACCAGCGGTCGGTCATTTCCGTGAGCGAGGGCGGCTCGAGTTCGAACGTGCCGGTTCCGGTCATCACGTGATGCCCGTAGATCACCTGCACGAACTCGAGATCCTGCTGGAAGCAGGGACGAACGATGATCTGGGACGTCGGGCCAGCCATGGAACCCCTGGGTGGCGGGTTCGCGGGGAGGGGTCAAGCCGGCGCCGGCTGCGCCTCTTCATTCTCCGCTTAGGGGAGGCTGCTATAGTCAACGGCGATGCTCCGGCGGCCCCTCCAACGCCTTGCGGCGGCGCTTGCCCTTTTGGGGCTGGCGGCGTGCGCCTCCTATCCAGCGCCGGTGGCCACGCAGAGCCGGCCGGCTTGGGGCGGCCCTTCGCCGGTCGATCCCTATGCGCCGCCGCGCGTGGTGGAGAATGGGACGCATCTGGAATGCGTGCCCTTCGCGCGGCAGGCGTCCGGCATCGAGATCTATGGCGACGCCAATACCTGGTGGGACCAGGCGGCGGGCCGCTATCCGCGCTCCGCGCTTCCCGCGCCCGGCGCGGTGCTGGTGATGCGGGGCTATAATGATCCCAATCGGGGCCACGTCGCGGTGGTGACGATGGTGGTTTCGCCGCGGCTGATCCGTGTCGACCAGGCGAATTGGCTGAACCAGGGCGAGGTGACGCTCAGCGTCCCGGTGATGGATGTCTCGCCCAACAACGACTGGACGCAGGTGCGGGTCTGGTACATCCCGACGAATGATTGGGGCGCCCGCGTCTATGCCGCGGAGGGCTTCATCCATCCCTTCGCGCTGACGCCCGGGGCCTAGAGTTCCTTCGCCTTGTTAAGCATTGTGGCGGCTCGGGAAGCTTAGAAAACAAGGTTAATTACAGCCGCCGTAAGTTATCTTAACTGCAAAAGACGCATCTTTACTCTTTCGTCTGCCGATCCACCTTTCGGCCGCTGGTTGTTTAAGCGTTCTTTAAGTCTCAACGGGCGTTTTTATGTCTCATTCTGGGGCAATGCCTCGCCTGGACACGTTGCGTGATGAGCACTCGCTCTCTCCTGGTCGCCGCCACCGCGCTTGCGGCCGGTTTCTCGGC
>DASZSK010000224.1:0-17442 GCA_035548735.1 Caulobacterales bacterium | reverse complement strand
ATCGTTGCGGTCGAGTTCGATCACCGCGACCTTGTCCTGGTTCGGCGCGTAGCCGAGCTGGCTGTGGGCGATCATCGGCGCGCGCGTCCAGTTGGGAATGGTGTTGGCGTGAATGGTCCATTGCAGGACGGCGCCAGTGCGCCCAGCCGGCAGGAGCGAGCGGAACACGAACCAGCCGTTTTGCGCCTGGTTGCGCCCATCATAGAGAGACACCGGCTCGCTCGAAGCGATGGAGACGGTGCGCTCGGGATCTTCGGGCGCCAGCGTGAAATTGCGTGCGGTGGCGAGCGGCAAAGGTGCGGCGACGCTGTCGCCGCTGCGGGAAATGCGCTGCGGTGGGCCGGCCGGCGCAACGCGCTGCATGTCGCCGGCAGGATAGATGGGAAATGCGCCCGCCACGCCGTCGCCGATGTAGGAGTGGTGAAAGTACGCGGACGGGATGAATTCGAGATTGAACCCGGCCTTGCCGACCAGGGCCGCCGGCAACGGCCGATCCAGCACCACGCTGACGATCACGCTGTCGCCGCGCGCCTCGCTGCGTATGGTGTAGTTGAAGTCGTAATCGGCGTAGCGGAGATGCGTTTCGATGACGCCATACGTCTGGTCCACCGAGCGGTTCACCAGCGCACCGATATCGTCCCACTGGCCCGGCGTCGGCAGCATGCGCACGTCGCCATTGGTGGCGGTGCGGACGCCGTGATGGATCAGTTCGACGCCGCTGATTTTGCTGTCGCTGAAATTGCCGTCGTACCAATTGGAGAAGACGAGGACGTTCAGCCCCCGCTCCTCGTAATAGCCGCGGTCGTTGAGCGTGAGCGCCTGGGGAACGGGCGTCGGCGGCTGCGGCGGCTGCGAGCGGCGCGCGCGCGCCTCGGCGGCGCCCACTGTCAAAGCGATGGCGGCGGCAAGAGCCAGGATGGCGGCTTTCACGTCAGCGTCCTCCCTCGCCCGCGGTTCAAGTCCGCGTTTTTGCGAGGAATGATAACGCTCACATTGGCGCGTGCGGCGCAACCGCCAGGGCGATCACGACGGTGTCAGAAGATGGCGCGGGCGGTCCCCACAGCCATGTCGCGCGAGGCTTAAGCCGCCTTGGCTTGCGCGACGATGGCCTTGAAGGCAGCCGGCTCGTTCATGGCGAGATCGGCCAGGACCTTGCGGTCGAGGTCGATGCCGGCCTTGGCGAGAGCGGCGATGAACACCGAATAGGTCATGCCCTCTTCGCGGACGGCGGCGTTGATCCGCTGAATCCAGAGGGCGCGGAAATTCCGCTTCTTCTGCTTGCGGCCGATATAGGCGAACTTGCCGGCGCGCTCGACGGCCGCATTGGCGGCGCGGAAGGTGGTCGAGCGGCGGCCGTAATAGCCTTTGGCCTTCTTCAGAATCTTCTTGTGACGGGCGTGCGCGGTGACGCCGCCTTTGACGCGTGCCATGGCAAATCTCCGCTAAATCAATCGAGGCCGTACGGGATCCAGAGCTTGACGCGCTTTGCGTCCGGCTCGGCCAGCGTGCTGGTCCCGCGGTTTTGGCGGATGTACTTGCCATTATGGCTGATGAGGCGGTGGCGCTTGCCCGCCGGGCCGGCCTTAACCTTGCCGGACGCGGTGAGCTTGAAGCGCTTTTTCACGCCGCTCTTCGTCTTCAGTTTCGGCATTTGATCCTCCTTGAAGGATTGGGGCGTCCGAAAACGCCAAAAGAGCCGCCACGGCATGCCGTTTTAGCCGGGCCGCTCAAAAGAGGCGGGCGTGTAGCACGGGGGCTGGAGCGCTTCAATCCCGGATCGCGCTCCGCGCGTCCGGCATGAAGGGCGATGCCGTGAAACCGCGCCAATACCTACGCGCGCGGGGCCATCACCATGACCACCTGGCGGCCTTCGAAGCGCGGCTCGTGCTCGACCTTGGCGATCGAGTCGAGCTCAGTACGCATGCGCTCCAGAAGCTCCATGCCCAGGTGCGTGTGGGCGAGTTCGCGGCCGCGGAAGCGCAGGGTGACCTTCACCTTGTCGCCTTCCTCGAAGAAACGATGGATCGCCTTCATCTTCACTTCGTAATCGTGGTCGTCGATGTTGGGGCGAACCTTGATTTCCTTGAGTTCGATCCGCTTGGCTTTCTTGCGGGTCTCGACCTTTTTCTTCTGCTCCTCGAACCGGAATTTTCCGTAGTCGAGGATTTTGCAGACTGGCGGCACGCTGTTGGGGGCCACTTCGACGAGATCGAGGCCAGCTTCCTGGGCCGCCTCCAAAGCGGCCGAGATGGGCATCTCGCCCTGCTTCTCGCCGTTCTCATCGATCAGGAGCACGCGCGGCACGCCGCGGATTTCTTCGTTCACGCGCGGCCCATCTTTTACGGGCGGAGGCGCGGCATAAGGACGTCTGGCTATCGGTCCATCTCCATTCGCTGTTGATCCAGAATGCGCAGCCAGCCGCCCGGGATGGTCCCTGGGCGGCCGGATTCGCTAACCGCAATATCGCTTGGCGCGGGCGTGGCTTCAAGCCGTCGCGGCTTGGATATAAACGCCGCAATTGCGGATCTGGCGATCCACCTGGTCGACCGGGATGTCGGCGATGATGGCGGCGGTCAGCCCGACCACCCCGCCCGGACCGCGGGGGGCCTTGGCCTCCACGTCGGCGCGGGAGGACATGAAGACCAGCGAGGGCGCGCCGCCGGCGGCGGCGACGTGGAGAAGATCGACGTCGTCGCCCACCGCGAACGAGGCGCGCTCGGCCAAGGCCGCGCTCTGAAACAAATCCGGACGCATGACGAGGTTCTTGGCGCGCCGTTCGGCCTGGGCGATGGCCGCGCCGACCTCGCGCTCCTCCTGACCGCCCAGCACCACGGGCGTCACCCCCTGTGCGGCGATGCGGTTGGCGAGCTGGACGTACTTCTCCACCGGCCAGCGGCGCTTAGCGCCAACATCGCCGCCGCGCGGGCACAGTAGGACATAGCGGCCGCGAATGCCGAAATAGTCCGGCTGCAGGCGCGGCGGATCGCGCAGCGCTACACGCACCCAGGCGAAATCCGGCACCAGCGGTCCGGCGACCTCGATGCCCGCACTCTGCAATTGCGCCGCCAGGCGATCGAGATTGTGCAGGGCGCCCGGATCCTTGAACGGATGCGAGCAACCCGGCGCCCCGCCCGACCAAAGCGGCGGCCAGGGTCGCAGGCCTTGATAGATGGCGTTGGTGCGGCGCGAATTTTCGAGGTCGTAGACCATGTCGTACTTGGCCGCGCGGACGCGGCTGATGAGCTGGACAATGATCGGCTGCTCTTCCTTGGCCGCCTGCGCGCCGACCGCCGTGGTGGCGCTTTCGCCCACGGTCGGCGGACGCACCGAGGCGTCGCTCTCCACCGTGTCGAAGTACGGGCACTTCTCGGCCATCACGCGAAACGGCTCGTTGGTCAGCAGCGTGATGCGGGCGCCCACGTGATAGTCGCGAATGCGCTTGGCGGCCGCGAGCATCTGCACGAAGTCGGCGAGGCCGCCCATCTTGATCACGAGCACGCGCTTGGCCGCGGACGGCGCCGGCTTCGCTTGCGTCTTCTTCTTGAAGATCATGAGCGGGCTCCCAGTAGGCGGTCATAGACCTGCAGGGTCGAAGCTTGGAGCACCGACTTGGCATAAAGCCGGCGCACCCTGTCTCGCCCTTTGCGCCCCATCACCCCGCGCCCTTCCGGACCAAGATCGATCAATTGCTCGATCGCCTGGGCCAACGCAGCCGCGTCGCCCGGAGGAACCAGCAATCCGGTCAATCCATCCGCTACGGTTTCGGCCAGCCCCCCGTGGGCTGCGGCGATCACCGGCTTGGCCATCGCCTGCGCTTCAACCGCGCTGCGCCCAAACGCTTCGGGCTCCACGGAGGGAACCGCGACTGCGTCCGCCGCAGCAAGAGCTACGTTCATCTGCCCGATATGGCCGACAATCGCTACGTCGTCGCGCAGTCCCAACGCCATGATCGTCGCTTTCAGTTCCTGCTCGTAGCCGCGCCGTCCTTGCGCATCGCCAGCGAGGATCGCCTTCACAGCGCCTGGCCGATTCGCGTTAACGCGCGCCATGGCGTCGATCAGAACGCGCTGGCCTTTCCAACGCGTTAGCCGCGCCGGCAGGATCAACACGAAACGCGCATCATTTGGTGTGAGCCCCCAACTCGCGCGCATCGCGGCGATCTCGGACGGCGTAACCTTATCGGGATCGAATTGATCGACGTCGACGCCGCGCGGGATCGCCACCACGCGGTCGGCCGGCAGCTTGTATTGCTGCATGACATGTGCGCGCGTGTATTCGGAATTGGCGATGACGAGATCGCCCTTGGCCATGATCGAATTGTAGAAGCGCTTGAGCGCGGTGCGCCCGTTATAGATGCCGTGAAAAGTGGTGACGAAGGGCAGCTTGAGCCGACGCGCCGCCATCCAGGCGCTCCAGGCCGGCGCGCGCGAACGCGCATGGATGACGTTAATGTTGCGGGCCTTGGCCGCGCGGGCCAAACGGCCGGCGTTCAATGCGACGGTGATCGGATTTTTGGAATCGACCGGAAGCCGGACCAGCTCACCGCCGGCCGCCTCAAGCTCGCGCTCAAGACGGCCGCCGGCGCTTGCGACCAGCGCAAGCCCCCCGGCGCGCGTGATCGCTTCCGCCATTTCAATCGTGGTCCGCTCCACACCGCCAGCGTCCAGTGCGGGTGTGACCTGCAGAACCGAATACATGTGACCTTCTTGCAATGGTTCGCGCCGCCGAGAAACAGAACAAACGCAGTTGGGTGAATCTGGAGCGTGAGCCCGAGGCGGGAACGCAAGCCCGGCGCCGTGGAACCCCTCCTGCGGGAGGCGGGCGGAAGCATGGCCGGGCGCGCGCAGCCGCCGCCTTGGATTCGCCGCTTGATTTGCTTACCCGCCTGCCCCTTCTGTTGAGGCGGGGAGAGACGCCACATGCTGACAGCCGCCGCCCTTCTGATCCCGATCGTCTTGCAAGCCGGCGCGCCTGCCGTGACGGCAGCCCCCGCGCCAGCGCCGGCGCATCTCACCGGCAACGGCGACGCCCGTTTCCAGCAATGCGTGAGCTTGATCGACCGAAGCGCCGACCGCGCCTACGAAGAGGGCATGGCCTGGGCCGCCGAGACGCACGAGATCGGCGGCTATCGCTGCGCGGCGATGGCGCTGGCGGCGCAGGAAGGACGCGCCGCGGAAGGCGCGCGGCGGCTTGAATCGCTCGCTGTCAGCATCAGTCCGGAACAGACCGGCTTGCGCGCGGAGCTGCTCTCGCAGGCCGGCAACGCGTATCTGCTCGCTTACGATTCATCGCATGCGCGCAGCGCCTTCACACAGGCGATCGCAACCATGCAAAGCGCGCCCGATCAATTGCCGGACCTGCTGATCGATCGCGCCCGCGCCTACGCCATGGAGCGCGATTATCGCCATGCTGAGGAGGATCTGTCGCACAGCCTCGACATCCGCCCGAACGACGGGCTGGCGCTCCGTTTACGCGCCTCCGCGCGCATGCATCAAAACGCGTTCGATCTCGCCGAGGCCGACGCGCAGGCGGCAGTCAACCTCGATCCGACCAATGTCGATGCGCTTTTGATGCTCGGCAACGCGCGCGAATCCAAGCGCACGGGACACGCGGTCGAGGAGCAATAGGCTCGGCGCTTCGCGCGAGCCCGCTTCGCGGTCAGCTCTTCTTGCTTTTCGCGGCGCTCTTGGCGCGCGTACGCGCGGCGGGCGCCGGGCGGCGTGAAGCAAGCTCTGCATTGATCAGCGGAAGAAGCCGTTCGGCCTCCGCCTTCTGCAGCAGCGCGCCGTTGGCGGCCAAGCGCGAGGCGTTGCCCAGGAGATTGTTCAATTCCTGCGCGGACATTTCACTGAATCTGTCTTCGATAGCCATTGGCGACATCCAGAATGGCGGGCCGACCGCAAAAGCGATCGGCCCTGCTGAGATCAAGCGGCGCTGAGGTTGGTCGCGGAATCGCGACCGCGCTGGTCGCGCTCAAGATCAAACGTAACGCGCTGGCCTTCGTTCAGACCGCGCAGGCCCGCGCGTTCGACCGCCGAGATATGGACGAACACGTCCTTGCCGCCGTTTTCCGGCTGAATGAAGCCGTATCCCTTTGTGCCGTTGAAAAATTTTACTGTGCCGACAGCCATCGCCATCTCCGCATAAAAAACACCGATCGGAACATCCAAATCGGACCGAGATCGAAGAGGAACGACAGACAATCCGGCGCGACAGCGAGGACAGAGGCGTGACGCGACGATGATCGAGCCCTCTACATAGGGATTTCTCGACGCAAAGTCCAGGATAGCGGGTTCCCGCGCTTCAGGCCCGCACTGCGGCGCCATTGCTGGCGGGCGCTTGCGCGGGCGCTGGCTCGGCGAGCCGCGCGGCGATGGCGTCGCGTTGCGCCGTGGCGCCGGTGAGCCCCAGTTCCTGCCCCGTCACCACGACAAGCTGGCCCGAGCTTGCCAGCGCCTCGGCGATGTTCTGGCGCGTCTGCATTTCGAGAATGGCGAGCACGGCTTTGGTCGAAGCAGGATCACGGTTCTTGAAGACGTCGGCCAACAGATCGATGTGCTGCGGCCGCAGCGAAAGCACGCCCTGCGCCCGCGCGGTTTGCCGAACGGCGTCGAGCACGGCGACGGAGCCGCCCGGCGCGTTGGCGGCCTGGATGATCGGCGTCGCCACGGGCGCGTCCGCGTCCTCCACCGAATAGGTGAAGCTGGCGCTGTGGAAATTGACGCCGAGCGCCATGCCGGCCTCGCCGGCTTCATCGCCGTCGCGTTCCGCCTTGCGCAAGCGTTCGACGGCGCCGGCTTCGACAGCGTCGAGCGAAGCGCGCAGCACTTCGTCGTTGCGCATGCCGATCTCGGCCCGGAAGGCGCTCTGGATCCGCGTTTCAAGCGCGAGGCCGAACCCTTCGAGCTGATAGACGTATTTCAGGAGATCGCGGTTCAAGCTGAATTGAATGCGCGCTTCGATGGTCAAACGGTGATCGTCCGCGGTCGTCGCCGCGAACGGCAACGGCACGCAATATTGGGGGCGCAGATTGACCGAACCTGTTTTGGCGTCGATCAGCGGGATCATCTTGCGCTGGCCGGTCGCGACCTCGAGGCCGACGAATTCGATCTTCGGCGCGCTCGGCCCTTTGACGATGCTCTCTTCGAAATCCCACAGCACGCCCTTGCCTTTGAGCGCGCGCTTAAAGCCGCGCTCGTCATGCGTCATGAACGTGCGGTCGGTGCGCGCGATGTAGAAGCGCGGCGCGGCGTACGCCATGATGGCGCCGGCGAACACAAGCACGAAAACGCCGATTGCGATTGCGATGATGGTCGTCATGGCGACCTCCCCACGGCCGGTCGATCCGGCGCACCCAAGGCTCGGAGCCTAACGCAACCCAATACCATACGCACGCGAAAAGCCGTGTGACCGCGGTCCTTGCGCGGGCTCAGTGCGGCGCCGGCGGGGCGTCCATCGCCAGCGCACAGGACGCGAGGCGCTCGTTGCGAATGACTTGCGCGCGCGCCACGATCTGCGCGGCGCGGCGGCGCACATACGGACCGGGATTGTCGACGCGCCAGCGATTGGGGCTGGGCAGAACCGCGGCGAGACGAGCCGCCTGCAAAGGCGTCAGTTCGGAAGCATGCACGCCGAAGCGCGCCTCAGACGCAGCCTCGATGCCGAAGATCCCATCGCCCCACTCCGCCGCATTCAAATATGCTTCGACGATGCGCCGCTTCGGCCAGATGAATTCGATGAGCGCCGTGAAATAGGTTTCCATGCCTTTGCGCAGCCAATCGCGCGATGGCCACAGAAACAGGTTCTTCGCCGTCTGCTGGCTGATGGTCGAGCCGCCGCGCACGCGCCCGCCGTCGGCATTCGTCTCCATCGCGTTCTGAATCGCCTCGACGTCGAAGCCGTCATGGCTGCAGAAGCGCGCGTCCTCCGCGGCGATCACCGAGCGCACGATGTAGGGCGACATTTGCGTGAAGGGGACGGGATGGTGGCGGATGCTCTGCCCTTCGGCGGCGCGCTGCAGCATGAGTAGCGTCACCGGCGCTTCGACGAATCGATAGACCACCACCCACGTCACCGGCACGACGAAGAAAGCGATGAAGAGAATGGTGAAGACGGTGGAGATGAGCCCAAAGCGCTTCTCGCGCTTGATACGCCCCAGATCGACGTCGAGATTTTTCTGCGCGTCGCGCAAACGCGAAGCCGGCGGCGTCTCCGGCGCTGGCATCGGAATCTCCGGCGCGCCGAAGGCTTCGAAGCCTGGATCGGCCGCGCCGAAGGGATCGCCGATCGGTTGGCCGTCGTCCTTCATGTCTCCCATTCTTCGCGCACCTTTGGGTCGGATTCGCGGCCCGAACGCGCCAGTTTGAGGCGCTGAAAGGCGCTTTCGTCAAGCAGCCGCCGGAGCGCCCAAACGGCCATGCCGCGCACCAAGGGCGAAGCGTCGTCGAGGCGCGCTTCCGCTACGGAGGCCAGGGTGGCGTCGCCGGAATTGCCGATGGCGCAGACGACGTTGCGGACGAAGCGATCGCGGCCCGTGCGCTTCACCGGCGTGCCGGCGAAGCGCAGGCGGAACTGGGCGTCGTCGAGCGCGGCCAGCTCGGCCAAGGGCGCGAGGCGAAGCTCAGCCTTCATGGCGAGACGCGTTTCGCGCGCCCGCGCCGCGAACTTGTTCCAGGGGCAGACTGCGAGGCAATCATCGCAGCCGAACACGCGGTTGCCGAGGGCTGCGCGGAACTCGCGCGGGATCTGCTCTCTGGCTTCGATGCTGAGGTAAGCGAGGCAGCGGCGCGCATCGAGCTGGAACGGCGCGGGGAAGGCGTTGGTGGGGCATGCGTCGAGGCAAGCGCGGCACGAGCCGCAGTGTTCGTCGTGCGGCGCGTCGCCTTCAAGGTCAGCGGCGGTGAGGATGGCGCCCAGGAAGAGCCACGAACCATGCTCGCGCGAGACGAGATTGGTGTGCTTGCCCTGCCAGCCGAGACCAGCGCGCTCGGCGAGCGGCTTCTCCATCAGCGGCGCGGTGTCGACGAACACCTTGACCTCCTGACCGGTTTCCCGCGCCAGCCATTGCGCGAGCTGTTTGAGCTTGCCTTTGACCACGTCGTGATAATCGCGCCGCGCGGCGTAGGCCGAGACGAGACCGTGCGATCTTTCGTTGAGCAAAGTGAGCGGGTCATCATCGGGCGCGTAGCTCTGCCCGACCACGACAGCGCTTTTCGCCTGCGGCCAAAGCGCCTGCGGATGCGCGCGCGCGGGGCGCGCCATCCACTTCATATCGCCGTGCCGGCCCTCGTTCAGAAATTCCGCGAGATGCGCCGATGCGGGCCAAGGCGCGGCGGCGGAAGCGACGCCTACGGCGTCGAAGCCGAGCGCGCGCGCTTCGCTGCGCAGCCGTTCACGATTCACTGTCGGCGCGTTCGAAATGCTCATGCCCATGCGGCTCGGCGCGGCCGCGCGGATCGGGGTGGATGATGATGTCGGCGGTCGGATAGAGCGCGCGGATGCGTTCCTCGGCGGCGACCACGATCTTGTGCGCGTCTTCGAGCGTCAGCGCCGGATCAAGCTCGGCGTGAAACTGGATGTGCACGTAAGGTCCGCTGGTGCGGGTGCGCAGGTCATGCACATGGCCCATGCCCGGATCCGCTTCGGCGCGTTCGCGGATGCGCGCGCGATCAGCCTCCGGCAATTCGCGGTCGAGCAGGTGATCGGCGGCTTCGCGCGAGACGTTGAGCGCGCCCCAGGCGAGCCACGCGGCCACCAGCGCGCCGGCCGCGGCGTCGGCCCAGGTCAAACCCAGATAAGCCCCCGCGCCGACGCCCAAAATCACCACGAGGTTGGCGGCGACGTCGCCGGAATAATGCAAGCGATCCGCGCGCGTGGCGACTGAACCGGTGCGCTGGATCGCCCGCGTCTGCGCATAGACAAGCCCCATCGTCGCCAGGATGGCGATGGCCATGACGATCAGGCTTTCGTCGCCGTGCGTGATGGCCTGCGGGCGCAGGAAGCGGCTCACCGCTTCAAGCCCGATCAGCACGGCGGAGACCGCAACCAAGCCGGCTTGGACGAGCCCGGCGAACGCCTCCGCCTTGCCGTGACCGAAACGATGTTCACGATCGGGCGGGGCGGCGGCGTAGCGCACCGCGAAATAGGTGAAGAGCGAAGCCGCGAGATCGAGCGTGGAATCCGCCAGCGACGCCAGCATCGCCACCGACGATGACGCGAACCAGGCCCAGGTCTTGATGAGAATAAGAAAAAGCGCGACGCCGACCGACATGGCGGCCGTGCGGCTCGTCACGTGAGCGTGCTCGACACTGCTCGTGGGGGTGATCGGCGTGGTGGTCACGCCGCTCATATGGAGCAGCCCGAGGCGTACGTCGATGGGCCGAAGCGTAACCGAGCCGGCCAGCGGCCGTATTCACAGCAAACAGACCAATCCTCAGGCGAACGACAATGGCCGCAAGGCTCGGAAAGCACATATGGGTTGCAGCGGCCGCCGCTCTCGCCTTGGCGGGGTTCGCGGCGGCGAACGTGGTGGGAGCAGCGGTCATACGCCCGGCGCCGATCGTGGTGGAATTGTTCCAGAGCCAGGGCTGTTCGTCCTGCCCGCCGGCCAACGCCATCGCCAACACGCTTGCAGCGCGCGCCGATCTCCTGGTGCTGAGCTACGGCGTCACCTATTGGGACCAGCTCGGCTGGCGTGACACATTTGCGTCGGCGGAGAACACCCAGCGCCAATATCATTATGCGCGCGGCCTGCATCGCGACAACGTCGCGACGCCGCAGATGATCATCAACGGCCGCATCGATTTGGTCGGCAACAATCGCGCTTCGGTGGATCGCGCGCTGCAGAGCGCGCAAAGACCGATCGCGCTCGATGCGCGTATCGACGGCGTCGTGGTTCCGGTCGGCGCCGCGCCGCAGGGCGGCGCCGACGTTTGGCTCGTGCGCTACGATCCGCGCGAGCGCGACGTCGCCGTGCACGCCGGCGAAAACAACGGCCGAACGCTGCCGCACCGCGATGTCGTGCGCGAATTGCGCCTGCTTGGGCGCTGGAACGGGAGCGCCGCGCGCTTCGCGGCGCCGCCCGCGCATGAGGCGGGCCTGAAGACGGCTTATCTGTTGCAGGCGCCGGACGGCGGGCCCATCATCGGCGCAGGGGTTGCGCCATGAGCGAGATCGTCGAACAATCGCCGGAACCCGCGCCGCCGCCCGAACCGGCGCCACCGCCGCCCCCGCCGCGCGAGATCATCTACCGCCACAAGCTGGCGACGCGCATCACGCACTGGATCAACGTGTTCTGCATCAGCCTTCTGCTGATGAGCGGCCTCACGATCCTGAATGCGCATCCGCGACTCTATTGGGGCCAGTACGGCGCCAATCACGACGCGGCGCTGTTCGCCATCAACAGCGTGCAGCGCGATGGGCAATGGCGCGGCTACACCCAGATCGGTCCGATCACGCTGGAAACCACGGGCCTGCTGGGCGCGTCCCAGATGAACGGCCATGTCGTGCCGCGCGGCATGCCGGCCTGGATCACGCTGCCGAGCTATCGCGATCTCGCCACGGGCCGACGCTGGCATTTCTTCCTGGCGTGGTTGTTCGTGACCAACGGGCTCGTCTATCTCGCTTTCGGATTTTGGAACGGGCACTTCAAACGCGACCTGAAGCCCAGCAATGACGAATTGAAGCCGAAGCATTTGTGGGCCGACATCGTCGCGCACGCCAAGCTGCACGTGCCGCGCGGCGAAGAAGCCAAACGCTACAACACGCTGCAGAAGATCGCCTATCTCGCCATCATTTTCGTGATCCTGCCGCTGATGCTGCTGACTGGACTTTCCATGTCGCCGGGTTTCGATGCGCTCATGCCCTGGCTGCCGCAGCTGTTCGGCGGACGCCAATCGGCGCGCACGATCCACTTCATCACGGCGAATTTGATCGTGCTGTTCGTCGCCGTGCACCTGTTCGAGATTTTCCTGGTCGGCGCCTGGAACGAAATCCGCTCCATGGTCACGGGCTATTATGAAGTGAAGCCGGAGAAGGCGAAATGAAGCGCAAGCTCTGGGTTCCGAGCCGGCGCTCGCTGATTGTCGGTGGCGCGGCCGCAGCCGCCGCTTCCCTGCTGACGAGTTGCGACCGCTTGAGCCGCGCGCCGACGTTTCGGCAATTCATCGGCGTCGAACAGGATTTGACCAAGGCCGTACAACGCACGTTGCTGCTGCACCAGCCGCTGGCGCAGGAATTCAAGCCTTCGCAGATGTCGCCGCTGTTCAAGGTGAACGGCTCGCGCATGCCGATCGATCCGGCCTATCATCGCCTCTTGGACAATGACTTCCGCGACTACCGGCTTATCGTCGGCGGCATGGTTGCCGAGCCCTTGTCGCTGTCGCTCCGGCAATTGCAGGACATGCCGCAACGCACCCAGATCACGCGCCACGATTGCGTGGAAGGCTGGAGCGCCATCGGCAAATGGACAGGCGTGCCGCTGATGGAGGTGCTGAAGCGGGCGCAGCTCTTGGACGACGCGCGCTACATCGTGTTCTATTGCGCCGACGATCTGCGCGCCATCGGCGACGATCCCGGTCTCTATTATGAAAGCATCGATCTGTTCGACGCTTTCCATCCGCAGACCATCCTCGCGCATTCGATGAACGATCATGCGCTCGAAGTCGGACACGGCGCGCCGCTTCGGCTTCGGGTCGAGCGCCAGCTCGGCTACAAACAGGCGAAGTTCATCATGCGCATCGAAGCGGTGGCGCGCCTGGAGGGCATCGGCGGCGGCAAAGGCGGCTATTGGCCCGACCGTGGCTATGAATGGTACGCCGGGATTTAGGCGCTATTCCGCTGCGACGGCCGCCGCTTCTTCGTCGGACAGAGGCTGCGCCAGACGCGTGAGCATTTCTTTCGGGCAAATCTGCCAGAAGTGCGCGCGCGCCTTCTCCCAATCCTTCAGCATCTCCTGCGCTTGCACCGAGCCCGTGCGCTCGACGTGCTCCGTGAGCATGTCGCGCAAGAGCTGATCCCAGAAGGCCGAACCGATGCGCCGCCACAGGATCGTCTCGGGATTGGCCATCAGCGCGAAGCGATCTTCGGGGTCGTACACAAAGGCCATGCCGCCGGTCATGCCCGCGCCGAAATTTTCGCCGACCGCGCCAAGGATCGCGACCGTCCCGCCCGTCATGTATTCGCAGCCATTGGCGCCGACGCCTTCGACGACGGCCGTCGCGCCGGAATTGCGCACCGCAAAGCGCTCGCCGGCCAAGCCCGCTGCGAACAGCTTGCCGCTGGTCGCGCCATAAAGGCAGGTGTTGCCGATAATCGCGTCGTAGCGTGCGCGCGCGGCGTTTTCCGCCGGCGGCTTCAGCGCGATCAGGCCGCCGGACAGACCCTTGCCGACATAGTCATTGCTGTCGCCGGTGACTTCGAGGGCGATGCCCTGCGCCAGGAAGGCGCCCAGGCTTTGCCCTGCCGAGCCGCGCAGTTGCACCGTGAGGCGCCCTTCCGGCAGCGCGTGCATGCCGAACTTGCGCACCACATGCGACGACGAGCGCGCGCCGATGGCCCGGAGCGTATTGCGCACCGAATAGGTGAGCTGGAGTTTTTCGCCGCGTTCGAAGAAGGCGGCGCCGTCGCGCAGGATTTGCGCATCGAGCGTGTCCTTCACTTCGTTGCGCGTTTCCTGCGCGCAATAGGACGGATGCGGGCTGTCGACGCGCACCAAGAGCGGGTTGAGGTCGATGTCGTCGAGGTGATCGGCGCCGCGGCTGATCTGTTCGATCAGATCGGTGCGGCCGATGATTTCGTTCAGGTTGCGGAAACCGATCTCGGCCAAGAGCTCGCGCACTTCCTCGGCGATGAAGGTCATGAGGTTCACGACCTTCTCCGGCGTGCCGGTGAACTTGGCGCGCAGGCGTTCGTCCTGCGTGCAGACGCCCACCGGACAGGTGTTGGAATGGCACTGACGCACCATGATGCAGCCCATGGCGATCAGCGACGCCGTGCCGATGCCGTATTCCTCCGCGCCGAGGATGGCGGCGACGACGATGTCGCGCCCGGTGCGCAGGCCGCCGTCGGTGCGGAGGCGCACGCGGTGCCTGAGATTGTTGAGCATCAGCACTTGATGCGCTTCCGCGAGCCCCATCTCCCACGGAATGCCGGCATATTTGATGGACGTTTGCGGTGACGCGCCGGTGCCGCCGACATGGCCGGCGATGAGAATGGTGTCGGCGTTGGCTTTGGCGACGCCAGCAGCGACCGTGCCGACGCCCGATTGCGCCACGAGCTTCACGGTGACGCGCGCCAGCGGATTGATCTGCTTCAGATCGTAGATGAGCTGCGCCAGGTCTTCGATCGAGTAGATGTCATGGTGCGGCGGCGGCGAGATCAGCATCACGCCGGGCGTGGAGTGACGCAGCCGCGCGATCAGATCGGTGACTTTGAAGCCGGGCAATTGCCCGCCTTCGCCGGGCTTGGCGCCTTGCGCGACCTTGATCTCCACTTCGCGGCACTGGTTCAGATATTCCGCCGTGACGCCGAAGCGGCCGGAGGCGATCTGTTTCACCGCGCTGTTGGCGTTGTCGCCGTTCGGCAACGGCGTGTAACGCGCGCGATCTTCGCCGCCCTCGCCCGATACCGATTTCGCGCCGATGCGGTTCATGGCGATGTTCAAGGCGCCGTGCGCTTCGGGCCCAAGCGCGCCGAGGCTCATGCCCGGCGTGTTGAAGCGCTTTCTGATTTCGTTGACGCTCTCGACTTCGTGCAGTGGAACGGGCGGACCCGCATTGTCGCGAATCTCCAGCAGGTCGCGCAGCTGGATCGGTTCGCGCAGGCGCCGCTCGCGCACGCCCTCGGAGTATTTCTTGTAGGCCTGATAGTCGCCGGTATCGCAGGCGCGCTGCAGCTGGTGGATGCGGTCCGCTTCGAGCGCGTGGCGCTCGCCGGACGCACGCTGGCGATAAAGTCCGCCGATCGGAAGCGCCAGCACCTGTTCGTCATACGCGCGCTCGTGCTGATCGAGCGCCTCATGCGCAAGACCAGCGAGGCCGATGCCGGAGATGCGGCTGGTGAGCCCGGGGAAAAACTCGTCCACCAGCGCGCGCGACAGGCCGATCGCTTCGAAATTCAATCCGCCGCGATAGGATGAGATGACCGAGATGCCCATTTTGGAGATGATCTTGAGCAAGCCGGCTTCGATCGCCTTCTTGTAATTGGCGGCCGCGTCTTCGCGCGTCAGCTTGCCGGCGAGGCCGCGCGCGGCGCGGTCGCCGATCGTGTCGAGCGCGAGATAGGCGTTCACCGTCGTCGCGCCCGAGCCGATCAGCACGGCGAAATAATGCGTGTCGAGGCATTCCGCGGCGCGCACGGTGATCGAGCAGAACGAGCGCAAGCCCTTGGACACGAGATGCGCATGCACGCCGCCGGTGGCGAGGATCATCGGCACGGCGACGCGGCCGGGCCCTTGATGTTCGTCGGTCAGCACGACGTGGCTGCGGCCGGAAAGCACGGCCTCTTCCGCTTCGGCGCGAATGCGATCGAGCGCTCGGCGAAGCGCGCGGCCGGCTTCTTCGTGACGTTCGGGCGTAGCGAAGGTGCAATCGATCTCGGCGACGGCGTCGCCCAGCTCTTCCACCATGCGCGCGTACATGCCGTTGGTGAGCACCGGGCTCGACAGCACGTAAACGTTCGCCTGGGTCTGATCCTGCGCCAGGATGTTGCCGAGATTCTTGAAGCGTGTGGCGAGGCTCATCACCCGCTCTTCGCGCAAGGGATCGATCGGCGGATTGGTGACCTGGCTGAAGTTCTGCCGGAAATAATGCGAGAGCGGCCGGTTCTTATCGGAGAGAACGGCGAGCGGCGCGTCGTCGCCCATTGAGCCGATCGCTTCCTTGCCCTCTTCGATCATCGGCTGAAGGATGATTTCGAGATCCTCAAGCGTCATGCCAGCCGCGAATTGACGGCGCAGCAGCTCGGCGCGGTTCTCGTAAAGCCGCGGCTCATCGCCTTTCAGATGTTCGTCGAGATCGATGACATTGCCGAGCCATTGTTCGTACGGGTGCGCCGCGGCGAGTTCGTCGATGATCTCTTCGTGGTGGTAGAGCTTGCCGTGATGGGTGTCGACGGCGATCATCTTGCCCGCGCCGATGCGCCCGCGCTCCAGCACTTTGCGATCGTCGAGCGGGCACATGCCGGTTTCCGAACCAACGACCAGCAAGCCGTCCTCGGTCAGCGCGTAACGCATGGGACGGAGGCCGTTGCGGTCCATGCCCGCGAGCGCCCAGCGGCCGTCGAACATCGCGAGCGCCGCGGGACCATCCCACGGCTCCATCACCGCGTTGGAATAGCCGTAGAGCGCACGGTGCGTCGCCTTCATCGTCTTCGACTTGGCCCACGCTTCCGGCACCAACAGCGTCTTCGCCATCGGCGCGGAGCGCCCCGCGCGCACAAGGACTTCGAGCACGTTATCGAGCGCGGCGGAGTCCGAGCCGCCTGGTTGGATGATCGGCTTCACGTCCGCATCCGCGGCGCCGAACGCATCGGACGCCATGCGGATTTCGTGGCTCTTCATCCAGTTGGTGTTGCCCTTCAGCGTGTTGATCTCGCCATTGTGCGCGAGCATGCGGAAGGGCTGCGCCAAGCGCCATTGCGGAAACGTGTTGGTGGAATAGCGCTGGTGATAAACGGCGACGCACGACACGAAGCGCTCATCCTTCAAGTCCGGATAAAACGCGTCGATCTGCTCGGCTAGGAACATGCCCTTATAGATGAGCGTCTGCGCCGACAGCGAGCAGACATAAAGTTCGGCGATATTCGCGGCGAGCGCGCGCTTCTCGATGCGGCGACGGCAGATGAAGAGGTCGCGATCGACAGTCTCCTCGTCGCGCGCCAGCGGGTCGTGAAAGAGAATTTGCTCGATCTCGGGGCGCGTGGCGTTGGCCTTGTCGCCGATGGCGGCGATGTTCACCGGCACCTGACGCCAGGAATACATTTCAAAGCCCGAGCGCAGGATTTCGCTCTCGACGATGACGCGCGCCCGCTCCTGCGCGCCGAAATCGTTGCGCGGCATGAAGATTTGCCCGACGAAGATCGGCCCCGGCTTCGGCGCGTGTCCGCCCCGCACCACGATCTCACGGAAGAAGTCCTGCGGCGCGTCGATGAGGATGCCGGCGCCGTCGCCGGTCTTGCCGTCAGCGTCCACCGCGCCGCGGTGCCAAAGCGATTTGAGCGCCGAGAGCGCCAGCGTGACCACATCGCGGCGCGGTTGGCCATCGATCGCGACCACGAGGCCGACGCCGCACGCGTCGCGTTCATCTTCGCGATTGTAGAGCCCTTGCGCTTCGAGCTTGGCGCGCTCGCGCTCGTAGGCGGAGACGTATTCGCGTTCGTTGAACTCAGACATCGCCGTTACTCCGCGGCGACGCGCGACGCTTGCGCGCGTTCTTGCAAATAGAG
>DASZSK010000223.1:0-12536 GCA_035548735.1 Caulobacterales bacterium | reverse complement strand
TCGGAGATTCTCATCGCCGCCGACACAGAGAGCTTCGAACGCGACACCGCCGACCTTCAATTGCTGCGCCCTGGCATCGTGCTTAATCGCCAGCGCCTCGACACGCGCGACCGCGACGCGCTTATGGCCATCGGGCCGGAGAAGTTCGACCACGTGGTCGTGCTCTCTTACAGCGACTCAAAGCCGGTGCAGGCCGCCGACACGCAAACATTGGTGACCCTGCTGCACCTTCGTCACGTCGCCGAGAAGAGCGGCAAGCGCGGCACGATCGTCAGCGAGATGGCGGATATCCGCAATCGCCCGCTGGCGCAGGTCACGCGCGCTGACGATTTCGTGGTGTCCAACCGTCTCGTCAGCCTCATGCTGGCGCAAGCCTCGGAGAGCCCGTTCATCTCGGCGATCTTCGCCGACCTCCTGGATGAAAGCGGCTCGGAGATTTACATGCGCCCGGCCGCGCATTTCGTGGCGCTGGATCGGCCCGTCGATTTCTACACCGTGATCGAAGCCGCGCGGCGGCGTGGTGAAACCGCCTTCGGCTATTGTCGCCGGCGCGACGACGATTCCGACGGGCGCGGCTTGCACGGCGTCGTGCTCAATCCGAAGAAGAGCGAAAAGCTCGAATACCGCGCCGACGATTACATCGTCGTGCTGGCGCGCGAGTAACGCGCCAGCCGCAACGATCAGGCCGCTTTCGCGTCCTTCGATCCGAACTTCGCGTAGAAGCTCTCGTTCTTCGCCGCCATGTCGCGGAGCATCTTCGGCGGCGCGAAGCGCTCGCCATATTGCGCGGCCAGACGATCGGCTTCCTCCACGAACTTCTTGGTCCCCCAGAACAGGTCGATATAGCTGACGCAGCCGCCCGTATAAGGCGCGAAGCCCCAAGCGAGGATCGAGCCCACATCGGCGTCGCGCGGATCGGTGATCACGCCTTCTTCGAAGCAGCGCGCCACTTCGATGCATTGGCGGAAGAGGAAGCGCTTGGTCAGCTCCTGCTTCAAAGCTGGCGGGCATTCGCGCGTCTTCACTTCGATTTTCGAAGCGAGCTCCGGCCAGATGCGCGTCGGCTTGCCGTCGGCGCCATATTCGTAGAAGCCCTTGCCGGCCTTGCGGCCGACGCGGCCTTTGTCTTCGACAATCCAGGAAAGGATCGCGTTGCGCGGATCGGCCTTGTAATCGACGCCCGCGGCTTCCGCCGTGGCGCGGCCGATCTTCAACGCGGTGTCGAGCCCCACGCTATCGGAGACTTCGAGCGGCCCCATCGGCATGCCGCATTGGCGCCCGACATTCTCGATGATCGCCGGCGCGATGCCTTCGAGCAGCATCTCGATGCCTTCGGTCGTGTACGTGCCGAAGCAGCGCGAGGTGTAGAAGCCGCGGTGATCGTTCACCACGATCGGCGTCTTGCGGATTTTCAGCACGTAGTCGATGGCCTTCGCCACCGTTTCGTCCGTCGTCTCCTTGCCGCGGATAATTTCCACGAGCCCCATGCGCTCGACCGGCGAGAAGAAGTGGATGCCGATGAAATTCTTGGGCCGCGCGCTCGATTGCGCGAGGCCGGTGATCGGCAGCGTCGAGGTGTTGGTGCCGAACACCGCGTTGGCGCCCAAATGCGGCTCGGCCTTCTTGATGATGTCGGCTTTCAGCGCCGGGTTTTCGAACACCGCTTCGACGATGAGATCAGCGCCGTCGATCTGTGCATAATCCGTCGTCGGCTTGATAGCCGCCAAAAGCGCGTCGCCCTTTTCCTTCGTGGTGCGGCCGCGGCCGAGATCCTTCTCGACCAGCTTTTCCGAATAATTCTTGCCCTTGTCGGCGGCTTCCTGGCTCACGTCGATGAGCACGGTCTCGACGCCAGCCTTCGCCTGCACGTAGGTGATGCCCGCGCCCATCAGCCCAGCGCCGATCACCGCGACCTTCTTCACTTCATAAGGCGCCGGTCCTTTCGGACGATTGCCGCCCTTGCCGAGCGCCTGCATGTTCACGAACAAAGTGCGGATCATGCCCTTCGCCTGCGGCGTCGCCGCGGTCTTGATGAAGTAGCGGCTCTCGATGCGCAGCGCGGCGTCGATCGGCACCTGCACGCCTTCGTAGATGGCGGAGAGAATGTTGCGCTGCGCCGGATAATTGAGGTTCGTCTGCTTCGACACCATGGCGTTGCCGCCAACCGCGACCATCGCGCCGGCTGGCGTGTACGGCCCATCCTTCACGCGATAGCCTTTGACGTCCCACGGCGCGACCGCGCTCGGCTTGCCCTTGAGCCACGCCTTCGCCGCTTCGATCGTCTTCCCCGGCGCCACGACTTCGTTGACGAAGCCGAGCGACTTCGCTTCCTGCGGAGACTTGTCCTGGCCTTGCAGGATCATCATCGCCGCGTTCTGCACGCCGATCAGACGCGGCAGGCGTTGTGTGCCGCCGGCGCCGGGGATCAGCCCGACTTTGGATTCCGGCAGACCGAGCTTGATCTTCGGATTGTCCGCCGCGACGCGATAATGGCACGCCAGCGTGATCTCCAAGCCGCCGCCCAGCGCCAGGCCTTCGATCGCGGCCGCCACCGGCTTGCCGCAGGTCTCGATCGCCCGGAGCGCCTTGTTGAGCGAGAAGCCGCGCTCGAACGTCGCTTTCAGCGCAGCGTCGCCGTCGCCGGACAATGGCGCGCCGGTCGCGCCGCCGCCTTCATTCATTTCCCCAAGATCGGCGCCGGCGCAGAAGCCGGAGGCTTTGCCCGAAGCGATGACGGCGCCTTTGATCGCCGCATCCGTCTTCAGCCGTTCGGCGATTTCGAGCAGCTCCTTCATCACGCTTGCGGTGATGGTGTTCATGGAGCGCCCGGGCACATCGAAGGTGATAAGCGCAATGCCGTCGCCGTCGACGTCGATCTTGAAGTTTTCCATCTCACTCACCCTTCGGCGGATTGTCACCGCCACGTTTGCTTCTTGAGTCCATTGCGGCGCCGACGGCGACACCGACGCCGGTTCCGAACGCCACACCCATTGCGATGTTGTTCATCGCAATGCCGACGGCCGCTCCGATACCGGCGCCGAGCGCAATACCCAGCCCCATATTCATCAGACGCGCTCGATCACCGTCGCCGTGCCCATGCCGGCGCCGACGCAGAGATTGATCAGCGCGCGCTCCTTGTTGGAGCGTTCGAGTTCATCAAGCATCGTGCCGAGGATCATCGCGCCGGTCGCGCCCAGCGGATGCCCAAGCGCGATCGCGCCGCCATTGACGTTGACGGTTTCCGGATCGAGATCGAACGCCTGCACCCAGCGCAGCACCACCGCCGCGAAGGCTTCGTTCAATTCCCACAAATCAATGTCCTTCTTCGTCATGCCGAGCTTCTTCAGAAGCTTTGCGGTGACGAATTCCGGACCCGTCAGCATGATCGAAGGCTCCGAACCGATCGCCGTGCCGCCGACGAAACGCGCGCGCGGCTTCAGGCCCATGGCTTCGCCCGCTTCCTTGGTGCCGATCAGCACGGCCGCGGCGCCGTCGACAATGCCCGACGAATTGCCGGCGTGGTGGACGTGGTTGATCGCTTCCACTTCGGGATAGCGCTGCAGGATGACGCCGTCGAAACCGGGCATCATCTCGCCCTGCATCTTGAAGCTGGGCTCCAGCGAAGCGAGCGATTGCATCGTGGTGTCCGGACGCATGTGCTCGTCATGATCAAGGATAATCGCGCCCATCTGATCCTTTACCGGCACGATCGATTTCTTGAAGCGCCCTTCCTTCCACGATTGCGCGGCGCGTTGCTGCGACTTGATCGCGTAGCCGTCCACATCGTCGCGGGAGAAGCCGTACTTGGTGGCGATCAGGTCGGCAGAAATGCCTTGCGGCACGAAATAGGACTTCATCGCGAAGGAAGGATCGGTCGCCCAGGCGCCGCCATTGGAGCCCATCGGCACGCGGCTCATCGCTTCAACGCCGCCGCCAATCGCCATGTCCGCTTCGCCCGAGCGCACTTTCGCCGCAGCGATGTTCACGGCCTCAAGGCCCGACGCGCAGAAGCGATCGACCTGTGCGCCAGCGACGCTCTCGTCATAGCCCGCGTTCAGAACGGCGATGCGCGCGATGTCGCTGCCTTGTTCGCCAATCGGCGTGACGCAGCCCAAGATCACATCTTCGACCTTCGTGGTGTCGAGATTGTTGCGATCGCGGATGGCCTCGAGCGCTTGCGTCGCCAGCGACAGCGCGGTGATCTCATGCAGTGACCCGGTGTTCCTGCCTTTGCCGCGCGGCGTGCGGACCGCGTCGAAAATATAAGCCTCAGGCATTGTCTTCACTCCAACCTTCGCACCCTGTCGGGACCGGAGGCGTCCCACGGCGCATATCCCGCGCCTACTCCGCTGACCGCTTCCGTCGGGCTGACGAAAGCGCGGAAACTAACTCGCCGCTTCCACCACCACTTCGCCCTTGAACGAATTGGCGATGAAGCATTCCTCGTGCGCACGGTGATGCAGCGCTTCGATCTCCTCGTGCGCCGGCTTCTTGTCGCCGCCCCAAACGATCGTCGGCTTCAGCGTCACCTGCGTGACAGCCAGCTTGCCGGCGTCATTCTTCCGCAGCACGCCGGAGGCGTGATCGACATAGGAGTCGACGACAAATCCAGCATGCCGCGCGATGTCGAGAAAGGTGAGCGCGTGGCAGGACGACAGCGAGGCGACCAGCATCTCTTCGGGATCGACCGCATCTTCCCGCGACAGCGGCAACCGCACGACATGCGGCGATGACGAAGCCGGCAGCGTGATCCCGCCGTCGAACGCGACCTCATGCGCGCGTGAATATTTGCCGTCGGAGAACGGCTGATCGCCGCGCTTCCAGGTCAAGGTAGCGGTGTAAACCGCCATCAAAACGCCTCCGCCGGCAACGCCATCAGCGGCGCCGCGCCGGATTTTAGCTTTGCGAGATGCGCCGCTGCGTCAGGCAAGACGCGGGCGAGAAAATATTTCCCCGTTGCAAGCTTGGTGTCGAAATACGGGTCGGCGGCGGCGCCATTCTTCTTCGCCGCGAACGCCGCCTTGGCCATCTTCGCCCACATATAAGTGAGCGCTGTCACGCCGAACAAATTGAGGAAGTCGTGGCTGGCCGCGCCGGCATTGTCAAAATTCGACAATCCATTTTGCATCAGCCACATCGCCCCTTCCTGCAACTCGGCCTTCGCGGTCTTCAGCCCTTCGAGGAACGGCGCGAGGTCGGCGTCGTCTTCATTGGCGTGCACGAAATCGTCGATCTCGTTGAAGAAAGAGAAGATCGCGCGCCCGCCATTGGCGCCCAGCTTACGGCCGACCAGATCAAGCGCCTGGATGCCGTTGGCGCCTTCATAGATCATGGTGATGCGCGCATCGCGCACGAACTGGGACATGCCCTGCTCTTCGATATAGCCGTGCCCGCCATAGATCTGCTGGCAGTTGACGGCGTTCGCGAAACCTTTGTCGGTCAGGTAGCTTTTGATCACGGGCGTCAGGAGCGCCATGTAGTCTTCCGCCTTCTCGCGCACCTTTTCATCGGGAGAAGCGCCCAGCAGATCGCCATGCAGCGCCGTCCAGAACGCAAACGCGCGCGCGCTTTCGTTGAAGGCCCTGGCGTCCATCAGCATGCGGCGGATGTCGGGATGAACGATGATCGGATCGGCCGGCCCGTTCGGGTTCTTCGGCCCCGTCAAAGAGCGGCCCTGGATGCGATCCTTCGCGTAGGCGACGCCATTCTGATACGCGACCTCGCTCTGGCTGAGCCCCTGCAAACCCACGCCGAGGCGCGCCACGTTCATCATCGTGAACATGGCGTGCAGGCCCTTGTTCTCCGCGCCGATGAGATAGCCGACCGCGTCGTCATAATTGAGCACGCACGTCGAATTGCCGTGAATGCCCATCTTTTCTTCGATTTTGCCGCAGACGACGCCGTTGCGTTTGCCGAGCGAGCCGTCCTCGTTCACCAGGAATTTCGGCGCGATGAAGAGCGAGATGCCCTTCGTGCCTTGCGGCGCGCCTTCGATGCGCGCCAGCACCAGGTGGATGATGTTGTCAGCGAGATCGTGTTCGCCGGCGGAGATAAAAATCTTCTGGCCGGTGATGCGATACGTACCGTCAGCCTGCGGGACAGCCTTGGTGCGCAACATGCCGAGATCGGTGCCGCAATGCGGCTCCGTCAAATTCATCGTGCCGGTCCATTCGCCGGATACGATCTTCGGCAGATAGGTTTGCCTCTGCGCGTCGGTGCCGTGATGCAGGATCGCCTCATAGGCGCCGTGCGAAAGGCCCGGATACATGCCGAACGCCATGTTGGCCGAGGCCACCATTTCATTCCACGCAAGCGAGACCACGTGCGGCAAACCTTGCCCGCCATAAGCCGGGTCGCTGCCGAGCGCGGGCCAGCCGCCTTCAACGAATTGCTTGTACGCTTCCTTGAAGCCCGGCGGCGTCGTCACCGAACCGTCTTCGTGACGCACGCAACCATGCTCGTCGCCGACCTTGTTCAAGGGCGCGAGCACGCCTTCGCAAAACTTCGCGCCTTCCTCGAGCACCTGCTCGATCAAATCCATCGGCGAGTCGGCAAAGCCGGGGAGATTGGAATAGCGCTCGATCTCGAGCACGTCTTTGAGGAGAAAGCGATATTCGCGCAAAGGCGCGGAATAGGACGGCATCGACTACTCCGAAGACTAGGGATTTGGGACGCCAAAGATCAGGACATAGAATTAGGGCTTGGCCGCAGCAATGCGTTCCACGCCCTAATTCCGAGATTCCGGACGCTAATCCCTTAGTGGGCGTCTTCGAGGCGCTTCTTGGCTTCCTGTTCGAAAGCGCGCGCAGCGCCCAGCGCGGCGGGCGACGCCGACTTTTCCAGGAAGGTTTTGAGCTTTTCGATGTTTTCGTGGAGCATTTCGATCGCCGCTTCGATGTCCTCGCGCTGCGCTTCGAACGCCACGATCCGCGCTTGGTACTTTTTCAGAGCCGCCTGCGCCTGGGCCCGCTGGTCGACCTTGTAGAGGTCCAGAAGCTCCTTGATCTCCAGGAGCGACAGTCCCACCCGCTTACCGCGCAGGATCAGCTGCAGGCGACCACGGTCGCGATGCGAGTAGACGCGGTTCATGCCGTCGCGGCGCGGCGACAGCAGACCCTTGTCTTCGTAGAAGCGCAGCGCCCGCGGCGTCACTTCAAATTCGCGAGCGAGTTCCGAGATGGTGTACGTGCGTTCCGACTTCATGAGCTATGACCCCACGCATGCCTGGCTTGCGTGTCGGAATACGTAACGCTGACGCCAGCGTCAACTTTGACAGCGTAAGACTTACTGCAAGTTTACCAAACTTTCCGCAGGGAGTTCCCCAAGGGCGCGAACGCCCGCAAGGCCCATCGTCAGATCGAGTTCCGCCCTTAGGTATTCAAGTACCGCCTGAGTTCCCTCCGCCCCTCCCAGCGTCAAGCCATACACGAACGGGCGCCCGATACAGACAGCTTTGGCGCCCAGCGCCAGCGCCTTGAACACGTCGGCGCCGCAACGGACGCCGCTGTCGAACAGCACCGGGACCTTCCCTTTGACCGCGGCGACCACGCCGGGCAGCGCATCGAGCGCCGCCACCGCGCCGTCGACCTGGCGTCCGCCATGATTGGAAACAAGCACGCCGTCATAGCCTTCGCCGACGGCTTTCGTTGCGTCATCGGCGCGGAGGACGCCCTTCAGGATCACCGGCAGCTTGGTCCATTCGCGGATTTTGGCGATGCGCGCCCAGTCAAGACCCGGATCGGAAAACACCTGCGTAAACATGAAGGCCGCGCCTTGCGGATTGTCCTCCGGCGGCTGCGCCAGCATCGCCCGGAACGCGGGGTCGGAGGTGTATTGGGCGATGCCCTGCGCGTGCAGAAACGGCAGGAAGCCGAGATCAAGATCGCGCGGGCGCCAGCCGAGCAGCGTGGTGTCGAGCGTGATGAACACGCCTTTGCACCCGCAAGCCTCGGCGCGCCTCACGAAACTCTCGGCGATCGCGTCGGACTTGCCCCAATAGAGCTGGAAGAAGCGCGGCCCATTTCCGTTCGCCTTGGCGATCTCCTCCATCGGAAATGAAGCCTGACTCGAAATGATCAGCGGCATGTCCGCGGCGGCCGCGGCGCGTGCTACGGCGAGATCGGCGTCGGGATGCACCATGTCCAACACGCCGATCGGCGCGGTGAACATCGGCGCGCTCATTTTGACGCCGAACAATTCACAGGAAAGATCACGCGTCGCCGCGCCCGCGAGCATGCGCGGTGCGATGGAAATGCGCTCGAAAGCCGCGCGATTGGCGACCATTGTCGTTTCGAGCCCGGCGGCCCCGGCGATGTAAGCCCACGCCTTCTCACTCATCTTTTCCTTGGCTTTCGCTTCGAGCGCGTCGAAGCGCGTGGGAATGTCGGGGATCGTTCCCGCAAGGCCGCGCACATAGATTCCCGCCTGGGTTTCGGGGCCGAAATGTCGGATCGCGTCGCTCATGGTTTCCACCGCGTTTATTACTTTACGCGTCATTAACACGCGCCCGCTTCTGATCGACACTGCAAAGTCGCAGGTGATTCCTCGCCTGCGCTGGGGCGCGGCGCATCTTATGCGTCGTTGGTGACGAGGGCGATATGAGCGGCGCGCAAAGCTGGAGCGTGAAGGGCATCGACCCGAAAGTGCGAGAGGCGGCGCGCGAAGCCGCGGCTCGTCAGGGCATGACCCTCGGCGAATATCTCAATCAGGCGCTACAAAATCATCAGCCCGGAAGCGGTGGCCCGGCGCAGGCGCCGCGGCTTCGCTCCGCACGCCTCGCCGCGCCGCATCCTTACGATGAGGACGAAGAGGATTGGCACATCAGCGGCCCGATCCGCTCGACCGATACGCTGCCCCGCGTCACCGATCCCGTGCGCCTCGCCCAGCGCATCGAGTCGATCGAACGCCGCACCCAGCTCGCCGTCACCGGCCTCGATCGCGCCGTCACCACGATCGACCGTTCCGTGCTCGGCCTCGCCGCCCGCATCGAAGACGCCGAAACCATTTCCCGCGAAAGCGCCGATCGCATCGCCGAAGCGTTGGAGCAATTCCGCGCCGCCGGCGACACGCTGAGCGGCAAGCTCGATCGCGCCGAACAGGAAGTCAGTGAAAGCCGCGAGGCGCTGACCACCGCGAAGAGCGAACTCACCAGCGCGCGCGAGCGGCTTGAGCACCAGGTCCTCGCCGCCGAACAGATTGCGCGCAAGGCGGAAGCCGCGGCCGAACTTCTCTCCAAGGAGATCGGTTCGAAGGATGCGCACATCGCCAGCACGCTGGCGGAAGCGCGCGCCGCCGCCGAGGAAGCCGCCCGCCAAGCCTCGCAAGCGGCGGCCGACGCTTTCTCCGAACTGCGCCAGCTGCACGCCCGCCTCGTCGATCGCGTCGAGGAAAGCGAAGCCAACACGCGCCGCAGCATCGAAACCGCCATCAAGGATGCGCGCACCGAGCAGGCCGTCCTGGCCGAGCGCGTCGCGCACGCGGAGACCAGCGCCCAGACCGCGCTGACGCATGCGCGCGCGGAACAAGCGCAACTCGCCGAGCGGCTCGCCCGCAATGAAGGCGAAACCCGCGCGATCAAGGAATCCGTGCTGGAAGAAGTGGTGCGGCTCGAATCCGAGATCGGCGCCCGGGTCTCGTCCGCGGAATCGCTTCGGGCTGAGCAGGCCGCGCTGATCGCGCGCATCGAAAAGGCCGAAGCGCACGCGCGCGAAGCCACCGCCGGCCTGCGTCAAGCCGCAGGCGCGGCCATCGCCGATCTGCGCAATGCACAGCTGGGCCTCGCCGCGCGGCTGAAGCAAGCCGAAGAGAACGCAGGCCGCGCCGGCGCGATCGATCTCGCCGATATCCGCACGCAACAGGCCGAGATCGCGGCGCGTCTCGGCGCGCTCGAAAGCAAGCCGTCGGTCGAGAATGCGCTGGCCTCGTTCGAGCGTCGCCTGGAAGAAATCGCCCAGCGCACTGAACAACGCCCGGGCGAAGAAGCCTTCGCCGTGTTCGAACAACGGCTGCAGGACATGGCGGCCCGCCAAGGCGCGCTGACGCAGGAGAAGATCGAAGAAGTTGGCGCGTCGGTGAAGACGCTCGACGAAAATCTGCAACGCCTCGCCAACCGCCTCGCTGAGACCGAAACCACCGCCAACAACGCCATCCGCACGTTGGAAGAAACCGTCTCGGGCTTGAGCGAAAAGGTCGCGAGCGGCGGTTCGGCGACGCAGGAAACCGAAGCGCTGCGCGCCATGCTCGAGCAGCGGCTCGACGACATGGCGCAATCGGTGTCGACCATGGTCGACCAGGCGCGCACCGAGATCGCTGGTCAAGTCAACGCCGTACTCGATGGCGTGCAGAGCGAAGGGCTGGAAGGCGCGCTGGCCGACGTCAACCGCCGCCTCGCCGCCGCCGAGCGCCGGCAAGCACAAACGATCGAAGCCATTTCGATCGAAATCAAGCGCATGTCGGAAACGGTGGATCGTCGCCTGCGCACCGTTGAATCCCGCAACGACGATGCGGCCGCCGTCACCGTGCGCGAAGAGCTGGCGCGCATGGGCAAGACGCTCGAAGCGCGCTTTGAAGAGATCGAACGTCGCGAAGCCGCCGCCTTCGATCGCATGGGCCTCGAAGTTGGCCGCCTGTCCGAACGCCTGGAAGAGCGCGTCGGCGCCGTGGAGACGCGCAGCGCCCAAGCCATCGAGCATGTGGGCGAGCAAGTCGCGCGCATGGCCGAACGCTTCAACCAGCGTCACGAAATGCTGGCGCGCGATCTGGGCGAGCGCATGCTCGACAGCGAGGAGCGTTCCGGCGCACGCGTGTCGGAAGCCATCGCCTCGATCATGCAGCGTCTGGGCGAAGTGGAGGAGCGCTCCGCCGAAGCGGTCGCGCCGGTGCAGAAGGCGGTCTCCTCGATCGCTTCGCGCCTTGAAGGGCTCGCCAAGGATGAGGTGGAGGAGCCGGAAGCCGACATCCCGACCCCATCGCGCCGCTTCGACGATCTCGTGGACGCCGATCCGTTCGAGCCGGAGCCCTTCTCATCCATCGCTGCGTTCACGCCGCCTGTCGAGCAGCCTCCGCTCCGCGCCGCGCCGTTGCCGCCGCTTTCAGCAGCGCAACCGAAGCTGGACGACGACGACATCTATTTTGCGGAGGACGTCGAAGACATCGAGGTCGCGCCTGAGGCGCCGGTCACGCTTGAGCCTGTGATCGAAACCGTCGAGCCCGAACCGGAAGAACTGACGCTCGAGACAGAGCACGTCGCCCAGCATGATGATGGCGGCGAGCTTGTGTTCGACGACGCCTTCACCGAAGACGCCGACGCCTTTGCGCCGCCGCCGCCGGAAGACGACGACCCGTTCTGGACGCCCGATGCGCCCACCGGCGAAGCCGAAGCTGCGGTTGAGGCGCCGGTCGAAGCGGCGCCAGATACGTTGACGCCGGCTGAACCGCCGGCGCTCGAAGAACCGAAGGCGCCGCCGGGCCGTCACGACTATCTGAGCGCCGCGCGCAAGGCCGCGCAGGCGCAATCGCTGCCGCCGAGCGGAAAGCGCGAGGTCGCGCCGACGCCGACCTACAGCCTCAAGGGATCGAGCCGCATCGTGCTGTGGGGCGCGGCGAGCGCCATCGCGCTGCTGATCGCCGGCGGCGCCTGGTACATGAATGCGCGCGATCACGCGCGTCACGCCCCGCCGACGCAACCCGAACCGGAGCCGGCGACGCCGACGCAGGCGCTGCCGCCGCCAGCGCAGGTCTATGACCCGACCGCGACGACGACGGATGCCACCGCTCAGGATGGCGAGACCACGACCGACGCAAGCGATGCGTCGGCCTCGCCGGTGCCGCCCACCGCCGCACCCGTCACGCCTCCGACGACCTCCGCCGCGACGCCCACCGCGCAAACGACGACGCGTCCGGGCACGGTGGCCGCCGGCCCGTTGCCGCCACGCTCGGTTTCGCTCGAACAGGCCGCGCAGGGCGGCGATCTCGTCGCGCAATATGAGCTGGCGCTGCAGCGCATCGCCTCAGGCCGCACGACAGATGGCGTCTCGCTGCTTCGCCGCGCCGCCGACCACGGCATGGTGATGGCGCAATATCGTCTCGCGAAAATCTATGAGCGCGGCGAAGGCGTGACCGTCGATCTGACACAAGCGCGTCAATGGACCGAGCGCGCCGCTGCGGGCGGCAATCGCCGCGCCATGCACGATCTCGGCGTCTATTTCGCGCGCGGCGAAGGCGCGCCGATGGATGAGGCCGCGGCCTTCCGCTGGTTCCGTCAAGCCGCCGAACTTGGCGTGGCCGACAGCCAGTACAATCTCGGTGTGCTGTATCAGCAGGGCCGCGGCGTCGGCGCCAGCGCTTCCGAGGCGTTGTTCTGGTTCCTGGTGGCGGCGCGCCAAGGCGATCCCGACGCGAGCGCGCGCGCTTCCGCACTGGAGAACCAGCTTACGGCGGCGCAAGTGCAGCAAGCGCATGCCCGCGCCGAGGCCTTCCGTCCCCGCGCCGTCAGCGGCCCGGCGAATGGCGAGTTCGGCCCGCGTCCGTGGAGCACG
>DASZSK010000222.1:0-55228 GCA_035548735.1 Caulobacterales bacterium | reverse complement strand
AACAGAGCGCGGGCCAGATCGAGCTCGCCTTCAGTCAACCCGCGGCGCTCGAACATGCGCAGAGTGTCCGGGGCGGTCATCGCCGAGCAGTATGGCGTCAGCGCCGCCAGCGGCAAAGCGGGAACGGCCGAGGACAAGAAGGCCCGGGGCGACTCTGCTTGAGCCATGGGCGTCGCCATGGAGATCGAGACCGGGCGCATCGAGCGGCTCGCGGTGGATGCGGTCGTGAACGCCGCCAATCGCATGCTGCTGCCGGGCGGCGGCGTGGACGGGGCGCTGCGGCGCGCGGCAGGGCCGCAGCTCACCTGGCTGACCGACACGATGCCGCCGCTCGCAGAGGGCGAAGCGGTGATCACGCCCGGTTTCTCCGCGCCGGCGCGCTGGATCATCCACACCGCCGCGCCGGTATGGTTCGCTGCGGGCGCTGAAGACGAAAAGATCGCCACACTCTCCGCCTGCTATCGCAATTGCCTTCTGCTCGCGGATGCGCGCACGCTCGCCTCGATCGCCTTTCCATGCCTTGGCACCGGGGCCTTCGGCTGGCCGCGCGAGCGCGCCTGCGCCATTGCGCTCGAAACGGTGCGGCGAACGCTGCCGCAGACCAGGGCCATCAGGAGCGTCGTGTTCTGCTGCTTTAGCGAGGACGACGGCGCGCTCTACGAAGCCGCGCTCAGCGTTTCCTGAAAGCGGATCGGCGCGCCGAGACCGGGCGCCGTCAGCTCGCCATCGCGCATGACCACGGCGCCGCGAATGATCGTCGCCATCGGCCAGCCTTTGGCTTCGAAGCCGTCGAACGGGGTCCAGCCGGCGCGCGTCGCCTGATCCTCGCTGCGGATCACACGGCGCGCCTTCAGATCAACCAGCGTGAGATCGGCGTCGTAACCCAGAGCGATGCGGCCCTTATTGGCGATCTGGAACACGCGCAACGGACCCTCGCTGGTGAGATCGACGAAGCGCGCCAATGAAAGTCGCCCCTCGGCGACGTGCGTGAGCATCACCGGCACCAGCGTTTGCACGCCCGGCATGCCGGACGGCGATTTCGGATAGGGCTGCGCCTTTTCCGCGCGCGTGTGCGGGGCGTGATCGGTGCCGATGACATCGACCACGCCTTGCGCGATCCCCAGCGACCAGACCGCGGCGCGATCGGCGGCGTAACGGATCGGCGGGTTCATCTGCGCAAAACCCTTCAAGCGCTCATAAACTTCCGGGCCTTCGAACGTGAGGAATTGCGGCAGCGTCTCGACCGTCGCTACGTCCTTCGCCGTCGCCAGGAATTCCATTTCAATACGCGAGGAGATGTGCAGGACATGCACGCGCTTGCCGTACTTGCGCGCCGCCTTCACCAGACGCTGCACGGCGAGCAGGCCGGCCTGATCGTCGCGGACTTCCGGATGACTGGTCCAATCGCCCTCGCGCGCAAGCGCCTTGCGTTCGCGGAGCCGCGCCTCGTCCTCGCAATGAAAAGCGCCGCGACGATTGATGTTGGCGACGACGCGGTCGAGCCCCTCATCGTCCGGCACCAGCAGCGAACCGGTGGAGGCGCCCATGAAGGTCTTGATGCCGCAGCAACCGGGCAAGCGCTCAAGTTCGCCGAGATGCTCGAAATTGTCGGAGGTCGCGCCGACATAGAAGGCGTGATCGACATGCGCGCGGTTTTTCGCGCGCGCAAGCTTGTCGGCGAGCGCTTCGGGCGTGGATGTGGTCGGGTTGGTGTTCGGCATCTCGAACACGGCGACGACGCCGCCAAGCGCGGCGCCGCGCGTGCCGGTTTCCAAATCTTCTTTGTGCTCATTGCCGGGTTCGCGGAAATGCACCTGCGTGTCGATCACGCCCGGCAACACGTGCAGGCCCTTTGCGTCGACGACGGCGCCGGCGGAGGCGGTCGCGAGATCGCCAATGGCTGCGATGCGTCCATCCCTTACGCCGACATCGCCCAGGCCCTCGCCGTTGTGATTGACGATGGTTCCGCCGCGCACCACCAGATCGAAACCCGTCATCGCAAACCTCCGGCGTGCAACAGATCGAGCGCCGCCTGCTCCACGGTGTCGACGCTCAGGGCGTCGAGCCCATCGCCCGGCGCTGCGCCGCTCATGACGTCCTCGTACGTGCGCCCGCGCAGCGCGCGCGTGCGCGGACCGTAGGGGCCCATGATCCGTTCGTCCGACGCGCCGAACAAGGCAAGGGTCGGCGCACCCACGGACGCCGCCACGTGCATCAGCGCGGGGTCGGACGCAAGGCAAAGCGTGACGCGCTCCAAAGCCGCGCCGGCCGCGACGATGTCGAGCCGTCCCGCGAGATTGCGCGCGGAGACGCCGTCCGCATCCAGGCTGAGCGTGATCGTCCGGGCCGCATCAGCGGCGCCGGAATCGCCCAGGACCACCACCTCCGCGCCTGACAAGGGCCCCGCGCCACTGACGAGGCGACGCGCGGCGGCCGCGAAGCGCTCGGCCGGCCAGCCTGCGCCGCCCAGCGCGATCGCCAGCATGGGGCCGCCGAGCGACACCGTCGCCGCGGCGTCGGCGCGGGCTTTTTCGTCAAGCCAGATATGCGGCGCGAGCCGCTCGGCGCCGACCAGCGCAGCGAACTCCTCCAACAAATGACGCAGCACGCGTGGGGAGCCGCGGACGATCCGACGATCGGCGCGCACTGCATAGCCAAGCCGTCCGCGGCTCAAGTCGAGCACAAGATCATACCGCTCTTCGGCCGCGTCCCGCGCCAGGCGCAGCCAGCCGCGAAAACCCGCACCGCCCAGCGCCCGGATGCTCCGCAATCCCGGCGTGGCGCGAAACAGCGGCAAGGCAGGCTCGGCGCAGGCGACGTCCACGACCATGCCCGGCCCCAGCAGGACGTTGAGCGCCGCCCCCGCCAATACGGCTTCGCCCGGGTCGGCGGGCGCTATGAACATGAGCGAGGGCATGGCTGGCAGGGGTTAGGCGTGGGCTCTGGTAAACGCCAAGTCAACGCGTCCTTGCTTGATGCGGCGCGCGCCCGGCGCCACTTGAGAGCCATGTCCGCGCCGCTTCGCCTCGACCGCAGCATTATCCGCGTCGCCGGACCAGACGCGCGGCCATTCCTGCAGGGTCTGCTCACTCAGAACGTGGAGAGGCTGGGCGACGCCCCCGCCTATGCCGGGCTGCTTTCGCCGCAGGGCAAGGTCGTCGCCGACATGATCCTCTGGCCGCGAAGCGACGGCGTCCTGATCGACGCCGACGCCGCACGAGGTCCCGACCTGCTTCGCCGTCTGACGCTCTACAAACTCCGGAGCGCCGTTGAGATCGAAGATGCGAGCGCCCACCACATCGTCCTCGTCGGCGACGCGCCGTTTACGGGTGCAGTCGCCGATCCGCGATTTCCCGGCGGCGAGCTTGGCTGGCGCGCCCTGGTCGCCGCAGCGAACGCTGGCGATTACAGACCAGACGATGGCGCCGACGCGGCGCGACGCACCGCGCTCGGCGTTCCCGATCTCGCCCGCGACGCCGAACCCGAAGAGGTGTTCGCGCTGGAGGCGCTGTTCGAGGAATTGCACGGGGTCGATTTCCACAAGGGCTGCTTCGTGGGTCAGGAAAACGTCAGCCGCATGAAAAGGCGGGCGACCACGCGCAGGAAGTTCTGTCCGATCGCGTTCGAGGGGCCGGCGCCGCCGCACGGAGCCCCCATCCGCGCGGGCGAGGTCGATCTGGGGACCGTCCGCTCTGGGATCGAAGGGCGGGCGCTTGCGCTGCTGCGGCTCGACCGCGCTTTGGACGCCGACGCCCCGCTCAGCTGCGACGGCCGTCCCGTCCGGCTCGATCCGCCGCCCTGGCTGATCCTGCCGGAGCGCGCCGAAGAGACGCGCTGACGCTTGGACAGGGGCCTGCCATGATGGGTTGGGCGTATTATAACGGAGCCGGCAGGCAGGGAGGCTCTATGAGAATTCTGGTGATATCGGCGCTGGCCGCGGCAGCCGCGCTCGGCGGCTGCGCGAGCAGCGGGCAAACGGTCGAAGAGGCCGCGCGCGAAACATGTGAAGCGCAGCATTTCCAAACCCAGGCGGAACTGGCTGAATGCATCAGCCAGACGGAAATCAATATCGAAGCGGCGCGCGATCTGCCCAACAAACCGCCCGAGCGGCCCAGCCGGGGCAATGGCGGCGGGGGACAATCGCACTAAGCAAGTCGCACCGAGCGGCGCTGGCGGAGGATTGGATTTGACGGTCGTTATCTCCGCCACGGGTCTTTACACGCCTCCCCATTCGATCTCGAACGACGAACTGGTCGCGTCGTTCAACGCCTATGTTGCGCGCTACAACGCCGAACACGCCGACGCGATCGCCGACGGCGGCCTCCAAGCTCTCGTACCTTCGAGTTCGGACTTCATCGAAAAGGCTTCGGGCATCAAGGCGCGCTTCGTCCTCGAAAAGCGCGGCGTGCTGGATGTCGAGCGCATGGTCCCGGACATTCCGGAACGGCCCAACGAAGATTTGTCGATCCAGGCGGAAATCGCGGCCATCGCCGCGAAGCAGGCGATGGAGCGCGCCGGCCGTTCAGCCTCCGAGATCGACGCCGTCATCTGCACGGCGTCCAGCCTGCAGCGCCCCTATCCCGCCGTGGGCATCGAAATCCAGAACGCGCTCGGCGTCGAAGGCTTCGCCTATGACATGAACGTCGCCTGCTCGTCGGCGACGTTCGCGATCCAGAACGCCGCCGATCTCGTGCGCGCCGGCCATGCGCGCTCGGTGTTGGTGGTGAACCCGGAGATCAACTCGGGACACCTCAATTGGCGCGATCGCGAGACGCATTTCATTTTCGGCGATGCGGCCGTGGCCGTGCTGGTGGAGAGCGCCGAAATCGCGCCTAAGGGCGCCTGGGCCATTCTCGGCTCCAAGCTGATGACCAAGTTCTCCAACAACATCCGCAACAATTTCGGCTTCCTCAATCGCTGCGCCCCGGAATGGCGCGACATGCCCGACAAACTGGTCACGCAACAGGGCCGCAGGGTGTTCAAGGAAGTCGTGCCGATGGTGTCGGAGATGATCCTGTCGCACATGGCGGAGCTGCAGCTGCAACCGGGCGACCTGCGCCGACTTTGGCTGCATCAGGCCAATTCCAACATGAACCGGCTGATCGCCGAACGCGTGCTTGGACGTGAAGCCACACAAGACGAAGCGCCGACCGTGCTCGACACCTACGGCAACACGGCGGGCGCGGGGTCAATCGTAGCTTTCCACCATCATTCGGCGGATCTGAAACCGGGCGACAAGGGCCTTATCTGTTCGTTCGGCGCCGGCTACTCGGCCGGCACGGTGTTCGTCGCGAAAGCCGCCTAGAGCACGTCGCGCAGGCGATTGAACAGCTCGGACTGACGGCGCACGCCCAGCTTGTTGTAAATCGATTTGATCTGCGTCCGCACGGTCTCGAAACCGACGCCGCGGCGCTGCGCGATTTCCCGCGTGCCTGCGCCGCCATAAAGCGCACGCGCCACGTCGGCCTCCGCGTCCGTAAGCCCAAGCTCCAGAAGGAAGCGATTTCGTCGCTCCCGGCGTGGACCGCCGATCGTGATCAACACGCGCGCGCCCACGCGAAAACTGTTTCGCGTCGAAGGAAACGGAGCGATGTCGACGACCTTGGCGTCGGTTTCGTCCTCACTCTTGATAAGAAACGAGTTGGCGCGCGGAACGAATAGATTTTCCAGCAGCAAGGCGCGATCGAGCGCCTCGCCCAGTGCGCGCTGACTGGCAGCCGACGTCGCCGACAATATCCCGCCGCGCTGCGTCACCAGACCGCCGTCCTGCAACATGGCTTCAGCCGGTCCCGACAAGGCGACGATGCGGCCCGCGAAATCGCAGATCATGGCGGCGATGCTGAGCGATTCCAGTGCGCTCAGGGTGATCGACGCGGCTTCGTTCTCAAGCTTCATCTGCAAGCGGGCCGCGGCTTTCAGGTGCGGCAGCAGCGCCTGATAGCGTTCCGTCTGGTCGGCGTCCGGACATCCCTGTTTGCGGCTGTGATTGACCCCCGTCACGAACACAAAGTCAGCATTCGCCGCCAAGGTCGCCATGCTGACGATGGGCGCGTCCACGCGTTCGAATTCCCGATAGAGCAGGCTGCGCTTGCGCTCTTCCTCCGGAATTGCCTCATTGTCGTTGAACACGCGCATGACCGGGGCCGCGAGCAACGCCGCAAGGCGTGGATTGGCGGATGGATCGGCGCCGCCCCGACCGGCGAACTCGGCGATCAGCTCCTGCGACACGCTGCGACCGCCAAGATAGAAGCGAAAGCGCCCGTCCGCCGCAGCACTGAGTTGCCCGCCCCAACCGCCTACGGCGGTTCCCATGTCTTCCAAAACATCGGGCCAAGTCTCGGGCTCAAAGGGCGCGGCGGCGATGCGATCCGCGAGAGCCGAAAACGCGTCACTCATGCAAAAACACAATTGTTGGCCGCGATTGCGCGGCGGAAAGATTATGTCGGGATGGTAAACACGCGCGCTTCCGGCGATCTAGCGCTGACACAGGTAATTCACATTACAAATGCGCCGCGTCCGGATGAACTAGGTAATCACCCTATCATGATCCAGCCGCGCTGAAGGGCGATGGCGATGGCCTGCCTGCGCGTGCGGACGCCAAGCGTCGATTTCGCGCGTTCCACGTGATGGTTGATCGTCTTGTGCGAGAGGCCCATCGCTTCGCCGATGGCCAAATCGGACTTTCCGTGCGCGGAGAACGCCAAGATCTCGCGCTGCTGCGCCGTGAGTGGGCATGCGCCCACGCCGTCCGTATTCAGACCGTGCAGCTCCTTTGCACGCTCCATCGCGAAATGTCCGATGAGCTTGAACGCGCGCAAGCGCTCGCTGTCGGGCTCCTCGGCGTAGTACATGGCGATGACGCCGGCAAAGCCGTCGACGTCATAGGTAGGCAGAGCGAAGCCGCCATCCACGCGCAGCGCGCTGCGGCACTCGCCGAACAGATTGCGCGCCGCGCGCGACATGGGCTGCGCCTCAACATCGGACCACGTCACGCCGTTGGGCGCGCCGAGCACGCGGTGAACCACCGCGTCGACATTGTAATAGCCCTCGTTCTGATAGTGCTCGGCCCAAGCGACATGCACAGGCTCATTCAACAGCATCGGCATGCGTGCGCCGTTCGGCGATCTCGCCAGAGCCAGCAGCGCGAAATGCGTGACGCCCTCGTCATCGAGCGTACGCCGCAGCAGCGCCTGCAGCTCGCTCATGTCAGCCGCCAGCGACGCTTTATCGATGAAGTCCAGCGCAGTGCGGATGGACGTCATGACGTATCTCCCCGCGGCCAAGCTCGCCCGCACGGCGCGGAATGTCTAGATTAACCGCATGCGCCAGGCTCACCATCGAATCCAAGTCCATACCGAGGGCAAGGGCCTCTACGAGATTACGCACGCCGTACGATCGTGGCTCGCCCATGAGAAAGCCATGTCCGGCCTGCTGACTTTGCTTTGCCGGCACACTTCGGCGTCGCTGTTGATCCAGGAAAACGCCGACCCCGACGTGCGCACCGATCTCGACGCGTTCTTTGAGCGCATCGCGCCGGAGAGCGGACCGTACATCCATGACGCCGAGGGACCCGACGACATGCCTGCGCACATACGCGCGGCGTTGACGCAAACGTCACTGTCGATGCCTGTCGCCGCCGGCCGCATGACGCTCGGAACCTGGCAAGGCGTTTATCTCTTCGAGCATCGCCGCGCCGCGCACGTGCGCGAGATCGCGCTGCATTTCCTGGGGGACTAATTTTTTTCGGTTCCCTGGGAATAAATCCGCGGGGCCGACCGTTCTCCTCCTCGAAAGCCGGCCTTTGCCGGCGGGGTCTGAGGAGAAGAGATCATGAAGAAGTTCGCGCTTCTGGCCGCGTCGGCGGCGGTTCTGATGTTCGCCCAACCGGCGTCCGCGCAATTGGTTGGCGGCGGGGCTACCGGCGGCCTCGGCGGTGCGGTCGGCGGCGGCCTTGGCGGAGCAACGGGCTCGCTGTCCGGCGCCGGCAATTTCGGTGGCTCCATCACCCCTGACACCAGCGCCGTCACCAACAGCACGACACGCGCCGAACGCGCCGCCGCTCGCGAAGCCGCCCGCGCCCAACGCGAGGCGCGCCGCGCCGAACATGCGGCCCAGAGCACCAGCGCGAGCGCTCAGGGCGGCGCCAACGGCGCGCTGAGCGCGGCGGCAAGCTCTGTTTCGGGCAGCGGCGACATCGGCGGTTCGGCCAACGGCTCGCTCGGCGGCCTCACCGGCTCGGCGACGGGATCGGGCGCCCTGAACACCGGCCTCGGCTCGGCCAATGGCGGCGTCTCGGGTTCCGGCTCAGTGGACACGAGCGGCGTGACGGGCGCTGCCGCCGCCACGGGTCAACGCGTCGCCAGCGCCGCATCCAGCACCGCTCATCGCGTGCGCAACGCGGCCCGCAACACGGTCAATGACGCGCGCGACACCAGCGTCGATGCGAACGTCGACGACTCCGCCAACGCAGACGGATCGGCCAACGCCGACAGCAAAGGCGCGAATGCGAACGCCAACGCCAATGCGAACGCCAGCGCGTCCGCGAACGTAAATCGTCGCTAGCCGCCCAAACTCCCCCCATTAGCGACGACCGCGGCGGGATCCCAAAAGGATCCCGCCGTTTCTCTTTCGGGCGCAGGCGCCAGCCGCGTCAGCCGACGGCTGACGCTCGCTCAACGCCAGTGATTGGCGCGCGCGGCTTGTTCTTGGCTGGCGTCGAACGGTTCGCCGCTGATGAGCGCATCGACCATATTCATAACCACCGGATCGGCGCCGGCCTGCTCATAGCCGCCGTGCTGGCCCGGCGTCGCCGTCGCGACGCGAATGCTCCACGCACGCGCATCGCGACAAGCGAGCCCCGAGACGCCGCCTTCGGCGCGGCCCTCAAACGTGCGGCAGATTTCGCCGCTCTTGGCGCGGAAACTCACGCCGACGCGCAGATCGGCATTGGCATTCTCAGACGCGCTGGCGAGTCGGGTCTCAAGCACGCGCGTCAATGCCGCCCCGGCGCGCAATTGTCCGGACTGCGTAACAAACATCGGCTCGGGCGCACTCAGACGCCCGACCAACACGCCCCCGATCAGGCAAGCGGCGAGCGCTCCCAGGGCTTGCGCAGAAAAGCGGCGACGCGGGCGCGGGGCGTCGAACGCCACGACGTTGCTTTCCTGCGGCGACGGCGCTTCGCGCACTTCGACGTCATGCAGCAGAGCGCGAAGGCGGTCGGGAACCGGTTCGCTCAGCACATTGTCGTAAGCGCGCTTCAAAGCATGGCGCACATTGCGGAAGCGCTGGACTTTGGCGGCCAAGGCGGGATCGGCTTGGATCGCCTCGGCGATCCGTTTGGCCTCCGCCGACGGCAATTCGCCATCGACATACGCCATCAAGGTTTCGTCGCTGATCTCCATCAGCTGGCTCCCCCCGACGGCGTCAATTGCGCTTCTATGGCGGCGCGTCCGCGTGCAAGTCGGCTCGTCAACGTGCCGATCGGGATGTCGAGCATATCGGCCGCCTCCTTGTAGGAAAGGCCTTCGATCAGAACCAGCGCTACAGCGAGCCGCTGTTCCTCCGGCAATTCCTTCATGGCGCGCCGCACGCGCTGCGCTTCGAGATGAAGTTCCATCGCCGCCGCGCCATCGGCGCCGACCTCGGCGCCTTCTTCTTCCGGCGCCAGAACGCGCGTCCGCACCGAGCGGGAACGGACTTCGTCGATCCAGGCGTTCTTCATGATGCGAAACATCCAAGCGTCGAGCCGCGTGCCCGGCGTCCAGCCGTCGAGGTTGCGCAGGGCGCGTTCCAGCGCGGTCTGAACGAGGTCATCGGCCTCGTCCGGATTGCGCGTGAGGGCGCGACCGAAGCGCCGGAGCCGGGGCAAGAGCGCCGTCAGCTCGCGACGGACTGAATCGCCGTGAGCGGCCATTCCACATCCCTACAACGGATCGCAATACGGGAATCATCCCGAAGATGTGCAGCATACGGACGAGAATGCGTCTGTAAGCCGTTTGGCGTAGCATGGAGCCCATGCCGAACCCGCCTCTCATGCGCCTTCTCGCCGCAACCGCGCTGATCTGCGCGGTCGCCGGCCCCTCGTCGGCGCAATTGCCCAATCTGGGCGGCGTGGTTGGCGGGGTCGTCAACCAAGCGCAGGGAACTCTGGGCGACGTGACCAATCGCGTCGGCGACCGTGTCGAGGACGCGACAGGGCGCGTCGGCGACGACCTGCGGCGCGTGCGGTCGGATCGGCTCAATGCGCTGCGCCGCCAGCACCCCGATCTGATCGATGTCGATCGCGACGGGGCGCCGGTGATCCGATCACAAGTGCTGGCCGTGGCGCCCAGCGCCGAAGCGCTGGCGGCGGCGCAGGCGCGCGGGTTCACGGTCATCGAGCGCAGCGACGAGACAGCGCTTGGTCTCTCGGTCGTCACGCTGCGCGCGCCGCAAGGCATGTCGACGCGCCGCGCAGTCGAGACGTTGCGTCGGCTCGATCCCAATGGGAGCTACGATTTCGACCACATCTATATCGGCGCTGGCGAGACGAGCGGCGCCGTGGTGCGCGCGCATCAACCCGGTGCAGCCGGCCCTGTGGGCGATGCGCGCATCGGCCTGATCGATGGCGGCGTCGACGCCGCCCATCCCGCGCTCGCATCAGTTTCGGTGCATCAACGCGGATTCGCCGGCGCGCCGCGCGTGGATGCGCATGGCACGGCGGTCGCTTCGTTGCTCGCGGGCGAAAGCGCAGATTTCCGCGGTGCAGCGCCCGGCGCCGCGCTCTATGTCGCCGACGTGTATGGCGGTTCTCCGACAGGAGGCGGCGCGGCGGCGATCCTCGCCGCGCTCAATTGGCTCGCCGAACAGCGCACGCCGGTCATCAATATCAGTTTGGTCGGCCCGCCCAATCGCGCGTTGGAGGCCGGCGTGAATGCGATGCTGCAACGCGGCGTTGTGATCGTCGCGGCCGTCGGCAATGACGGCCCATCGGCGCCGCCGCTCTATCCGGCTTCGTATCCTGGTGTAATTGGCGTTACCGGCGTCGACGCCCGCGACCGCGTGCTGCCGGAAGCGGGACGCGGCGCTCAGGTCGACTGGGCCGCGCCCGGTTCGGACATGCTCGCGGCGCAGCCGGGCGGCGGCTATGCGTCCGTGCGTGGCACCTCGTTCGCCGCGCCGATCGTGGCGGGACTCATTGCGCGCCAGCTGGCCGCCCCGTCAGTTCAGAGTGCGGCGCAGGCGCAAGCTGACTTGCTCCGTGCAGCCGTTGACCTTGGCGCACGCGGGCGCGATCCGGTGTATGGCGCAGGTCTGCTCGGCGAAGATGTCCGCGTCGCGCCACGCAGGGTGGCGACACGTTAAGCGGCGTTCCGCCGCGCGTGACAGCGCTTGCCTTCGTTCCCTTGCCCGTGCTTCGAGAGCGCAACGCAAGGGAGGCCCACATGGCTCGTTTGTCCTTAGTCGCCGTCAGCGCTTTGGCGCTCGTCCTGGCCGCCTGCGGCCCCTCGAACACGACATCCACGGCCAGCTCGGCTGAAAGCACGCCCGTCGCCACCACGACCGCGACGGCGACGACGACCGAACGCTCGCCGGAGGAAATTCAAACCGCGCTCGCGGCCCTGCCTGCGCCCTACAACGCCGCCGATTACGAAGCGGGCCGTCGCACTTTCGCGCAATGCCGCGCCTGCCACGCTATCGGCGCCAATCGCGTCGGCCCCAACCTCGCCGGCCTGTTCGGCCGCAAGGCGGGCACAGAACCGGGCTTCACCTATTCGGATGCGGTCAAGAACGCGGGTTTCGATTGGGACGCCGATCATCTTGAGCACTGGCTCGACAATCCGCGCGAGTTTCTGCCGGGCAATCGCATGGCGTTCATCGGCGTCCACGACGCCACGCAGCGCCGCAATCTCATCGCCTATCTGATGATCGAGACGAAGCAGCCGTAACGCTAGTCGCGCGCGCGGCTCCAGAACGCCAGGACCAGCGCCGGCTCGCGGGTTTCACCATCGAGCCGGGCACGGACGCCTAGCTGAATGCCGCGCCCTTCGGCATGGAAGCGAACCAGGCTAACCTGCCCAAGCAGTGCTTCGGACGCGCCGCTGCGGCTTTCCGTGAAGACTTGCGCCATCCCGAGCCAGCGCGCTGTTGGCCGATAACCCGCAGTGACGTCGACGCGCTGGTGCTCGCAGCCGCCTTCGGAAATGCGCTCGGCGGCTTCGACATTGACGAAACCCCGGCCCGATCGCCCAAGCGAAAGTCCGCCCAACCAACGCAGTTCGGCGCCGCCTTCGCCGCAATGCGGCTCTGGATCCGAGAGCCACGTCGCGCCAGCCTGCACCGCCATCGCGCCTTTGCGTCCGCGCATCAGCGCAGCCTTCACGCCGAGCGTCGCTTCGGCCCGCCAGCCGTCTTCCAGATCAGCGGGATCGCGTGCGTACCAAGGCGACGCCACCACGGCGACGCGCGTCGTGAGCGGCTGCTCCCAATAGACGGCGGTTTCGCCAAACTCCCCGACAGGGCCTTCGCCAACCGTGTTGGTCCAGATTTGCTGGCCTTCGGGCGGCGCAATCCAGGCGCCGGCGAGCGCCGGCGTCGGCGCGAAGACGAGAAGCGTCGTTAGGAATCGTAGCCGGGCAGATCGCGGCCGAGCTTGCGCAGGAGGCCCGGCCAGGCGAGCCCCGCCACCATCGGCATGCCGGCCATCTGCGTGCGGACTTCCTCGCGTGAGGCCTCCGGCGCCAGCAGCACGCCGTCGCGGCCGGCGCTCAGCGCCATCACCTGCTGCTGACATGCCCGCTCCAGGAAAAAGATCCCCACGAACGCATCGGCGGCCGAGCCCCCCAAGGCCAGAGTGCCGTGATTGCGCAGAAGCATCAGCTTCTTGTCGCCTAGATCGCGCACAAGACGCTCCCGCTCGTCAAGATTGAGCGCGATGCCTTCATAATCGTGGTAGGCCACGTTCGGCGCCGCGATCAGCGCATGCTGCGACAGCGGCAGCAGGCCCTCCTTCTGGGCGGCGACCGCTATGCCCGCATTGGTGTGCAGGTGGATGACCGCAAGCGCATCCTCGCGCGCCGCATGGATCGCCGAATGAATGGTGAAGCCGGCCGGGTTGATGAAATAGGTGGTTGGCGCGACGATCGCCCCGTCGAGATCGACCTTCACCAAGCTCGACGCCGTGATTTCCTCGAACATCATCCCGTAGGGATTGATCAGGAAATGGTGCTCCGGCCCGGGCACGCGCATCGAGATATGCGTGAAGATCATGTCGTCCCAGCCGTAGAGCGCCACCAGCCGGTAAAGCGCGGCGCATTCGACCCGCGCTTGCCATTCCTCGGCGCTGACGCGCCCCTTCACGGATTGTCCAAGATCATCGGCCATGGGGCGACCTTAGACCCGCGCCGCGGCCCCTCCAAGTCCGTCGCGTTGCGTCAGGCGCAAGGCGGCGCCTATGTTCTTGTCCATGAAGCTTGCTTTCACCGCCAGCGCCCGGCCCGAAGCGCAGGACGCCATGCGTCGGCTGCGTCACATGTATGGCGGCGTGCCGGAGGCTGACGCCGACGTGATCGTGGCCTTGGGCGGCGACGGCCACATGCTCGACACGCTTCGGCGGCGGCTCAAAGATAAGCGCCCGGTGTATGGGATGAACCGGGGCACTGTCGGCTTTCTGATGAACGATTACGCCGAGGAGGACCTCGTCGATCGGCTCGACAAAGCTGAGAAGGTGCGCATCCGCCCGCTGGTCGCGCGTGCAGAAACCATTGGCGGCAAGGTGGTCACCGAGCGCGCGTTCAATGAAGTGTCGCTGCTCCGGCAAACCCAGCAAACGGCGCGGCTGCGTATCCTGGTCGATGGCGCCGAGCGCATGGCGGAATTGTTCTGCGACGGCGTCCTGGTGGCGACGCCCGCGGGTTCGACCGCCTACAATCTGTCGGCGCACGGGCCGATCCTGCCGATCAATTCGCATCTGCTGGCGCTGACGCCGATCAGCGCCTTCCGGCCGCGGCGCTGGCGCGGCGCACTGCTTTCCCACACCGCCCAGGTGCGCATCGAGGTGTTGGAGCCGGATCGCCGGCCAGTCAGCGTCTCGGCGGACAACATGGAGACGCGCGACATCAGCGCCGTGGACATCCGCGAAGACAGCGCCACGTCGCTGACGCTGATGTTCGATCGCGGACACGCGCTGGACGAACGCGTGCTGCGCGAGCAATTCGCCGTCTGACTCGCAAAGTTCCATTTCAACAATTTGTTGACCATGCGCGGCGATGCTCCGTCCCATGGCGGACAGGCAGGTCAAACTCATCGATCCGGCGCAAGCCGCGCCGCCCCGAGTGGCGCTGAAGCCGCCCGTCTTCGATGAAGACGCTGTCGCGCGCGCCGATCAGGCGCTGCAATCGATGAGCGGCTCGTTTCAATACTGGCTGGACCAGGAAGTCGCCCGGCTGCAGGGCGCCCGGCTCGTGGTGGAAAGCCATTGGAGCCGCGATACGGTGGACGCTCTGCTGATCGCCGCGCACGACCTCAAGGGCATGGGCGCGACTTATGATTATCCGCTCGTGACCCAGATCGCCGGTTCGCTGTGCCGGCTGATCGACAGCGAAGAGGGCCGCGAAGCGGCGCGCAAGCGCCCCATGCTGGTCGCAGCCCACGTTGACGCCATTCGCGCCGCCGCGCGCGATGGCGTGCGAACGGACGCAAACAGCATCGGCGATGCGCTGCTTAAGGCGCTCGAAACGCAAGTCGAAGCACTCGGCCTGCCTGCGGATTAAGGGCCGTTTACCGGCTTTGCCCGCCGTTTCTTAACTGAGCATGTGCGAAAAGAACCCGCTCGGAAAGCGGGACTTCTTTCGACCATGACCGTGATACCGTTTCGTCGCGCCCCTGTCGTGGAGCCGTTGGCCTTCGCCATCGGCGCACGCGTGGACCTGCGCGTCGGCGCCTTGGCCGCCGGCGTCGTGCGCGCGCGCGGCCCAGCGACGGAATCCTTCTCGTTTACGGGCCTGGCTCGTTTACTGCGCGGGGCGCGCATGGCTTGGCGCGAGCGGGGCGCGACTGCGCCGCTTGCGGTGGCGGTGCCGCCGGAGCTTGTCGCCTCGCTCGAAGCCGATCTGATCAGCGAAGCCGCGCTCGAAGCTGGCTGCACGCGGCGCGGCCTGAGTTTCGAATTGTGCGAGCGCGCCATTGTCTCGGCTGGGCCCAGGCTCGCGGAAGATTTGCGCGCGCGCGGCTGGGGCGTCATCCTCCGCGGCGATCCGGAATGCCCGTTGCCGTTCGGCGCGCGCGCTCGGACGCTCTACTCGGAACTGGTGCTGGAAGCGCCAGAGCAGCTCGATCCCTATCTGGGCGTCGAAGCCGCCGACCGTACGCCGCTCGGCCGGCGCATGCTCGCCGCGAAAGCGGCCGGCCTGCTCATCACGGCGGAAACGGTGCGCACCGGCGCTCAGGCGCGCATGCTGGCTATCGCAGGGTTCGATCGCGGCGGCGGGCCGTTCGCCGAGGCCGCCCTGCGCTGATCAGAGCGCAGCGGCGCGCGGACGCGCGTTCAAGCTGTCCAGCTTTTCCAGCAGATAGTCGAGATCATCTTTCGGGATCGATTGAAACAGCGTCAGCGTGCGCTCGAGCATCCGTTCGCGGAAACGGTCGCGATCCTCGGCGCCGCCCTCACGCTCCATGTGATGATACACATCGACCGCGGCGCGGAATGAGGGGAACAGGCGCGGTGGCAAGCCGGCGCGATCGAACGCGGCGCGCAAACCAAGCGGGCCGCTGTCATGCACAAGCAGCCACGCGCGTTGATGCGAAATGCCGGCGAGTTCGGCGATGGCGTGCTCGACGAAGTCCATGTGGCCCAGGCACAGTCCACGCATCATCAGCGACGGCGTCAGCCGGCCATTCAAATTGAGCTGTTGCACGAAGCGGCGGATGTCGTTCTGCCGGCTTGCCTGCTCGACAATGTCGATGGTCGCGCGCTCGCGCGAACCCATGGCGAGATCGATGGCGATTTGCGGCGGCAGTTCGTGATTGTTGACGAGGTGGTCGAACAGCTCGCCGGTCGCGATCGACACCAATTTCTCGGTGATCGAGATCGGCAGTACTTTGCGCCGCACCATCGCGGCCGTCACCGCGGAAAGATCGGGGAACCGTTCGAGCGCCGAGCCCAGGCCTTCGGCGTCAAACTCAGCATTGTCATTGGCCAGCGCCCGCTCGACGGCGGCCGGCACGGCGAAATTGGCGATTGCGCCCGTTACGGTGACGGACAGCGTCTCGCGGCTCGCCACCGCGATTTGCTTCGACGGCGGCGAAGCGCGCACGATCTCGATGAGATCGGCGTCGGTCAGCACAGGCGAATTGAGGATCACCGGCAAAGCGATGGATTCCACATCCTGCGCCAACCTGTTGGCGATCTCCCGGGGAAGCTTGGGCGAATTCTTCAGCGCGACCGCGAGCGCGCGGCGCACCAGCAGCGCCGCATCCTGCGCCATGATGGCGATGATGCTTTCCGCGTGCGCGCGCTCTTCAGCCGAGAGCTCGGCGTCTTCGATGCAGCGGCATATCTTGTGAGCGGCTTGCGCGCGATCCTCTTCGGTCACGCCCTTGACCAAGGTGCGCACGTCGCTGTCGGTCAGCCTTGAGCGCATCGTGACAATGGACATGAGGACCCGCCGGGATTCGCCGCTTCTGCCGCAGAGACTTGTCCTCAGGAATTAAAGAAATCTTGCCAAGCGTCCTAAGCGGAACGCATCGCCCGATTAACCAGGCTCAAAGCTGGGTTTGCCGCGCATAGGCGGCGAGCGCCCGCAAGGGATCCTGGCTCTCTTGCTCATCGCCCCCGCTGCGCAGCAACGGCAACAGGGCGATCGTAAACAGCGCCCGGGCCAACTCGGGAGAAAGCGGACCTGCCGGCTCCGCCTGCGACGGCGCCTGGACCGTTGCGGAGGCGTCGAGTTCGAGATGCTGCAGCACAGCCGCCGGCGAACGCGCCGCCCCGTTCGTATTGAAGAAAACGCCCCGATTGGCCGCCGCCTCACGCGGGAACAACGCGGGCGCGTTGTCAGAGCCCTGCGCACTGGCGGCGATCAACCGCGCGGCGCCGTCCGCGCCAAGGACGTGGGCGGCATAGAGTTCGCCCGCGCTTGGCGTCCGGCCCAGGCGTGTTGACAAAGCGCCCGCATTCTCGCGCACAAGTTCGCCGGCCATGAGCGCGGAAATCTCGGGATCGTTACGAAGCGCCAATATGTTTTGGCGCGTCGCCGCATCGACGCGGCCGCTCTGCAGCGCCGCCGCATATTGGCCGAGACCGTGCGCGGCGCCGTGCCGGCGCACCATGTCCAACCAGGTTGAATCAATGAACTGGAACAGCCCAGTCGCCGATGACGTCCCGGCGCGCGCGTTGGGATTGAGCCCGCTTTCGCGCTGCGCCGTCCGGATCAGCAGAGAGAAATCGACGCCGGTCGCCTCCGCCGCGCGCGCGACCGCGTCGGCGACGGCGGCGTTCCGGTTTGTCGGCGCCACGGGCTCGACCATAGCCGAGCGCTGCGCCGGTTTGGTAAACCAATCGTTAATCGCTCAGGCGTCGTCCGACGCGCCGTGCAACGGAAACAGCAAAGACGCACGCAGGCCCGCCGGTGAGAAATCTGCGGCGAAACTCCCGCCCAAATCGCTCTTCACCACCCCATCGATCAACCGACTGCCGAAGCCGCGCCGCGTTGGCGGCGACACCTGTGGACCGCCGCTCTCGCGCCATTCCAGGACGACGGCGTCGTGTTCCTTGCGCCAGCTCACGTCGAGCACGCCGCTCGAAGCGTACGCGCCGTACTTCGCCGCGTTGGTCGCCAGTTCATGCACAACCAGCGCCAGTCCAAGCGCGGCGCGCGCCGCCAGGCGAAGCGGCTCGCCGCTAAGCGTCAGCGTCCGCCCATCGGCGGCGTAAGGGCCGAGTTCGGCTTCCAAAATCTCCCGGATGTCCGCTGAATCCGTTGCGTCGCGCAGCAGCAATTCGTGGCTCTTGCTGAGCGCCTGCAGCCTCGCCTGAAAGGAGCGTTGAAATGACTCCAGCGAATCCGCGGAGCGCGCGGTTTGCGATGCAATCGACAAAACCGTCGACAGCATATTCTTCATGCGATGGCTCATCTCGCGCATGAGCAAGCGCCGCCGCGCTTCGCTTTGGGCGAGTTCGGCTTGCGCCTCGCGTTCCTCCGTCACGTCGCGATTGACGCCGATCATCCCGGTGAACTGGCCGGTTGCATCGAACCGTGGCTCGGCGCTGGTGGCCAGAACACGGATGGCGCCGTCGGCGCGGCGGTAGCGCGCCTCACAAACGAACGGCGCCTGCTTCGACATGCCCTCAGAGAACGGGCCGAACACTTTGTCGGCGTCTTCCGGCAGGAGCGTGGAAGTCCAGCTGAAGGTGGGAAGGTCCGCCTCCGTCAGCCCCCAGAACTCACGCTGAGCCCGGTTGAGATAGACGCATTTCCCGTTCGCATCACCGCGCCACAGCATAGCCGGCGCGAACTCCGCGACGGCGGCGAAGCTCTCATCTGGACTGTGAAACTTACCCGCGTCGTCCAACCTCGGCGGCTCCCGGCCATATGGCCAACCCTTGATAGCACGAGGCAAGGCGAAAGCGCAGAGCCATCCTGCGCCCCAGGCCTTTGTGTGCGCCGGGAGCTGCGGTAAATGCGAGAGCGGGGAACGGGGGATCGGACAAGATCCGCCATGATTGGACGGACCAGCGCGTGGAGCGATCTGCGCCTTTTCCTCGGCCTCACGTTCCTACTGTCGTGGGGCGTGGGCGGACTTTACCTGCTGACGCGCGCCAATTTCGTGCCGCTGCTGGGGCCGCTGAACCAGCGCAGCGTGGTCTTCCTCATCATCAATTGCGCGCCTTCAGCCGCCGCCATGCTGACCGCGCTGATCCGCGGCGGACCGATCGGCTTGCTCAATCTTCTGGGCGGTCTGGTTCGGCCTTTCGGCTGGTGGTGGCTCCCTGTCAGCGTCCTCTTCGTGCCATTGATCGCGCTCGCGCTCAGTTATGCGGCCCCGATATGGTGGGACCCCAACTGGCCGGTCTCGCCACGCCAGGTGCTGATGATGCCGGCCGTCATGTTCACCGCGGCCCAGATTGCGTTCAACATCGCGCCGTTCGGCGAAGAGCTCGGTTGGCGCGGCTATGCGCTGCCGCGCTTCATCGAGCAGACCGGCCCGATCCCGGCGGCCCTCGCGCTCGGCGCGATCTGGGTGGTTTGGCACATTCCGGGCTTTTTCATTTCCGGCGTCATGGCGCCGAGCTTTTCGTTGTTTGGCTGGTGGGCGCTCGCCACGATGGCGCTTTCCCTGGTGATGACGTTTCTGTTCGTCCGCGCGAACGGCAACGTCATCGTCGCCGGCGTGATTCCGCATTTCGTCATCAACGCAGCGGCCAATGTCGGAGTCTGGGAATCGCGACCGGCCGAATGTGTGGCGCTCGCAGCGCTGGCGTTGCTGCTGGCGGCCAGCCTCGCGCTCAGTAGCTTTTCGGCAGACCGAGCACGCGTTCCGCAATGAAGTTGAGGATCATTTCGCGGCTCACCGGCGCGATGCGGGCCAACATCGCCTCGCGGAAATAGCGCTCGACGAAATATTCCTTGGCGTAGCCCATGCCGCCATGCGCCAGCACCGACGCTTCGCACGCATGGAAGCCGGCCTCGGCGCCAAGATACTTCGCCGCGTTCGCCTCCGCGCCGCAATCTCGGCCGGCGTCGTACAGAGCGGCCGCTCTGAACGCCATGAGATGAGCCGCTTCAAGTTCGGCCCAGCACTTTGCAAGGGGATGGGCGACGCCCTGGTTCTGACCGATCGGGCGGCCGAACACGATGCGCTCTTTCGCGTATTGCGCCGCCCGCTTCAGCGCGGCGCGACCGAGCCCCACGGCCTCGGCCGCAAACAGCACGCGCTCCGGGTTGAGGCCCGAGAGCAATATCTTGAACCCGTCGCCTTCGGCGCCGATGCGCTCCTGCTCGCTGACCTCAAGGTCTTCGATGAACAGCGTGTTGCACTCCACGGCCTTGCGACCCATTTTCGGGATCGGCTGCGCTTCGATGCGCTTGCGGTCGAAATCCGCGTAGAAGAGCGAAAGCCCGTCCGTCGGCTTCTTGCACTGATCCTTTGGCGTTGTGCGCGCGATGATCAGGATCTTGTTGGCCCGCTGCGCATTGGTCGTCCAAATCTTGCGGCCGTTGATGCGATAGCCGCTGTTGGTGCGCTCGGCGCGGGTTTCCAAGCTTGCCGTGTCGAGCCCCGAGTTCGGCTCCGTAACGGCGAAGCACGCCTTATCGGCGCCGCTGATCACCGGCGGCAGGAACCGCGCCTTCTGTTCGTTCGTACCGAACTTCACGATGGGCATGAGCCCGAAAATGTTGAGGTGAATGGCGCTTGCGCCGGAGAAACCCGCGCCTGACTGCGCCACCGTCTGCATCATCAGCGCCGCTTCGGTGAGCCCAAGCCCGGCGCCGCCGAACGCCTCCGGCATGGCGACGCCCAGCCAGCCGCCTGCGGCGATGTCGGCGACGAACGGCTCGGGAAAAACGCCCGTCTCGTCGGTCTTCAGCCAGAAATGATCGTCATATTTCGCGCAAATCTTGCCGACGGCTTCGACGATCGCGCTTTGCGCTTCGGTGAGGTCAAGGGAAGTCATGCGACCGCGCTTAGCACGCAGCGGCGCCTGCGCCTATCGGTCGAAACGATCAGCCGAGAACGCCGCCCAAAGGTCGCTGATGCTCTCGTCATAGACGTAGGCGCAAATCGCTTCGGCGGTCACCGGCGCGTTCAGCCAGCCGTTGCGCGAGTGCCCGCACGCCACCAGCACGCCGCTCGGGCCATTCGGCCCGATCAGGGGCGACCAATCCGGGGACATGGCGCGGACGCCGGCCCAGGCGGGCGCATCCGCGCGCTTCACTTGGCCGGGCAACGCTCGTTCCGCGGCCTCATAGAGCGCGGCGACTTTCGCGGGGTCGGCGCGGCGCTCGAAGGTATCGAACTCCATTGATGAACCGAGCACGACATCGCCGGGCGTGCGCTGCGCGAGATAAAAATCTTTGGCGCGCACCGTAACCGTCAGGTTCGCGTTCGTCGTCGCCGGCGCCAGGCAGCCCCTGGCCGGGCGTATGTGGCGCAAAGCCGGGGCGATCTCCTTCAGCTCCTCGCTCGCCCATGCGCCGGGCGCGAGCAGAATGCGATCGGCCGTGAACGTCGCGCCGCCAAAGCATTTTATGCGTAGCCAGGGCCTCGTCTCGATTGTCTCGGCCTCGCGATCGAAGTGAACGGCGCCGCCGAGATCGCGGATGCGCGCCGCCATGGCGTGAAGCGAAGGCAGCGGATCAGCGACGCCTTCGTCGGCGACAAAGAAGCCGTCTGTGGCGACGGAGAGGCCAAAGCGACGTTCCATCTCCGCGCGCGTCTGCGGCTCGGCGTGTTCGGAATGCGCGCCGAGTTCGCCCAGGAGCAACGCCCCTTTGAACGAGAGATGCGGTTGAAGGCAATCCGGCGCCGCGCGCCACAACTGAAACGACGCCCAATCCAGTTCGAACGCGCGCGCGTGCGCGCCGTCGTGCGGAATTTGCGCTTCGCTGATCGGCGCAAGCATGCCGGCGGCGGCGCGGGAAGCGGCGCTTGCGCGCTCAGCCCAGTCTTCCTTGTCGCCATCGATCACGACGACATCCGCGCCGCGCTCCGCGAGCCGCATGCCGCTATAGAGGCCGACCACGCCGGCGCCGACGATGACGACTTTCGGCTTCATGCCGCCACGCGCATTTCCGGCGGACGGGCGACGCGTTCAAACTTGAGCGCCAGCGCTTCATGCAATTTTCGGCGAAAACTGCCGGCGCGGGGCAACGGCGCGGGGCCGACGAGCTTCACGTCTGGCCGCTCCACCGCGATCCACAACACGAGGCCGCCTTTCTCCAACATCAACGCCGCCACTTCCGAGGTGCCGCCGGGCCCCTTCGGCGGCATGCCATTCCAAACGCACAGAAGCAGATCGGCGCGCTCGATCAAAGCGCGCCCGACAGCCGCATAGGGCGCGGCGTCGCCGCCGATTGACGCAACCAGTTCGGGATCGACCGACGTCACCCGCCGCGAGGCCCAAAGCAGACGCTGATAATGTTCCTTGGACTCCGCATCCGCGAAATCCTGCTCGTACCGCTCAGGAGAAAACGGCAGCGGCGTGACCAAGCGCCAGCCGCGCGCAAGCGCGGCGTCCGCCGCATAACGATCAGCGCCTTCGGCGATCGCCGAGTAAAGCGCGCACCGCACCGGCGCCTCTGCCGCAGCGCGCGCCGCCGCTTCCGATTCATCGAGGCAACGCGTGATGTCGTCCTGAATGCGCGGACGCTCCTTCTCCGGCAATTGATTGAGCCGATGGCCCGTCACCGCGACATTGAGCGTGCGCGCAGGCTTCACGAGCGCCATTCGGGCAAGTCGAATTTCGGATCGGGATAGGCGGCGTCGACGAACGTCTTTCCCGCCGCTTCGCCGATCTCGAGCAGCAAAGTCATATTCTCTTTCTTGCCATTGGCCATCTGGTCGAGCTGCTCCATGACGTCGGCCGGCAGCTCGCGACCGATCAGGCGTTCGAGCTGAGTCATCGGCGGCGTCGGATCGCGCGGGTCCTTAGCTTTGGCCTTTTGATCCAGCACGACATCCATGCGCTGGAAATCCAGCAGCGGCGCGGGCAAGAGCGACGGGCCGCTCTGATCGCCGACTTCGAGATTGATCCACCACGGTTTGCGCGGCTCGGAGAACGCCTGCATCAGCATGACGCCCTGCATCTGCGTGTCGAACACCATGGCGCGCAGCGCTTGCACGCCGCGCATGCCAGGCGGCAGACCTTGGAAGGCGCGTCCCTCGATGCGCGGACGACGACAACCAGTCCCGCACGACGTGATCATCAGATTGTCCGCGCCCGGCTTCCAGCCGAACTTGTAGCCCGGCTCCAGCGCCAGCATGAAAAGCTGCAAGCTTGGATTATTGTTGGCGCTGACGGCCCCATCGACGAAGTAGCCTTTCTGCGTCGGCTTGCGCTTCTCGTCGAACTCGATGTCGATCACGACTTCGTCGAAGAAGGTCGGCGCCGCGGCGCTGGCGAGAACCAGATCGACGAGCCGATAGCGCTTGTTGGGGAAGATCGGGCTATCGGACGGCGGATCGTAGAAGGTGCTGAGCGGATGATTGGTGACGACCCAGGCCGAGCCCGTATCGATGCGCTTCGCATGAATAGCGAGGCCAGTCCTTAAATCGTCCGAGCCCAGCGTCTTCGTCGTCATCACGCCGGCGAGCGCGCGGCGCAATTTGTTCGAGTCGAATTTCGATTGCAGGAAGACCCCGTCGCCGGCCGTCTTGCCGAACACTTCGGGGCCAAGCCCCATGTAAAGATCGACCAGTTCGTCCACGCTCATGCCGAGCGCGAGGCCGGTGGCGATGATCGCCCCGGTCGAAGTGCCGCCGATCAAATCGTAGTAATCGCAGAGACGGAAATCATCGGAACCGGCCCGCCGCTTCAATTCCGCTTCGAGCGGCTTCAGCATGCCAAGCGTCAGGACGCCCTTCACGCCGCCGCCGTCGAGCGCCAGGATGCGCTTCGCGCCGGTGTCGGGCGATAGGTGCTCGAACAACGTTCTGGCCATGTCCCCTCCGCGGCCGCCAATCTAGCCGTCGGCTGGGGTCAAAAGAAGACCAGTGCGGCAGGATCAAGGCCCAAATCCACCGCTTTGAATTCAGCCGCGAGAAACAGGCCTCCGGCGACATAGACCGCACCCGCCTCGCCCGCCTTGGCGAGTGCGAGCCTGCGCGCTTCGGTCACATCGTCGGCGATGACAATCTCCGCCTGCGGATTGGTCGTGTGCGCCGCCGCGGCGATGGCGCCGGCTGGCGCGCCTTTGTGGCGCGCGCTGGCGCAGATGATGGTTGCGAACGTGGGCGCCAGCACGCCGATCATCGCCGCCGCCGCCTTGTCGTGCGAAGCACCGCACACGAGCACGCGCGCACGTTCCCCAGCGATCGCCAAAAATCCCTGCAGTGCCGCCACGATCGCCGCGGGCGTGTGGCCGACATCGATGACGACCAGCGGCTTTTCCGCCAGTACTTCGAGTCGTCCCGGCCAGCGCGTTGCGGCCAGCCCGCACCTGATGCGCTGCTCTTCAAGCAGAGTCATGTCATGCGCAAGCGCAACGGCGAGCGCGGCGTTGTTGCGCTGGTGTGCGCCGGCGAATGGAGCGCGGTTCAGGGGCGTCGGAAAATCCACATCAAGCCGGCGCAATTTTGCGTAGCCTTGGATCCGCTCGCGCAAAGGCGCGCAACTTTCGCCGCAAAACACGCGCGCGCCGCCTGGCGCGGCGTCGAGCTTGTCGAAGGCGATCATTTCCAGCGTATCCCCGAGCAGCGCGGTATGTTCGAGATCGAGTGAAACGAGCGCCGTTCGCTTGGCCTCGACCAAGCGCGTTGGATCATAGCGACCGCCGATGCCGGCCTCCCAAACCGTGAAGCGCGGCTTGCGCTCCGCAAACCAGGATGCGGCGACCAGAAATAGAAATTCGAAGCCGCCGAGTTGATCATCGCGCCCTTGCAGCCACGCATTCGCCGTCTCTTCCACGCGACGCCAATGCTTCTCCAGCTCCGCGTCGGCGATATCCTCGCCGTCGAGCGTGAAACGCTCATTGATCTGCAGCAGGTGCGGCGAGGTGAAGCGTCCGACGCTTTCACCCGTCTGCTGCAGGATCGAGGCCAGCATGGCCGCCGTCGAACCCTTGCCGTTCGAACCGGTGATCACGGCGGCGTTGGCGCCGAATGCCGCGAGGTCGATATCGAGACGCTCCGCGATCGCGGCGACGCGATGCAGACCAACGCCCGCGCCGAACTTCGGAAACGGAACGGGTCGGATCATCTGAGCGCAGCGGCGAAATTCGCACGCCAGATCTGGACGATGATGTCCCAGCGACCCTGATCCTCGAGCGTGGCGATCATGGGATTGGAATTCACTTCAATTACGGTCAGCGCATCGCCGTCGCCGAAAATGTCCACAGCGGCGAGTTCGAGTCCGACCGCGCGCGTTGCGGCGATGGCGATGTCTGCGAAAGCCGACGGCGCGCCTTCCGCAAGCGCTGTCGCACCGCCGCCGGCGGCGCGATTGGCCGGCCCCTCAAGCACAATGCGCTCGCCCTTCTGCGGAATGTCGTCGGGGGCGACCCTGGCGCCGCGCGCGTCACGGCCACGCGGCTTCAGCGGCGGCGCTCCAGCCTCGCGCGGAAGCGCTGCAACCAAATCCGAAAGGGTGCGCTCTCCGTCGCCTAAGACGCTTGGCAGTGTCTTTGTGTATGAAAACAGCGCGCGTCCCTGGAGCACGAACACCCGATGCTCACGCGCGCGCACATAGGGCTGGATCAAAATCGCGAAATGCTCGCGCGCCACGCGGTCCATGTAGTTGGCGAAGGCGGCCGCATCGTCGATGATCTCTGCATAGAGCCCGTTCGAAGCCGCAATCGGCTTGCAGAAAATCGGGTATTCCGCACGCGACACGTAGGCGAGCGCATCTTCCGGTTCACGGCCCGGCGAACGCATCTCCGCCCAACGCTTGGTGACGAAAAACATCTCGCCCGGCAGCACCGGCACGCCGGCCTGGCGCAGCGTCTCCGCGCAGAAGGCTTTGTCACGCGCAATCGAGGCGGCGCGGGCATCGTTCAGTGCGTATGGCGTGCCGGCGCCCGCGGCGAAGGTCGCCTTCCGCCGGCCGTCTCGCACCTCGAACAGGTAGCCGTCCGCGCCGTCGAGCGACCGGAACTCGTATCCGCACGCCTCGGCCGCGTACGCCGCATAACGCGCCTGCGCGCTCAGATAGTTGGCGTGCACTTCAGAGACCTAGCGCCTTCGCTGCGCACAGCGAAGGCTGGTACCGCCTCCAGGGCTCGAACCAGGGACCTCTGGATCCACAATCCAGCGCTCTAACCAACTGAGCTAAGGCGGCACACATCACCGGTCGCGCGCATGCTTATGGCAAGCGCCGTCCGGGGCGCGGAACCTAGTCGCACGTCCCTGCCAAGGCAAGCCATCAGCCAAACCCCACCGGACGCGGCGTTGAACGGGAACCAGACGCGCTTACGTCAGCTCTGCTGTAGGAGTTGGGCGTGGCTGACATCTGGGAAATCGCGGGGCGCTCGGCGCTGATGGGCTTGGCGGCGACCGCCATCCTGGATCTCTGGATTCTGGTTCAGAAGCAGCTGTTTGGCGTCCCGATCCCCGATTGGGGACTGGTCGGACGCTGGGTCGGTCACTTTCCGCAAGGACGCCTCGTCCATGAGAGCATCGCCAAGGCGGCGCCCATCCCGGGCGAGCGCGTCCTGGGCTGGACCGTGCATTACGCCGTGGGCCTGACCTTCGCGACGATTGCAGTGCTGCTCTGGGGCTTGGACTGGGCGCGGCGCCCAACGTTCCTGCCGGCGCTTGTCGTCGGCATGGCGAGCGTGGTTGCACCCTATTTCGTGATGCAACCGGGCATGGGGCTGGGAATCGCGGCGTCAAAGGCTCCAAAGCCGTGGCCGGCCCGCCGGCGCAGCTTCATCACGCACACGGTATTCGGCGTCGCCCTTTACCTCGCTGCGATCATCGTCGCGGCGCTGTGGCGCGCGTGACTCAGACCGGCCCCCAGCCCTGCTGATTGATATAGGCACGGATCGCGGCGATCCGGTTGGTCGGATCGGGGTGGGTGGAGAGCAATTCCGGGGGCCGCGAGCCGCCGGACGTTTCCATCCGATTCCAGAACGGAATGGCCTGTTTCACGTCAAAACCGGCCGCGTGCATGAAATTGAGCCCCAGCAGATCGGCCTCGCTTTCCTGCTCGCGCGAAAACGGCAGGCTCAAGCCCACCTGCGCGCCCAAGCCGAGCGCCGCCATCGCCACCTGGCTGTTGATGCGCGAGCCGGCCACTTGGAGAGCGGTTTGCGTCGCCATTTCCCGGCTGTAGCGCTCGGCGGCGTGTCGCGCGACGACATGCCCTGTCTCGTGGCCGAGCACGGTGGCCATGTAGTCGTCGACGTCGCAGATTTCGTAGAGGCCGCGATAGAAGCCGACATGATTGCCGGGCAGCACGAACGCGTTTTTCTCCGCCGTGTCGAACAGCACGAACTCCCATGGCTGGTCGCCCCGCCCCGCGCCCTGGGCGATGCGCATGCCGACCCGTTCCAGCCGCGCCTGCGCCGCGCGATTATTCCACACCGGCGTCTGCTGGCGCTGCTGCGCCCAGGCCTGAAGCGACGCCTGCTGCAGCTGCGATTCATCGATGAGGATGAGCTGCTGGCGCCCGGTCGCCGGATTGGTCTCGCAGCCACAAAGCGCCATGGCCGCGACGCCCGAAGCAGCGCCGCCTAACAGCGCTCGTCGGCTCATGGCCGCGACCGACAGCCTTTGACCTTCCGCGTTCATGGTTCCTCCTCCCGGACCCGCCCCGGTCAAGGCTTAACGGCGGCCGCGAATTTCGCCAACGGCGCGGGGTGAGGCTCGCCCCCGTGGACACGCCGGGGAGCGGTCGCTATAGACCTCGCTCCGCCGAACCGGCCGGTTCGGGCCGGGACGCCTAGGTAGCTCAGTTGGTAGAGCAGCGGACTGAAAATCCGCGTGTCGGTGGTTCAATTCCGCCCCTAGGCACCATTTCTTCCATACGCGTTCGATCTAGCCACGCCCTTCGGTGAGACGAAGCACGGTGACGGATTTGCTGGGCAGCGTGAGGCTCACCCGCCCGGCCGAAACCAGCGCGGAGATCGGCCGCGGACGCACGCCGTCGGGCGCGTCGAATGTGTTGATTGCGTTCACGCGCGCGGCCGTCAGCACTTCGCCCGAAGCGCCGCGCACCGTCGCCCCGGGGATCGCCACGCTCAACGACGCTTCGTGCTCAGGATCGATGTTGGTGATCGCAAGCCAAAGCACGCCGTTGCGATCTCTGGCGGCCACTGCATCAACGCGCGGCAGGTCAGCGCCGCCGACATGAACGGTTCCCGCACTGAAAGAGACCGGGATCAAAGCCGCATCCTGGAACGGCGCATACATGCGAAACACATGATAGGTCGGCGTCAGCACCATGCGCGGACCGTCGGTGATCACCATGGACTGCAGCACGTTGATCATCTGAGCGATGTTGGCGCCGCGCACACGATCGGCATGACGCGCGAAGATATTGAGATCGAGTGCGGCGATGATGGCGTCGCGCAACGAATTCTGTTGCTGCAGAAAACCTGGATTGGTGTGCGGCAGCGCCGCCAGCCACACGCCCCATTCATCGACCATGAGGCCGATCTTCTTTTCCGGATCGTAGCGATCCATGATGGCCGCGTTGGCCGAGACGATGCTCTCGAGCCGCAGCGTATCCGCGACCATGGGCGCATAGTCCTGGACGCCGAAATTCACGCTGTCGTAGTGTGGCGGCCAGGGCCCGCCCACCGTATAAAAGTGCAGCGAAAGTCCCTCGATGTCCCAGGCCCACGTCCTGTTTTTCCAGGCCGACATCACCGCTTCCGTGTAAGCGGTATCGGCGCCGTCGGCTCCGACGGCGATCCGATGCATCACCGATGCGCCCTCGCGCTGCGCCGGGTTGTAGTTGCGTACGAAGCGCGAATACATTTTGAGTTGGTCGACGTAGAATTCGGGCCGCATCGAACCCCCGCATCCCCAGGATTCGTTGCCGATGCCAAGCATATGAATGCGGTACGGGTCGCGATGCCCGTTGGCGACGCGCTCGCGGCTCAACGCCGTGCTGCCGTCGCCCGTCATGTAGTCGAGCCAATCGGCCGCCTCTTTCACCGTGCCCGAACCTACATTGATGGACACGTACGCTTCGCTGCCGATCTGATCGATGAAATCGAAAAATTCGTCGGTGCCGAATTGGTTGGACTCGTTCACGCCGCCCCAATTGGCGTTGATGGTCGGCGAACGCTGCGCGCGCGGCCCGACGCCATTGCGCCAATGATACTCGTCCGCGAAGCATCCGCCCGGCCAGCGCACGTTCGGCACGTGCAACGCGCGCAGCGCCTGCACCACGTCGGTGCGAATGCCGCGCACGTTTGGAATTGGAGAATCCGGCCCGACCCAGACGCCGCCATAGATTCCGGCGCCGAGATGCTCGGCAAATTGACCGAAGATATCGCGGTTGATGGTCGCGCCGGCGTTGCGCGCCTGGATCGTCAGATCAATCGCGCCGGACGCCGGCTGCGCTAAAGCGGAACCAGCCAGCGCAGCCGTCACGATCACCGCGCCGAGCGTGCGCCCCCAGGCGCGCCGTACCGAACCCAGCATCTCCACCCCTTCCGCCTTTTCTGACGAGGCGCTTTCCTCATTACTCCGACAAATGGAGTAGCCATTCCGCGACCGGCGGGCAAGCCGCGGCCAGTGGCGGGCCACGGCCGCTATGAAATAGCGCCGCCCCTGCCTATGCTTGGCGCCGGCTTGGAGTTCGGCGCTCGTGAACAAGAAATCTGGCGCGCTTTCCGATGAAAAAAGCGGCAATAAGGCTCTTCGACTCCACGGCGCCATCGCGCGCAATCTGGGGCGGCGCATCGTGTCTGGCCGCTATCGCCCTGGGCAAGTGCTCGAAGGCGAGATCGAATCCAGCGAACAGCTCAACGTTTCGCGCTCCGCCTATCGCGAGGCCGTGCGCATCCTGGCCGCGAAGGGCCTCGTGACCAGCCGCCCCCGCGTCGGCACGCGCGTAAGCCCCCGCCACGAATGGCGCCTGCTCGATCCCGACGTGCTCGCCTGGATTTTTGATGGCGAGCCCGAGCCGGAAATCCTGCAAAGCTTGTTCGAACTGCGCACGCTGATCGAACCGGAAGCCGCCGCGCTGGCGGCCAAAAGGCGCACCCAAGGCCATCTCGACGGCATGCGCGCAGCGCTTGATGCGATGCGCGAACACACGCTTGCCGTGGAAGCGGGCCGCGTGGCCGATCAAACCTTTCACGCCGAACTGCTCAGCGCGAGCGGCAATCCGTTCATCGTTTCGCTGACCAACGGCGTCACGGCCGCCGTTCATGCGCTCACGGAGTTCAAGCAGCGCGCCCGGCCGCTGCGGCGCGATCCGGTTCCCGACCATGAACGCGTCTACGAAGCCGTCGTGACCAAAGACGCCGAGGGCGCCCGCACGGCGATGCGCGAACTGATCCGCCTCGCCCTTCTCGACACGCCGATCCGCCGCCGCAGCGCGAAGGGCAAGAAACGCTAGTTGAGCTGCGCCGGCGCTGGCTTGCGCTTTTTGTCTGAGTTATGGTTTCGCCAGCCATGACGCTCACCGACCACTATTTCTTCGGCGCATACATCGCGGGCGATCCGCTCCGTCGTCGAGGCGCGCGGCGCCAAGGGAGCAGCGCATGACCCTGCGCCTGCTGCAGCTTCGCGATGGTCGAGGCGAGCGTGCTGTCGCGGCTCTTGCCGATGACGGCCGCGCGCATCGCGTGCTTGGCTATGACAGCACCTACGCACTCGCGCTCGCCGCCATCGCAGAGCGCCTCTCGCTGGCGCAGTTCGTCGGAAGCCGCCTTGGCGAGGCCATCGATGTCCGCGCCGCCGAAGCCGAAGGCCGCTGGCTTGCGCCAATCGACCACCCCGATCCCGCACACGTCTTCGTCACCGGCACTGGCCTCACGCATCTCGGCTCCGCCGAGGGGCGGGACAGGATGCATGCCGTCGATCCGAACACGCTGACGGATTCGATGAAGATGTTTCGACTGGGCCTCGAAGGCGGCAAACCCGCGCCCGGCGCCGTCGGCGTGCAGCCCGAATGGTTCTACAAGGGCGACGGCTCAATCCTTTCAGCGTCGGGCGCGGCGCTCTGCTCGCCGCACTTCGCGCTCGACGGCGGCGAGGAGCCGGAGATCGCTGGGATTTACGTGATCGGCGCCCATGGCGAGCCGTGGCGTCTGGGCTTTGCGCTGGCCAACGAATTTTCCGATCACGTCACGGAGCGGCAGAACTATCTCTATCTTGCACACTCCAAACTGCGCGCCTGCGCTCTCGGCGCTGAGCTTTTGACCGGCCCCCTACCGGAGGACGTGCGCGGCGTGTCACGGATCAAGCGTGGCAACGCTATCGTGTGGGAGCAGCCCTTCCTCTCGGGCGAGGCGCATATGTGCCACAGCATCGCCAATCTGGAGCACCATCACTTCAAATACGCCTTGTTCCGTCGCCCCGGCGACATCCACATCCATTTCTTCGGCACAGCGACGCTGTCCTTCAGCGACGGGGTGCAGCCGCAGCCAGGCGACGTGTTTGAAATCGAGGCGAGTCCGTTCCTTTTTCCGCTGCGCAACACGCTCGCGCTGGCGCCGCGCGAAGCGCCGATCTCCGTCGGACAATTGTAATTCTGCATACGCGCCCGCCCTATGCCCAAGGGCATAGGGGCTCCCCCTTAAGCGCTCATCCCGAATTTTCCGGCTGAACCGGCTCGCTTAAGCCTTTCCTCACCACGAAAGGAGCCAGCCATGAGCCGCGCACACACCGACATCCCCGCCGCGAATGGTCTGCAGGACGTCATCGACTTCGGATCCGGCATCGAATTGCGCGGCACCCGCATGCAGTTCGGACGCAACGAAGAGGTATTCGGCGAAGACGAACCGGCCGAGTATGTCTACCGCGTCATGTCGGGCGCCGTGCGTACGATGCGCTTCTCAAGCGACGGCCGCCGGCAGATTCTTGGCTTTCATCTCCCCGGCGATGTGTTCGGATTGGAACTGTCGCCCACGCATACGCTCTCCGCGGAAGCCGTCATCCCGTCAGACGTCGTGATGGTGCGCCGCTCGCTCCTCGACAAGGCCGCCGCCGAGAACACCCGCGCCGCCCATGTCGTGCTGGAATTAACGGCGAGCAATCTGTACAGCGCGCGCGATCACGCCATGATGCTGGGCCGGAAAGGCGCCGGGGAACGGGTCGCCGCCTTCCTGCTCCGCCTGGCGGACCGCGCAACGTCGAAACTGGACTTCGACCTTCCGATGTCGCGCGCCGACATCGCCGATTATCTGGGCCTTACGATCGAGACGGTGTCGCGCACGTTCAGCGAAATGGAGCGCCAGCATACCATCGCGCTGCCCAGCTCGCGTCACGTGGTGATGAAAAGCCGGGCCGCGCTCCTGGAGCTTGAGGCCGCCTGAGCAAGCGCGTCAGCGGGCGCGGCGCGCAATATTATAGCCGACGCCAAAGACGGCGCCGACGGCCGCGCCGAGCACGAGCGCGAACGCTAGCGCGACGACGATAGCAAAAGGCGAGCCCGCGCCCATGGGGCCAAACAGCGACCGCAAGTGCGGCAACATCCCCAGGGCGGCGCTTGCCCAAAGCACCACCAGGAGAAACATGACAATCGCAGCGCCGATCGCGGCGGCGTGAACGACGCTGACATGTTCGGCTTTCGGCGATCTGGACAACGTGGCCATGGCGTTTCCCATCCTGTGAAACGCACACTCGCGCCATCCGCCGGGCGCCGTTTTGACCAGGCGCAATCGCGCATCCCCGCGCCATTCCCAAGCCCGGACCTTTAGTCATATAATTTCGCAAGGTTCGGAAGATCGGGGAATGCATGGCGAGGCTGAACGGGAAGCGCATCCTGGTGACGGCCGCGGCGCGCGGCATAGGCCGCGCCACGGCCCTCGCCTGCGCCGCAGAGGGCGCCGACGTACTCGCTTCCGATATCGACGGGGAAAAACTCAGCGAACTCGACGGCGCCTGCATCGAGCTTGCCGCCTTCGACTGCACGGATGCGGCGGCGGTGGATCGCGCCTGCGCCGGCCGCGCTTTCGACGCGGTCATTCACTGCGTCGGATACGTGCACCAAGGCAGCGTCCTCGATTGCAACGCCGACGCCTGGCGCCATTCCTTCGCCGTCAATGTCGACAGCTTCTACAATGTGGTGCGGGCGGTGTTGCCCACGATGCTCGCAGACGGCGGAGGCAGCATCGTGTGCATTTCCTCCGTCGCCTCCTCGATCATGGGCGTGCCCAAACGCGCCGCGTATGGGGCGACGAAAGCGGCGATGATCGGCCTCGTCAAATCCATCGCCGCCGACTATGCAGGCCAGCACATCCGCTGCAACGCCGTATGCCCGGGCACCATCGAAACGCCATCGCTGCAACAGCGGATCGAACACGTGGCGCGCGATGTCGGCGGACTCGACCAAGCGCGCGCGCAATTCGTTTCGCGTCAGCCCATGGGACGGCTCGGAACCGCCGAAGAAGTCGCGGCGCTTTGCGTCTATCTGGCCAGCGACGAGAGCCGCTTCGTCACGAGCCAACTCATCTCCATCGACGGCGGCATGTCGATGTGATGCGGATCGACGCACATCAGCACTTCTGGAAGATCGGCGCGCACGGCCATCAATGGCCGCGCGAGGATTTGCCAATTCTATATCGTGATTTTCTTCCTGAAGATTTCGACTCGACCCGCGTCGCAGCCGGCGTAACCGTCTCCATCCTCGTTCAGTCTCAACCCAACGACGAAGACACCGACTGGCTGCTTGAACTCTCCAACGCAACATCGTCGGTGGCGGGCGTCATCGGCTGGGCGGACATTCGCGCCCCGGAAGCGCCGCGACGCATCGCCAAGCTTGCCGAACACCCGAAGTTCAAGGGCCTGCGGCCCATGCTCCAGGATCTGCCGGCGGATTGGATCCTGCACCCCGAGGCAGGCCGCGCCATCGAAGCGATGATCGAGCACAATCTTGTCTTCGAGGCGCTGGTGCGGCCTCGGCATCTGCCAGCGCTCGCGCAGTTCGCACGCGCGCATCCGAATCTACGCATCATCATCGACCACGCCGCCAAGCCGGACATCGCGCGAAACGTGCGCCATCCATGGGCGGCGGACATGGCCGCGCTGGCCGGCTCGCCGAATGTCTGGTGCAAGCTTTCGGGCCTCGTTACCGAAGCCGCGTCCGACTGGAGCACTGAGCATCTCGCCTTCTTCGCCGACCATGTGCTGACGTCCTTCGGACCCGAGCGCGTGGTTTGGGGCAGCGACTGGCCGGTGCTTTTGCTGGCTTCGGGCTATCAGCGCTGGATCGACGCAACCGAAACACTGCTTTCGGGGTTCTCGGCCGATGCGCGGGCGGCGATCCTGGGCGGCAACGCCGCGCGGCTCTATGCGCTCGACAGCAAAATCGATTAGATTGCGCTTATGCTCAGCGATCCCGCCACAGCCGCGCACGCCCTTTATCGCATCGACCCGCGGGACCATGTCGCGACGACGCTGCGTGAACTCAGCGAAGGCGAAACCGTGCGCTGGCAAGACGGCGAGGTTCGCGTCCGCGCCAACGTGCCTAAAGGCCACAAAGTGGCGATCCGGCCCGTCGGCGCCGGCAAGGACGTCCTCAAATTCGGTTGGCCGATCGGGCGGGCGACGGCGGACATCGAACCGGGCGATCACGTGCATGTGCACAACGTCCGCACCGGGCTTGAGGGCATCGAAGGCTATCTGTTTAAGCCGGCGTCGACGGAGACTTCGCCGCTCGCGGCGCCAGAGACCTTCATGGGCTATCGTCGCGCCAATGGACGCGTCGGCACGCGGAACGAAATTTGGATTCTGTGCACCGTCGGCTGCGTCAGCAACACCGCGCGACGGCTTGCGGACTTGGCCAATCAACGCCTCGCGGGCCGCGTGGGAGGCGTTCACGCCTTCACCCATCCCTATGGATGCTCGCAACTCGGCGACGATCTCTCGCATACCCGTCAGGTCATCGCCGATCTGGCGCAACATCCCAACGCCGGCGGCGTGCTGGTCGTGGGGCTCGGATGCGAGAACAATCAGCTCAATGCGCTCATCAAAGCGGCGACGGATATCGATCCCGAACGCATCCGCTACTTCGCCACGCAAATGGTCGAAGACGAGTTCGAAACTGGCCTCGCCATGATCGAGGAGCTGGTCGAGCGAGCCGAGAAGGATCGGCGCGAACCGCGTCCCTTGTCGGAGCTCGTAATCGGCTTGAAGTGCGGCGGCTCGGACGGCTTTTCCGGCATCACAGCCAATCCTCTGGTCGGGCGCGTAGCCGACGCGGTGGCGGCGGCGGGGGGCACGCCGGTCCTGACGGAAATCCCAGAAATCTTTGGCGCCGAGCGCATTTTGATGGCGCGCGCCGCCGATGAAACCGTCTTCAATGGCATCGTCTCGGTCGTCGACGATTTCAAACGTTACTTTATCGCGCATAACCAGCCGATTTATGAAAACCCGTCGCCCGGCAACAAGGCGGGCGGCATCACCACCCTCGATGAAAAATCGCTGGGCGCCGTGCAGAAAGCAGGCCGCTCGCAGGTGATGGATGTGCTGCGCTATGGCGAACGCGTGAAGAGGAACGGCCTCAATATCCTCGAAGCGCCGGGCAATGACGCTGTATCGTCGACGGCGCTGACCGCCGCTGGCGCAACCGTGATCTTGTTCACCACCGGCCGCGGCACGCCCATGGGCTTCCCAGCGCCGACGCTGAAGATCGCGTCGAATACCTCGCTCGCGGAACGCAAGCCGAATTGGATCGATTTCAACGCCGGCGAATTGGTGAACGGCGTGCCGATGGACGACGCCGCGCAGGCGCTGCTCGATCTTGTCGTCGCAACCGCCTCCGGCGAGCCGACCCGCGCGGAGCGCAACGGCGAGCGTGAGATCGCGCTCTGGAAACAAGGCGTCACTGTTTAAGCGCGGAGTCCGATCGCGTGCGCGTCATCGTCACCCCCGATCCGTTCGACGCCAACGCTGAACTCGCCGCCTTCGCAGAGGCGCGCGCCGGCGCCGGCGCGCTCGCGAGCTTCATCGGCTTTTGCCGCGCCGAAGATGGCGCCGTGACGCAACTCGACCTGCAGCACTATCCGGGATTCACCGAAACCGAGATTGCGCGTCTCGCCGACGCCATAAGGATACGCCACGCGGTGGACGATCTCCTGGTCATCCATCGCGTCGGTGCGATTTCGCCAGGCCAAGCCATTGTGCTGGTGGCCGCGCTGAGCCGGCATCGCACCGCAGCCTTCGCCGCGGTCGAGGAGCTGATGGACTACCTGAAAACGGACGCACCGCTCTGGAAGCGAGAGAGCGGGCCGAGCGGCGCGCGCTGGATCGAGCCGACGGATCTGGATCGCGAACGCCGCGCAGCGCTTACCGACGAGAACAAGTAATCGCCTAGTGCTGCACGCCAAGATAATTGCCGTAACCGATCACCAATGTTGACGCCACCAGCGTCGCAATGCCCAATACGACAAGCCCGAGCGTCTTGCCGCTTGCGCCTGTCCACTCTTTCAACGCGAAACCCCACAGCGTCGAGAAAATGATGATGCTCGCCATGTGCAGCGTCCAGCTCGAGAAGCCGTACGGTCCCATCTGGCTCTCGCCCATCGTGTAGAAAAAGAACTGGAAGTACCAGGCTAGCCCCCCAAGCGCGCACAATCCCGCATTGCGCAGCAGCGGCGTCGACGCGCCGAGTTCCGGCGTGGTCTTCCCCTTGCCGCCGACGAGTTCAGGAAGCGAGCGGTTCTTGGCGATCAGATAGGCGCACCACACAAAATTCGTCGTGAAGCCGCCGGCGAGCACGACGCACAGCACCGGCAGCCCTTGCCACAATGTTCCCGTTCCGGCTTGGAGCGACAATTGCCGAATGGGCTCGCCCGCATCGAGGCCAAATGCAAAGCATGCGCTCATCACCCCGGAAAACACCGCGATCAGCATGCCTTTGCGAAAATCGAATTCGTGGATCGCCTTCTTCTTTTCCTCTTCGGACATCTCGCTTTCTTTGCTGCGGCCCGCGAGCGCGACGATAGCGATGCCGATCAACGTGACGGCGATGCCGCCCAGGATAACCTGACCGTGCGGGCTTTGGGCCAGCGCAGCGATCTGATCATGCACAATCGGCGGAATGAGTGTGCCAAACGCCGTTGTGAAGCCAAGTGCGACAGCCATTCCGAGCGACATACCGAGATAGCGCATGGTCAGGCCGAAGGTGAGACCGCCAAGCCCCCAAAGCGCACCGAACAGATAACACAGGAACAGCGTGTTGGGCGGCGCGGCCGACAGTACGCCGAGCAAATCCCTCGTTTGGATCGAGGCAAAAAACCAAGGTCCAATCAACCAGGAGAACACACCGCCGAACAGCCAGAAGATTTCCCATGACCAGCCGCGCACGCCGCGATAAGGCGCGTAGAAGCTTGCAGACGAAAGTCCGCCCAACCAGTGAAAGAGGACGCCAAGCAGCGGATTGGCCATGCGTTCTGTGCTCCGTCAGACTGAAAGACCAAGCCGGTAGATGCGGCTGGCGTTGCGGGCGAACAGCGCGCGCCGCTCGCTTTCGGTGAAATCCGCGACGGCCTCGGTGAAAACGCTCATCACGTCGTCGAAGCACGCGAACAGGCGATCGGTCGGGAAATCGCTCGCAAACATCGCGCGGCTGGGGCCGAAAATGTCGATCGTCTCCAAGACGCGCGCCCGCGCCTGAGCCGCATCCCACGGGCGATAAACAAAGCCGAGCCCTGAAATCTTGACTGAGACGTTCGCGAGCACGGCCAGCGCTTTCATGCCGCGCCTCCACTCCGATACACCCTCCGCCTCAAGGTCCACGCCCATGCCGGCATGATTGATGATCACCGGCGTCTCGGGATGCGCCGCGATGATTTGCGCCAAATGATGGAATTGCCCCGGATAGGCTTGCAAATCGAACGAGAGTCCGTGCTTGGACAAGAGACCGAAACCGCGCACCCACGCCTCTTCGCGCGTGAAATCGCGCGGCGTGTAGGTACGGTTCGCATCGCGATGCCAATTGACGATATGGCGCACGCCGCGCACGTTGCGTCGTTTGGCGTGCGCCGAAAGCTGCGCGTCGAGGTTCGGGTCGCTCAGCACCGCCGACGCCACGATCGCGTTGGGCAGGCCCTCCTCATCGGCGATCCCCTGCAGCCAATCGGTCTCCGCCACCGACTGCGCCGGATCGGCGCCAGCCTCGACATGCACGGCGCCAACCACGTTCCAGCGCCGCGCTTCTTGGCGATAGTCCTTGAGCAAATAGGTGTCGGCGATCGGCGCGACATTGCCATTCGGGCCGCCGTCGGAGAACGGCGGCGTCAGCCACGCATAGCGCAGGCGGCTCAGGTCCCACAGATGAATGTGGGCGTCGACGAACGGCAGATCGTTCATCCTTGCGCTTACTTCCCCCTATCGCGCGGCTTGTTTGGCCGCGTCATTCAGAATGTCGTGCGACCGCCCGACGTATCGAAGGTCGAAGCCGTCGTGAAACTGCATTCCTCTGACGCCATGAAGCAGACCATGGCGGCCGTCTCCCATACGTCGCCGAGCCGACCCATCGGGATTTTCGAACGCATGTAATCGACCTGGCTTTGCGGCAATTGATCGAGGATGGGACTTTCGAAGGTCGCCGGCGTCACCGCGTTGGCGATGACGCCCTTGGTGGCGACTTCCTTGCCCAAGGACTTCGTGAACCCGATCACGGCCGCCTTCGATGCCGAATACGCCGAAGCGTTTGGATTGCCTTCCTTGCCCGCCACCGACGACACGTTGACGATGCGGCCGTAACCCGTGTGCAACATGTGCGGCAGCACCGCGCGGCAGCAATAGAAAACGCCGTTCAGGTTGATGTCGACGACGCGAAGCCAGCTCTCGATAGGATAACCTTCGACCGAGGCGGTCGCACCGGTGATGCCGGCGGAATTCACCAGCACATCGATGCGCCCCAGCTTATCGTATCCCGCCTGCGCGGCGTTCCGCACCGCTTCGTAATCGGTGACATCGAAGGCGGCGACGTCGAAGGCGCCGACATCGGCCTTCGCCTCGCGCAGCGCTTCGCCGTTCAAGTCCCACAGAATCACGCGACCGCCCTCGGCGACGATGCGGCGGCCAACCTCTCGGCCGAGACCCGAGGCGCCGCCGGTGATGATCGCCGTGCGCCCGTCGAAGCGCCCTGCAAAGGTCTTCACGTCAGGCCTCCAACTCCAGACTGAACGGGACGCAGATTTGCTTTTGCTCGCCCAGTCCCGTGACGCCGAGCCGCATCTCATCGCCCGGTTTCAGGAAAATGGCGTTCGGCTTCTGACCCTCGCCAACGCCGGGCGGCGTGCCGGTGATCAGCAGATCGCCAGGAAACAGCGTGATGAATCGGCTCACATAAGCGATGCATTCCGCGACCGGGAAAATCATGGTCCCCGTATTGCCGCTCTGCATGCGCCGGCCATTCACTTCGAGAAACATGTCGAGGTTCTGGCAGTCTTCGATCTCGTCCGGCGTCACCAGCCACGGGCCGATCGGGCCGAACGTGTCGCAGCCTTTTCCCTTGTCCCACTGACTGCCGAGTTCTTTCTGATAGCGCCGCTCCGAAACATCGTTGGCGAGGACGAAACCCGCCACATGCGACAGCGCCTCCGACTGCGGCACATGCCGGCTCGTCTTACCGATGACGACGCCGAGTTCGACCTCCCAGTCCGTCTTGGCGGAATCCTTCGGGATCATCACGGGGTCATTCGGACCATTGAGGCACGAGATCGCCTTGGTGAAGAAGATCGGCTCCTTCGGCGGCTCCAGTCCTCCTTCGCGCGCGTGATCTGCGTAATTCAGACCGATCGCGAGAAACTTGCCGACGCCGCTCACTGGAACACCGATGCGCTGGGGGCCGCGCACGATCGGCAACGCGCCGACGTCAATCGTTCTCAGCTTGGCGATCGATTCTACCGTCACCGTCGCGGGCGTCAGGTCATGCACATGCCCGGAAAGATCGCGAATCTCGCCGGCTGCGTCCAACACGCCGGGCTTCTCGTTTCCCTTGGAACCATAACGGAGCAATTTCATAGGCAGCGATCTTTCTCAGTGGGTGTAGGGGCGTGCGAGTTCAATCTCGCGATTGAGTTCTACACCAAAGCCGGGCCTGTCCAGTTCGGAGATGCGCAGACGGCCGTGCTTCGGCGTTGGCTCTCCCAAGAGCTGCGGCGCGAACATCGGCACGACTTCATCCGCCTTCGGCGCCATCATCAAGAATTCCGCGAACGGGCTGTGCTGTTGGGTCGCCACGAAGTGGTACGAATAGACTGACGAACCGTGCGGCACGACCAGTTTGCGGTGCTTGTCCGCCAAGGCGGAAATCTTCACGAGCTCGGTTAGACCGCCACACCAGCCGACATCGGGCTGGATGATGTCGCAACACTCCATCTCCAGGAGCATGCGGAAACCCCAGCGCGTCGCTTCATGCTCGCCGGTCGTGACCAGCATGCCTTTCGGCGCCTTTCGCTTGAGCTCGGCATAGCCCCAATAATCGTCCGGGCTCAGCGCCTCTTCGATCCACTTGAGACCGTACTCCGAACAACGCGCCGCGAGTCGCACTGCATAGTCGAGATCGAGCGCCATCCAGCAATCGTACATGAGCCAGAAATCGCTTCCGACCTTCGCGCGCATGTCGGCCAAGAGCGCGACGTTCTTCCCCAACCCTTCTTCGCCCTCGGCAGGACCATGATGCAGCGGGAGCTTGCCGCCGACGAAGCCCATTTCCTTCGCAAGATCGGGCCGCGCGCCAGTGGCGTAAAACTGGATTTCATCACGGACTGCGCCGCCGAGCATGTGATGCACTGGTTCGCCGCGCTGCTTGCCGAGCAAATCCCAGACGGCGAGGTCGACGCCTGAAATCGCGTTCACGACGAGCCCTTTGCGCCCGTAGAATTGCGACGCGAAATACATCTGGTCCCAGATGGTTTCGTAGTCAGCCGGCGATGCGCTCTCTACGAAACGAGCCAGGTGCTTCTCGACGATATAGGCCGCGGGTTCCCCGCCCGTGGTCACCGCAAACCCGACCAGTCCGCTCTCATCTTCGACTTCCACCACCAGCGTGCCGAGCACGTTGATGCCGAAGCTCCGCCGCGACTGCCGGTATTGCGGATAGCGGCTCATGGGCGTGGCGATGTGGTCGTCGATCCAATGACCGCCGCCTTGATCGTGATAATCCGCACCACCGCCGCGAACGACATAGGCGCGCACCTGCCTGATCCTTGGCGACGTCATTTGGCTCCCCCACGACCGGGCGATTGCAAAGCCCAAGGCGTCCCCGTACCACTATATGGTACGATTTGCGTCCGGGTGACCCGCTCCCTGTCGCCTCGACTGTTCTAGGCTTCCGAAGGTTCTCGCGTTTCGTTCCACTTTATGGGATAGAGTGCTAGCTGATGAAAAGAAAGCCCGCAACCGCCGATCGCGTCAAGCCGGACGCCGAAGAGCCGGCGGCGACGAAGGGGCCGTCCGGCAGCCAGACGCTGCTGCGCGGGCTCGACGTCATCGACGCCGTGAAGGAGGGGCCGATCACTCTGGCCGATCTGGCCGCGAAGCTTGGCCTCACCCGCTCGACCGCGCATCGCCTGGCTGCGGCGCTGATCGAACGGCGCTATCTCACCTTTGCGCCGCGGCTAGGCTACCAACTCGGACCGAAGCTGCTCGAACTCGGTTCGCTGGCTCAGCGCCAGACGGACATCGTCCAGGTGGCGCGCCCGCATCTGGAGAATCTCGCACTGCTCACCGGAGACACGCTGCACCTCGGCGTGCTCGACGGCGACCGTGCGCTCTACCTCGACAAAATTCCTGGCCGCCGCCGGGTCGAAATCAGCAGCCGCGTCGGCGATCGCCACCCGCTGACATCAACGGGCCTTGGCAAGGCGCTGCTGCTTGACGATCAGGTCGAGCGCTGGCGAGAACTCTTCTTGTACGACCAATCGACGGGCTCGCCGCCCGCCACGTACGACATCTGGCTCGCCCGCATGAAGACTTACGTGACCGCAGGGCACACGTTCGACCTCGAAGAGAACGAAGACCTCATTCGCTGCGTCGCCGCGCCGATCCGCGACGCCAGCGGCAAGATTGTCGCGGCGATGAGCGTCTCAAGTGCGGCGCAGTACATGGCGGACTCGCGTATGCAGGCCCTCTCCGAAGACGTCCGCGGCGTCGCCGCCGCGATCAGCCGCGACATTGGTTGGTCGCCCGAGACGGCCCCGCCGCCGCGCCGGCCGGGCGCTCGCAAATAGGAGTGCGCCGTGGGGCTGTTGGGGGGCAAGGCGGTTCTGATCACCGGCGGTTCAGCCGGCATTGGCCGCGCCACGGCGATCGCCGCGGCGTGCGCAGGCGCGGACGTCGCCATCAACTATCTGGGCTATGAGGACGGCGCAAAAAGCTGCGTCGCGGAGATTGAGGCGATGGGCCGGCGCGCGTTCGCGCTTGAAGGCGACGTCGCCGAACCCGCGACCGCACAGCGCTTCGTCAGCGCCGCCGCAGAGGCGCTGGGCGGCGTCGACGTGTTCGTCAGCAATGCCGGCATCTGCCCGTTTCACGCCTTTCTCGACATGCCGGTCGAAACATTCGAGCGCACGATGCAGGTCAATCTGCATGGCGCCTATTTCATGGTGCAGGCCGCCGCCAACCAGATGGTGCGGCAAGGCAAGGGCGGCGCGATCGTCGCGGTCTCATCCATCTCCGCGCTCGTCGGCGGTGAATATCAAACCCATTACACGCCCACCAAGGCGGGCGTTCATTCGCTGATGCAGTCCGCCGCCATCGCGCTCGGCAAGCATCGAATCCGCTGCAATTCAGTGCTTCCAGGCACGATCCTCACGGAGATCAACAAAGACGATCTCGCCGATCCCGCAAAGCGCGCACATATGGAAAGCCGCGTTCCGCTCGGCCGCTTAGGGCAGGCCGACGACATCGCTGGCCCCATCATCTTTCTTGCTTCCGACATGGCCCGCTACGTGACCGGCGCGGCGCTGCTGGTCGATGGCGGTGCGTTCGTGAACCTGCAATAGATGCCCATCGCCGCCTCGCCGCTGGACTATCGCGAACTGGCGCGCCGGCGCCTGCCGCATTTCCTGTTCGAGTACATTGACGGCGGCTCTTACGCCGAAACGACGCTGCACCGGAACGTCGCCGATCTGCAGGCAGTTGCGCTCAGGCAACGCGTGCTCGTGGACGTGTCCGCGCTCGACCTCGGCACGACGCTGTTCGGCCGCAAGCAAAGCATGCCCGTTGCGCTTGCCCCGATCGGCCTCGCCGGCATGAACGCGCGGCGCGGCGAAACACAAGCCAAACGCGCGGCGGACAAGGTCGGCATTCCGTTCTGTCTTTCCACCGTATCCGCCTGCTCCCTGGCGGAAGTACATCGCGTGGCGCAAGCGCCGTTCTGGTTTCAGCTCTACATGATCCGCGACCGCGGTTTCATGGTCGAGCTGCTGAGGCAAGCCAAGGACGCGGGCTGTTCCGCGCTTGTCTTCACCGTCGACATGCCTGCGCCCGGCTCCCGCTATCGCGACATCCGTTCGGGGCTTGCAGGCGCCGCTGGCGCCTTCGGCGCGTTGCGTCGTTTCTGGCAGGCGCTTCAGCGGCCGGCCTGGGCCTGGGACGTCGGACTGCTTGGACGGCCACATTCGCTCGGCAATGTCGCCCCCGTGCTCAAAGGCAATACCGGGCTTGAGGACTTCTTCGCCTGGATGCGGAAAAATTTCGATTCGAGCGTCACGTGGCGCGACCTCGATTTCATCCGCGAAACGTGGAATGGCCCGCTCATCATCAAAGGCGTGCTCGATGCGCAGGATGCGCGCACCGCCGCTTCGCTCGGCGCCGATGGAATTGTCGTCTCCAATCATGGCGGGCGCCAACTCGACGGCGCCCTTTCCACCACTGCAGCGCTGCCGCCGATCGCTGACGCAGTCGGCGATCAGCTAACCGTGCTCGCGGACGGCGGCGTCCGCTCGGGCCTCGACGTCGTGCGGATGCTGGCGCTTGGCGCAAAGGGCGTCTTGATCGGGCGCATCTGGGCCTACGCCCTTGCGGCGCGCGGTGAAGCGGGCGTCGAACACGCGCTTCGTCTCATCGAGGCGGAAATGCGCGTCGCCATGGCGCTGACGGGTTGCGTCTCGATCGATCGGATCGATCGCGGCGCCCTCGCTCTCCCCCCGTCGACCTAAGCCACTCCCGATTTCGAAAGCCCACACCGGACCGCCCAGCGCCGGCACCCGCATGCCGATGCGCACAATATGGTTTGCTATTGCATATGTTGGGATTTGTGCTAGCGATTGGGCGAGCAGGCGAAGACCTGAACGGGGAAGGAGCGCTCGGAGGCGTGTGACAGCCTCCTTTGGGCCCAGGCCGAGGCGGCGAAGAGCGGGTCCGTTTTCAGAAATTTCAGCGAGCGAAACGGCGCACGTCCGCGCTCGCGCAATCCGTTTCAAGGGGAGGGATGAATGAGCGAGAAGAAGATGTCCGCAGGTCGTCGTTCAAGCCTGCTGAATTGCACGAGCCTCATGCTTGCGGGCCTGGCGCTCTGCGCGGCTTCGCCGGCGCTGGCGCAGTCGGCGCAAACCGGCCAACCGACCGCGGGCGATGAAGAGATCGTCGTCACCGGCTCGCGCCTCGCCAATCGCGGCTTTGACGCGCCAACGCCCGTCGCGGTCATCGGCCAGGAGGAAGTCCAGCTCTCCGGCACGCAGAACATCGAAAATCTGCTCAGCGCCTCGCCACAATTCGTGCCTTCGACCAATGGCGGCGCCACGGCCAATACGGTGCCGGGCGGCAACGCCAATGTGAACCTGCGCAATTTCGGCCCGCAGCGGAATCTCGTCCTCGTCAACGGCCGCCGCTTCGCAATTCAAGGTCCAGACCAGACCGTCGACCTCAACACCATCCCCTCCGCGCTCATCGCGCGCACCGAAATCGTCACTGGCGGCTCCTCGGCGGTGTACGGGTCGGACGCGATCACGGGCGTCGTCAACTTCATTATGCGCGACGACTACGAAGGCGTGGAAGCATCGTACCAACGCAGCTGGGACAGCCCCACAGAAACGCCGACGGATTCGATCGACCTCACCCTCGGCGGCAATATCGACAATGGCCGCGGCAACGTCACGGTGTCGTTCAACTACCTCAATCGTCGTCCGATCACCCGGGCGGGAATGGGCGGCTGGACGCGCGACTCGCTTTCGGACGGCTGTGTCACCGCCGCCTCCTATCGCAGCGACGGCGCCGGCGTGCCGCTGACGCCGGGCCCTGGCCAGACCTGCCGTCAGGCGGGGGGCATCCCGGGCTTCATCGCCGGCGGCAGCGGCGACATCCCCAACGGCCGGTTCTCCGGCATTCCGATCCCCGGATCATCCAGTTCGAACGCGGCGCTCGACGCTGCGTACGCGGCCGCCGGCCTTAGCGCGATGAGCGCATTCGGCTTCACCTTCAACAACGCCGGAGACACCGCGCGCCCGGCGCTCGATCCGCAGGACCGCTACAATCTTGCGCTCGAGAATTACCTCGTCGTTCCGCAAGAACGCTACATGGTGAACACGTTTGCGCATTACGATTTCGCCGACAAGATCACCGGTTATTTGGAAGTCCACTTCAGCAACAACACCGTGAACCAACAGCTCGCGCCGACCAATATCGGCGGCACCTATCTGTTGAACGTGAACAACCCCTATTTGAGCCCGCAGATGCAGGAAGTGCTGCACCAGCTGGATCTGCGCGAAACGTCAACGACGACGGTCACCACCGGCACCGCCACCTACACCAATGCGCCGAACGACGGCCTGGCGGCGATGACGCATGGACGCCGCCTCGTGGAGCTGGGCGATCGCTTCAATTCATCCGAGCGCGTCGCTTGGCGCGTGGCCACCGGCTTCCGCGGCGATCTCGGCGATCTCTCGCCGAACTTCCTGCGTGATCTGCATTACGACGTGTACTACTTGTACGCGCGCACGGACGAGACCGACCTGCAAAGCGGCAATGCCTCCAAGAGCCGCTTCCAAGCTGCGCTTCTCCGCCAAGGCGCGTCCGCGCCGGTTTGCGACACGTTCGGCGCCACCATGTCCGCAGCGTGCGTGAACGCGATTCGCATCAGCGCCACCAACGTCACCAAGGCCGAGACGCAAGGCGCCGCGGCGACGCTGACTGGTTCGCTGTTCGACATGCCGGCGGGCCCGGTCGACTTTGCTTTCGGCACGGAATGGCGTGAATCGAGCGCTCGCTTCGTGCCCGACAGCTTCCTCGCTTCCGGCGATGTCGTCGGCTTCAACCCCGCGCTTCCCACCAACGGCAGCGAGAGCGTCAAGGAAGTGTTCGGCGAAGTACGCGTGCCGATCCTCGCGCACGTGCCGATGGCCGAGCGGCTCAACGTCAACGCGGCCTACCGCTATTCGGACTACGATCTGAAAGGTGTGGGCGGCGTCGACACGTATTCATACGGCGTCGAATGGAGCCCGGTCGAAGACCTCGTGTTCCGCGGCCAGTTCCAGCACGCCATCCGCGCGCCGAACGTCGGCGAATTGTTCGGCGGCAACCAAACCAACTTCAACAACGCCACCGATCCGTGCGGCGCACTGGCGGCGGACACCTCGACGGCGGTGCGCAATGTCTGCGTCGCCACCGGCGTGCCGAGCGCCAACGTATTCACGGCTGCGGTTCAGTCCACGTCCGGCTCGCTTATCCCCAACGTCTCGGGTGGCAATCCCAACGTCGGTCCTGAAGAATCCGACACCAAGACGTTCGGCATCGTGGCGCGGCCGCGCTTCCTGCCGGGCTTCGTCGCCAGCATCGATTGGTACGACATCGATCTCGACGGCGCGATCGCGCCGCTCGGCGGCGGCTTAGCCAACGTGCTGAACCTCTGCTACAACATCATTCGCGACGCCAGCAGCCCGTATTGCCAAGCCGTGCAGCGCAACCCAGCCGACGGCTCGATCACGCAGCCATACGCCGTGCAACTCACCAACGGCAATACCGGCGGCATCAAGACGTCGGGCGTCGATTTCGCGGCGAGCTATGACACGGATCTGAACTGGACCCTGCTCGGCCACACCACCTCGATCAACGTTACGACCAACTGGACGCATACGGACGAGTTCATCCTGACCCCGATCCAGGCGTTTCCGAACGTCACCAATGACTGCACGGGCGCCTTCGGCCAAACCTGCGGCGAACCCGTTCCGGAGTGGAAGGGCGTATCACGCGTGACGCTGACGGCTGGACCGCTCGCACTCAGCCTGCGTCACCGCTTCATCGGCGAAGTCACCGACGATCGCTACGCACTGCCCGTAGCCCGCGGCGCGACGCCGCCGGCTTATGACAGCCTCAGCAAGCCCGTCATCGAAGCGCAGCACTATTTCGACGTGTCGTTCCGTTATGACATCGGCGAGCGGCTCGAACTGTTCGGCGGCGTCAACAATGTCGAAGGCAAAGATCCGCCGGTGGTCGCCAGCGCCAGCATTCGCGCCAACACGTGGCCGGCGACCTACGACATTCTCGGTCGGCAATTCTTCCTCGGCGCTACCGTTCAGTTCCACTGACGGGAGGGAGAGCGGGAGACGCGCGCGGCGCGCGTGTCTTCTTTCGCGGGCGCGTGCATGACGAACCTTCCCTCGTCATGCGCGCGCCCGTTTCGTTTAGGGGAGCCTTTGCACGCCTTCGACGCGGACATGCCAGCCCTGGCTCGGGAAGCCCGGTGCGTCTCCGCTCGAACCATCCCAACCCGCCGCCATCATGCCAACGGCGACCAGGAGAGCTCCGTTCGATGGAAAATATGTCTCCGCGTCCTGACTGTAGGTCGCGCCGTCGGCGTTGAGATGCCAACGCGGCGTCATGCCGGTCGCGCCCCATTGATTGTTTTTCTCGTCGCGGAAGAGCCAATCGACCGCATGTTCGCGGTCGCCCATCCGCGCCGCGCTCATCGCCAGCAGCGGAAAATCCCAACCCCAAAGTTGACGGAAATCCCAGTTCGCCTCCGTCGCTTGAAATGTGCGCCGCATCGTCTCGACATCGATGCGATCGCCGCCGATCCAGCCATACGCCATCAGGAACGACGCATGGTCCCTGTTCTCGCATTGCACCGCGACGGCGTGACCTGAACAGGCAGCCGACTGCGTCGTGCGCCAAAAATCCGGCTCGCTATCGACGGGCAGATAAAGTCCATCGCGCTCGGCGGGCGGCGACAAGCGCTCGATCACGCGATCCCAATGCGAGTCGCGTGCGAGGCCTCTTCGCACGCGCCATTGCTGCGCCGTTTGCAGAGCCCAGCGGAAATATTCCACCTCATAGAGCGGGTTGGTGGTCGTCAGCGGATCGTGATTTTCCTGTGCGGGAATGATCGGCGGCCCGAGCACAAAACGCTGCCGCGTCTCGTCCCAGCGCGGCCACGTCGCCAACAAGCGCGCCGTCTGATCCACCAGCTCGCCATAGCGGGCGAGCGTAGCCGCCGTCGGGCGCGCGCGATAAACGAGCTCCGCCATATAGATCGGATGCGGCTGCTGCCACATGATGAACGGGTTGATCGTGCTCGGGCTGTTGCGCCCATCCGGTCCCGCCATCTTCGTCCACCACGCGCCCTCGACGCCGTGGCGGCGCGCCTCACCCTCCGCATACGGAAGATCGGCGAGATACCAGGCGAGGCTCCGCTCCAGATAGTCCGGACGGCCCCATGTCGCGAAATGCGCGCTGTGAATCGGGTGCACTTCCAGGTGAAACTTGCCGTTCCAAGAATTGGAGAAGAGCCCCTCCTCCTGCGGCGGGACCGATCCAGCGCCATTCACCGCCGAAAGATATTGCGACAACACCACGCGGCGTTCGAGTGCCGCCGCGCGCGGATCGGTGCTGCCGCTGAAGTCGATCACGCCGCCGCGCGTCCAATAATCGCGCCAATGCGCCGTGACCGCACGTACGGCGTTCGCGTAGACGCGGGTGCGCGCGGCGGTGCGCTGATCACGCTCGAAACTCACCATGGCGCGCAGCCGATCGCCTGCAATCGCTTCGATCTGGATGCGATGCGGCGCGTTGTGCAGCACGCGCGCGTTGGGCGCTTGGATACGCGAATAATAGGTAAAATCGTCGATGCGACGCTGCACCAACATGGCGCTCGCGCTTCGCTGCACGACAATCGTGCGATGCCGATCGGGATGATCCCAGTCCGACGGATCGGGGTTGATGTGTTCGGAAACGCCCGGATAACGCACTTCGACGCCGAGCCGGCCCGCCCCCACCAAGGGCGAACGGATATCCACCAGCACCATGTCGCGGTCGGAATCGACGCGCGTCGCCACCGACACGGGCTGGCCGTCATAGACGAATGTGCTTGTCAGCGCGCCCGTCCACATATCGAGGCGCTGACCGGTTCGCGACAGGTCTTCAAAGCGCGCCGGATGGCCGTTGGCGTCACGCAGCGCCAGCGCAATGCGCCCGAGCGAAATCCGATGCGGATTTTCACGCAGCCACACAAGCGCCGGCCGCGTGCGCAATTCATCCCAATTGCGCATCCACGGATAGAGCTGCGCGCCGCCCCCCGGAACCTCGACCGGCGTCAACCCGTCTGCTTCGGCGTAGCCGTTCGGATTGGGGAAGCTGTGCCACGCCCATTGCGCCATCGTCAGCAGCGGCGCGAACTGGGAGTATTGCTCGGGAAAGGTCTGCAAGCCGGTGATGTCGGCCGTGAAGCCAAGCTCGCCATTGCCCAGCATGACCGGCGCGTGCGGATCGATGCGTGTGAATGTCGGATTGTGCCGCTCGACCAGGGCATGACGATCGATTGGCTGCGCGAATGAAGCGCTCGCCCCGAACACCAACAAGGCGACAGTCACAAAAAGCGCGCGCGGCATCGCTCTCGTTTTAGCGACGCCGCTCAGCGAAGGCGAGCGGACTCACCGCGCCGGTTCGAGCGCTTCGCGATAGCGGCGGCTGCCGGCGACGGTGCGTCCATCGTCGAACGCGATCTCAAGATCGCCAGCTGGCGTCGGCTTCAGCCCGCGGATGCGTGCGCGGTTGACCAGGCGCGATCGGTGCACGCGCGCGAAGCCGTGCATCACCAGTTTCGTCTCCCATGACGCCAGCGTGCCGCGCACCAGATGGGTCTTTCCCACAGTGTGGAATTCGACGTAATTGCCTGCGGCTTCCACCCAAAGAATGTCCGCTGGCGGCAAGAACACGGCCGTGGCGCCGTCCCGAATTTCGATGCGCTGGTCCGCCCTGGGCGCCGACGCTTCGGCTGCGCGGCGCTCGAAGTACCAATAGATTGCGCAAACGGTGGCGTAGGCAATGACGTCCTTGCGCCACTCGTAGATGAATTCGATCGCCAGGTTGCCGTGCGAGAAATCGTAAGTCGAAGCGGCCATTGCGTAGGCGAGTTTCCGAAGCGCCACCATGCCCGCGACATGGGCGACCGAGTACGGGACCGTCAGCGCCGCATGGATTAGCACAAAGTGGATCAGCCGATCGCGTCGTGGCGGAACCCGCGCGATCGCCTGCCCGACCCACGGCGCGAGCGCCAGCAGGAGGGCGACGCTGGAGAACTCCCAGACGAAGGGGGCCCATACCGGCGCCGTCCAGCCGTTGCGCGCCTCCTCCATGAGCGTTGACGTCGAATTCACGAGAGCGACCAGGAGCCCGAGCGCGCCCACCGCCAGCCACGGCGCGAGCCGGAATCCGCTCGTCACGGACCAGCCGTTCGTCCTGTTTTGGCCGCCGTTGGCCACTTCATGCGCTCCGTTCGTCCCGCACGCCTGCCGCGCGCGGCGCCAAACTAGCGGCTGACCAGCCCTGACGAAACAAGGGAGGCGCTTTTCGGAGAAACGCGCCCATGACCCCGACAGACCGCCGGCTTGATCTCGACTGGTTGAGGATTGGCGCCTTCGCGCTGCTCATCCTCTACCACGTGGGCATGTTTTACGTGACTTGGGACTGGCACGTGAAATCGAGCCGCGCCGGGCCGGCCATCGAGCCCCTCATGCTGCTGATCAATCCCTGGCGGCTGACGCTCCTCTTTATCATCTCCGGCGTCGCCACCCGCTTCATGGCCGACAAAATGACGGCTGGGCAGCTTCTCGCCTCACGCATGGGCCGGCTTATCCCGCCATTGCTGCTCGCCGTGTTCGTGATCGTGCCGCCGCAATCCTACCTGCAAGTGGTCGAAGCGCTCGGGCCGCAGACCGCGGGCGATCCATGGGGCTTCTGGCTCAAATATGTCACCGCCTCAGGTCACTGGTGCGACGCCGATGGTTGCCTCATCACGCCGACCTACAACCATATGTGGTTCGTGGCGTACCTCATCATTTACACCCTGATCCTTATTCCGCTCGCGCCGCTGTTGCGCCGCGCCCCGAAAGCCATGGGCGCCCTCATCGCCGGCCCTGGCCTCGTCCTCACCCCGTGGCTGTTCTTCTGGGTCACGCGGATCACGCTTTTCCCGCTCTTCGGCGAGACGCATGCGCTCACCGACGACTGGTATCTGCACGTGCTCTATCTCGTCGCCTTTCTGTTCGGCTTTGCGATCGCCAAGTACGCGCCGATGTTCGAGCAAGCCATGCGCTGGCGCTGGCTCAACCTCGCTCTCGCACTTGCAGCATACGCCTTCATGATGTGGGCGCGTGCGACCTGCGATCACGCCAATGCACCCACGCCGCCGGCCTGGGGGCGAGCGCTTGCCGCGGGCATGCGCGAGTTGCAGGCCTGGTGCGCGATCCTCGCAGCATTTGGGTTCGCCTATCGCTCCTTGCGCAACGCCGACGGCCCGATTCGCCGCTATCTGACGGAAGCGATCTTTCCCTTCTACCTTGTGCATCAGACGGCGATCATCGTCGCCGGCTATTCTTTGGATCGCCTGCATCTGCCGATCGCCATCGAGGCTTCGCTGATCATCGCCATTACGCTTCTGGCGTGCTGGGCGAGCCTTGAACTCGCGCGGCGGGTTCCGCTACTGCGAATCTGGTTCGGATTGCGCTCGCAACCCCGTGCTTTCCATGGTAAAAATCCCACGCTTGCTGCGGAGCGCGCGGGCTGAGGGCGCATCCGTTCTACGGTGTGCCGATGATATTTTTGGCCTTTCTGATCGCGGTCGGCATTGTGATCGCACTGACCCTGCTGGGCGCGGCCATTTCCCGGCGCTCGCCTGGCACGAGTTGGCAGCGAGACAACAACCCAATGCTTGGCCCGCACGACCATCATTGATGGCGGTTTGGCTTCGCTGACGCTTGCGCGATAGCAGGTTTGCCGGCTTAGATTGTTCAGGCGGGTTTGTTGGAGGCTCAGCCTGCATGGTCCAAGTCCGCCGCGCCGTTCATCGCGACGCTGAGGCGATCGCTAGGCTCACGGCCGAAGCTGCGGCCGAGACGGCGTCGCCTTCGGCGCTCGACGTGGATCGCATTCGCCATCAGGCCTTCGGCGCCAACGCGCTGTTCGAATGCTGGGTGGCGGAAGACCGTCAAAACAAGGCGCCTTGCGGCCACGCGATCGTGACGCGAACCTACGATGTCCGGCGGGCCTGCCCGATCCTTGTCCTGGCCGAACTCTATGTGCGGCCCGAGCATCGGCGCGGCGGCGTGGCGCGTCTCATCCTTTCCGCCATCGCGCGGCGCGCTGTTGATCTAGGCGCCCGCGAACTGACCATCACAACGGGCGTCGACAATGCTGTGGCGCAGCGCTTCTTCGCAGCCGTGGGCGCCGCGCCGCGGCAGGCGGCGGTCTTTGTGATGCCGGCCGATGGTTTGCAATGGCTTGCGACGGAAGGCCTTTGACAGGCTCTGCCCTCCGCGTGCGATAACGCCCCCACATATCCTTTGGAGGGGCCATGCAAGCGAAAAAGTTCCTCAAGGGCGCCGCATCCCTGTTGGTGATCGCCGCGCTCTCGGCATCCGGCTGCGCCACGCCGAGCACATCCAGTACGACGAGCACTGCGGCGCCAGCGGCGTCGACACAAGCCGCGCCGACGGTCGCGGAAGCACAGACCTTCGTCGACAACGCCGAGCGCGAACTCGCCGCACTCAATGAGCGCGCCGCGCGGATGTCGTGGGTCTACAACACCGACATCACCTACGACACGGAATGGTTGAACCAACGCTCCGACGCGGAGGTGACAGAGACTTTGGTGCGTCTCGCCAGCGGCGCGGCGCGCTTTCAGCATCTCGATCTGCCGCCCGACGTCGCGCGCAAGATCAACCTGCTGCGACTTTCGCTCACGCTGCCCGCGCCGCAAAGCCCGGGCGCGGCGGATGAACTTTCCGCGCTGACGACACGCATGCAGTCCAATTATTCCACCAGCAAGATCGACTATCAGGGCCATCAGGTCCCCCTCGACGACCTTGAAGGCATGATGGGTACGGAGCGGAATCCCGCGCGGCTCCAGGAAATCTGGACCAAATGGCACGACACCGCGACGCCGATCCGCGACGACTATGCGCACATGGTCGAAATCGCCAATCAGGGCGCGCGCGATCTTGGCTTCGCCGACGTCGGGCAGATGTGGCTCTCCAACTACGACATGCCGCCGGATCAGATGGCGGCCGAAGTCGAGCGGCTGTGGAGCCAGCTGCGCCCGCTCTACACGCAGCTGCATTGCTATGTGCGCATGCGCCTCAATCAGCGTTATGGCGACGCCATCGTGCCGCTCGATCAGCCGATCCGGGCCGACTTGCTCGGCAATATGTGGGCGCAGAGCTGGCAGACGCTTTATCCGATGGTCGCGCCGCCGCATTCAGGCCCCAGCTACGATCTGACCACGCTGCTCAATCAGCAGCATTATGACCCAGTGCGCATGCTGCGCACCGGCGAGCGCTTCTACACGTCGCTGGGCCTGGAGGCGCTGCCGCAAACCTTCTGGGAGCGATCGCAGATCACGCGTCCGCGCGATCGTGACGTCGTGTGCCATGCCTCTGCTTGGGACTTGGACGATAAGGACGATATCCGCGTGAAGATGTGCATTCACATCGATGCGGAGAATTTTCAGACCGTCCACCACGAACTGGGGCACAATTATTATCAGCGCGCCTACCAGCATCAGCCGACGCTGTTCCGCAACGGCGCCAATGACGGCTTCCACGAAGCCATCGGCGATTTCATCGCGCTCAACACAACGCCGGAATATCTGGCGCAAATCGGCGTCATCCGCCGCAACCAAATCCCGCCGCCTTCCGCCGACACGGGTCTTCTGCTCAACATGGCGCTCGACAAGATCGCCTTCCTGCCGTTCGCCTACTCAGTCGATCATTGGCGCTGGGACGTGTTCGCCGGCCGCGTGACGCCGGCGCAATACAATGATGCATGGTGGGCGACGCGCCTGCGCTACCAGGGCGTCCGCCCGCCGGTCTCGCGCCCATCGACCGCGTTCGATCCCGGTGCGAAATATCACATCGCCGCCAACGTGCCGTATCTCCGCTACTTCCTGAGCTACGTGCTGCAGTTCCAATTCTACAAGGCGGCGTGCGAGCAGGCGCATTGGACCGGGCCGCTGCATCGCTGCACGATCTATGGCAACCGCGAAGTCGGCGCGAACTTCAACCGCATGCTGGAAATGGGCGCCTCGCACCCATGGCCCGATGCGCTGGAAGCCTTCACCGGCTCGCGCCAATTGGACGCTTCGGCGATGGCGGCGTACTTCCAGCCGCTCAACGCCTGGCTCGAACAACAGAACCGCGGTCAACGCTGCGGCTGGCAGGGCGAGGACAGCTAAAGGCGGTCTTGCGGCGCGCCATGAAGCGCCATAAGTGCGGCTGATGCCAGACCGCACGGAATTGCAGGACGAAGTGGCGCGCCGCCTTGACGCCATTGCCGATCCCTTGACCGGGCAAGGCTTGTGCGCGGCGCGCCGCATCTCCGGCTTGAGCGCGAGCGTCGACGGCAAAGTCGCGTTCGTGCTCGAAGCGCCGGCCGACGCCGTCGCGCGCTATGCAGGCATCCGCGACCAAGCCGAGGCCGCCGCGCGCGCGGTGCGCGGCGTCAGCTCGGTCACCGCCGTCTTGACCGCGCATGACGCCGCGCCCGCCGGCGTTGGCCAGATTGGCGCGATCATCGCCGTCGCCAGCGCCAAGGGCGGCGTCGGCAAGTCCACCGTCGCGGTCAATCTCGCCTGCGCGCTGGCGCAGCTCGGCAAGAAGACCGGCTTTCTCGATCTCGACGTCTATGGTCCTTCGGCGCCCACGATGCTCGGCCTCCAAGGCGTGAAGCCGGAACCCGGTCCGAACAAGACGCTGCTGCCGATCGAAAAGTTCGGCCTGAAGACCATGTCGATCGGCTACCTGGTCAATCCGGATTCGCCGATGATCTGGCGCGGGGCGATGGCGACCAGCGCGGTGCGGCAGATGCTCGACGAAGTGGCGTGGGGGCCGCTCGACGTTCTGGTGCTCGATCTGCCGCCGGGCACCGGCGACGTGCAGCTGACGCTGCTTCAGCGCGCGCCGATCGCCGGCGCGATCATCGTCTCGACGCCGCAGGAGGTCGCGCTCGCCGATGTGCGCCGGGG
>DASZSK010000221.1:0-5210 GCA_035548735.1 Caulobacterales bacterium | reverse complement strand
GTCACCACCGTACGCCGGTTCGACGCCGCCGTTGCTCTGCGTTTGCTGACGGATCCCGAGGTTGGGATCACGCATCTGTGCGGCGTGCTGCAGATGTACGAGATGATCACGGCGTTGCCGGAGTTCGAGCGCGCGACGTTTCCCACATTGCGCAAAGCGTTGTTCGGGGGCTGGGGTCCGTCGACGCGCTGGGTGCACGAGACGTGGCGAAAGCGCGGATTCTTCCTGCAGTTGTCATACGGCTCGACGGAATGCGGTCCAAACGTTTGCATCCTCGACGAGAACGAAGAGCTCGCTTCGCGGAATTGCTCGGGCAACATCGTCGCGAGCACTGAAGTGCGGCTCGTGGATCGCGACGGCGCAGACGTGCCGCAGGGCGAGGTTGGCGAGATCTGGGTGCGGGGGCCGGCGATCACGCCGGGCTATTGGCGACGCCCGAAGGAGGACTATTTCCAGGGCGATTGGTTCAAGACGGGTGATTGCGTGCGCGCCGATGAAGCAGGGCGGTTGTTCATCGTCGATCGCTTGAGAGAAGTGTATCGATCGGGCGGCGAAAACATCTATCCGGCGGAAGTGGAATTGGTTTTGTCGCAGGCGCCGAACGTCAAGGAAGTTGCGGTGATCGCCGTGCCGGACACGCGTTGGGGAGAGGTCGGCCTCGCCGTAATCGAGCCGCATGCGGGCGCCACGGTCACGCTCGACATGCTGCTATCCTATGCGGAAGGCAAGCTCGGACGCTTCAAACTGCCGAAGCATATGGTGACGATCGAAACCATGCCGCGCAGCGCCACGCTGAAGATTGATCGCGCCGCGCTGAAGAAAGCTTATTCCGCCGCGCCGCCGGTTTGACCCTGGGCGCGGTGGAGAAAGCCGACGATGATGTCGTTGAACGCGTCGTTGCGATCGCCGGCGACCATGTGTCCGGCGTGCGCAACCGAGGCGGTTTCGGCGTGCGGCGCGCGGCTTCGGAAATCCTCGAGCGCGGCCTCATCGACGACATCGCTTTGCAACCCCCACACCAGCAGGGTCGGGAGGTGCGGCGGCACTCGCTCGAGTTGATGCATCAGCATCCGCGTCGTTTCCGCCGTGGGTGGTTCGGATAAGATCGCGGGATCCCAGTGCCAGCGCAGCCGTCCGTCCTCGCCGCGCCGGAGGTTGCGCATCAGACCTTGCGGATTACCGCCGGTACGGCCGGGATTATGCGCGCGAACGGCTTCCGCCGCTTCTTCGACCGATGCGAAGCCATCCGGGTTCGCCGCCATGAAATTGCGAATCCGGTCGACTCCTGCCACCGAAAAGCGCGGCGCGATATCGACAAGAACGAGCGCATCAATGAGATCGGGCCGCGCCGCGGCGGTCAACATGGCGCTCACGCCTCCCAGCGAAGCGCCGACCAGACTCGCTCTGGCGTCGAGGTCTTCGAGCACTTGCCTTAGGTCGTCGGCGTAGCGTGTGAGCGCGTAGTCGCCGGTTTGCGACCAGTCGCTTTCGCCATGACCGCGCGCATCGTAGAGGAGCACGCGAAAGCCTTCGGCTTCGAGACGCGCTGCGGCTTTGGTCCATGCATGACGCGTTTGACCGGCGCCGTGCAGGAGAACGATCAGCGGCGCATCCGGCGCCCCTCGAACGGCGCCGGCGAGCGCCACGCCGTCGGATGCGCGGAAGCGCTGCAGATGCATGTCAGCGCGGCTTGCGGGCGGCAAACGCGGCGAAGGCCGCGGCGGCTTCCGGCGAAGCGAGTCGCTCGATGAAGGCGCTGTGATCCTCAGCCAAGGCCTCAGCGATGGCGGGCGCATCGCGCATCAGCCGCTTCGTCGCCGCGACCGCCGCGGGCGGTTTGGTCGCGAGCGCTTGCGCCGCGGCGCGCGCCGCGTCCAGCACCTGATGCGCGGGCAGGGCGGCATTGGCGACGCCCCATTCCGCCGCGCGTACGCCGCTCAGCGTTTCGTTCAGCGCGAAGAGCGCAAAGCTCCGCACGTGGCCGATGCGCGCGGGCAGTAAGCGCGCGGAGCCGGCCTCCGGCACCAGGCCAAGATCGATAAACGGCGTGCGCAGCTGCGCGTCCTCGGCGACATACACGAGATCGCAGTGGAGCAGCATGGTGACGCCGATGCCAATGGCGCGGCCCTGCACGGCCGCCACGATCGGCTTTGCGAGCGTGCTCAGCGCGATGAGGAATGCGCGCACATGTGAGCCGGAGAGATCGCCCCCTTTGCTCGATGCTTCTGCGAACATGCCGATATCGTTGCCGGCGCAGAAATCGGCGCCGGCGCCGTTGATAAGCACGACGTTGACGTCAGGCGAAGCTGAGGCGCGGCCGAGAGCTGCGGCGATGTCGCCGTACATCGCGTTGGTGATGGCATTCTTCTTCTCGGCGCGGTTGAGCGTGATGCTCATCACGCGGTCGGAGACTTCTACAATAATGTCGGACATGGATTACCCCGGCGCGGACTGCGAAAGCTGGCCGCCGCGCGAAAGCGAGCTGCCGCCGTCGCAATTCAAAATAGCGCCCGTAATGTAAGCGGCGCTATCGCTCGATAGGTAGATGGCGAGATCGGCGATGTCACGCTTTTCCCCATAATCGCCGAGAGGGATCGTCGCTTTGAACGCCGCAACGGATTCCGGCGTGGGCGTAAGTCGGGACATGCCCTCGGTGTCGCGGATGGGCCCCGGCGAGATCGCGTTCACGCGAACGCCGGCGCCGCCCCATTCCATCGCCAGGCATTTGGTGAGCATGTTGATCCCCGCTTTCGCGGCGCAGGCGTGCGACTGGAACATCGAAGGGTGCTCGCCTTGACCCGCCGTAATGGAGATCACCGAGGCCCCGGGTTTGCGCAGAAATTCGTAGCTCGCGCGCAAGACGTGAAACGTGCCGATCAGGTCGATATCGACGACCGCGCGGAACGCGTTGGCGGACATGCCGATGGCGGGCGCCAGGAAATTGCCGGCCGCGCCGGAGACGACGATGTCGATCTCTCCAAGAGCGGCGTGCGTGTCGCGCAGCGTTTTCTCCACGGCTGCATAATCGCGCACGTCGGCGGCGGCCCCCATGGCGTCATAGCCGGCGGCGCGCAGTTCCGCGACCGCCGCATCCACCTTTTCGATTCTGCGGCTGATGATCGACAGGCGTGCGCCGGCCTCGCCGAGACCATGCGCGATGCCGAGATTGATGCCGCTTGAGCCGCCGGCGATATAGGCCGTCTTGCCGGCGAGGATCTTGCTTTGAAAAGTGCGCACTGTTGCTTCCCCGGATTGAAGGATGATGGTTCGTCAGTCGGATCGTCTCTCGCGTCGCGCCGTTGCGGCGGCCATCACGGCGCGCGCGCGGCTTTGCGAATCGTCGGCGCGTTCGAGTTCGGGAACAGAGACGTCGCGGCTCAGTATGCGCGCCACGGATTCGATCGTCGGCGCGAAATCCCAATCGCCTTCCGGTTCGCCGATCAGCGTGCGGCTGAAGCGTCCGGCGAACGCCTGGATAATCTCGCCATTGAGCGCGCAGCTTTCGTGGCAAAGCCAAGCGGCGGCGGGCGCGGCAAGCATCGGCTCGAGATTGACCTGCAACGCCTTGACGAGCGCGGGATCGCGCCCGCCATCTTCCAGCATACGCGTGAAGCCGCCCGGGCTGATCGCGTTCACGGCCACGCCCGTTCCGCGCACGGTCGCCGCGAGCGAGAGCGTTAAGCCCATCACGGCGCCTTTGGCGGAGGCGTAAGCCGCGCTTGTCGCCGCGCCGTAAAGCCCTTGAATCGAGCAGGTGTTGACGATGCGTCCGGCGTTTGCGGCGAGCATCGCCGGCAAGACGGCGCGACAAAGCAGGTAGGCGCCGCCGCAATGATTGCGCCAAACCATTTCGAATTCGTCGAGCGTTGTTTCGCCGAATGGCTTCGGCGGCAAAAAGACGCCCGCATTGTTGATCACGGCGTCGATGCGTCCGGTGACGGCGAGCGCACGCGCGACGAGGGCGTCGACCTCCGACGACGCCGAGACATCCGAAGAGTCGGGTGTGGCGGCTCCGCCGTTTGCGCGTATCTCGCTGACCACTGCATGCGCGGGCGCTTCGGAACGACGCGCGCCGTCTCGCTCCGCGCCCAGATCATTGACGATGACGTGTGCGCCGCGTTCGGCGAGGCAAAGCGCGTAGCATCGCCCCAAACCGCGGCCCGCGCCGGTGACGATCACGACTTTGCCGTCGAAGCGCAATTCGCCGTCCACTGTTGGCCTCCTTGGATGCAGCGTAGCGCGCTGGCTCCGCCTTGACGACAAAAACAAGGCGTCGTTAGGTTAGCGGATGACTGATGAGAGTGCGTCGCCTGTCGAGTACGCGCGTGCAACGCGCGTTTTGCGCGCGCCGTTGAACGCGGTGTGGGACGTCATTTCGCGATTTGGCGGCGTCGAAGCATGGATTGTCGGCGTGAGCGCCTGCAGCCTGGATGGCGAGGGCGTCGGGGCCGTGCGCACGCTGCAACTGCAGGGAAGAAGTGCGCGTGAGCAGCTGATCAAGCTGGATCCGGCGGCGCACACGCTGACTTACGCGATCCTGGAGCCCCACGCGCTGCCGGCGAAGGACGTGCGTAGCACAATCACCTTGCGCGCAATTGCTGCTGATCAGACGGAGGCCGTGTGGGTTTCCAAAGCGCGCGCGTTTGGCGTCCCGCCAGAGGCCCTGGGCGCGCGGATCAATGAATTCTATGCGCGCTCGCTTGCGCAATTGGAGCAATTGCTCGACGCGCGCTGACATCAATTATCACGAATGCGGAAGCCGCCGTCGACGTTCATCGTGGCGCCGGTGATGAAGCTTGCTTCGTCCGATGCAAGAAAGGCCGCCATCGCCGCGATTTCCTCGGGATGACCGATGCGGCCGAGCAGGCCCATGCCGTTGAGGCGCGCCATCGCCTTTTCCTCTCCGCCCATGGCTGGAAATCCACTGCGCAACAGCGGCGTGTCGATGACGCCGGGGCAAATGGCGTTGCAGCGCACGGGCAGGCCGTGCTCGCCGCAATATAGCGCGACGCATTCGGTGAGCGACAGCACAAGCGCCTTCGATGCGCAATAGGCGGCTTGAGCGCCGGATGCGCGTTGGCCGCGCGCCGAGGCTACATTGAGTATGACGCCGCCTGTCTCGCGCATGGCGCGCACGGCGTGCTGACATCCGAGAAAGACGCCAAGCCCGTTCACGTCGAGCGTGCGCCGCCAGTTCGCTTCTGAAGTGT
>DASZSK010000220.1:0-12766 GCA_035548735.1 Caulobacterales bacterium | reverse complement strand
GAAGGCGCCGGTCACGACGACCACTAGTCGCCGTTACGGCGCGAGCCCGCGTTCAATAAAGCTGTAAGCGACGAAACCGATCAGCGCGGCCACGCCGACGGAGAGCCACGTCCAATAGGCCAGCGCGGCCTGCGCTTTCTTTGAGCGCGCGAATTTGCCGCCCTTGACGGCCTTCTCGAGCAACAGATCCGACAATTCGAGTTCGGCGACGATGTCGCGATATTTCTGCGCTTCCGACGCCGGCAGCGTCCATGAGCGGATGTCGAGCGTCTGATTGAGTTCCATGCGCTTCGGCGCGTGCTGCTTCAGCTCCGAAGTGAAGCTGGCGTTCGATGCTTTGATCGTCCGGCTCCAGGGCGTTACGTCCCAACCGACCGCGGTTTCGATTTCGATCGTGCGTGACAATTTGCCGACGTGCCCCAGATAGATCGGCAGTTTGCGCGGCCCGGAATCGAGCTTGGCGAAGCTGTTGCGCAGATAGAGATCGAGCGTGCTGAAGGCGTGGCGTCCGTTCGACGCTCTGCGCCAGGCGTCAGCGATCTCGAAACTTTCGAGCGTGGTGATCTCGTTGAGCGCCTGATCGTCGGTCAGGATGTCCTGGCGCACTGGCTTTGCGCCGTGCCACGTGCGCTGGATGTCCTCGGCGTACATCTTGAAGAGACCAACCGCGCCTTCACGGGCGAAGCGGCTGCGCAAGTCTTCCGCGCGCCAGCCGCGCATGGTGACGCGCCATTCGTACTGCACCGGCTCGTCCGGCGATTTGCCGACCTTTACGCTCTCGTGGCTTTCAAGCGTGTGCAGGTAGGGCTCGTCGCCCATGAATTCGAGCGCGTTGACGCCCGCCGTCAGCGGCAACGCCCAGCCATAATAGCTTTGCGCGATGTGATCGAGCGCGCTCGGCTGGGGCAGGCAGGTGGGATCGATCCAATAGGTCTTATCGCCAAGTTTCAGGCGAATGATGCAATGATCGAAAGCGAGCCCGGTCGGCAGCCATTCGCTGAGCGCCATGCCTTCGCGCGTGTTCACGAGCGCGGGGACGGCTTCGAGTCCAAGCCGCTGCGCCAGCGCGCAATAGAGCTTCGCCTTGTCCTTGCAATCGCCGTAGCGCGTCGCCCAAATCTCGGCGATAGGACGCGGCGCGAAGCCGCCGTCGCCGATCGCCAGCGCCAGATAGCGGATCGAGTTCTGCACGAAGCGCAAAGCGGCCGCTGCGCGCTGCGCCGGCGTGGCGAGAGCGGCGATCTTCTGGACTTCCGCCTCGATCTCCGCAGGCAGGGCGCCGTCCTCGAAATAGCCGCCGGTGAACACGGCAGCGACTTCGGCCCAATCGCGCCATTCGGAGAATTGCAGCTCCGCGCGTTGCACGATCCAGGGCGGCGCCAGCGCCTCGCCCTTAATGGTGGGGCGTTCGAACGCGCGCCAGCGTTGATCGACGACGCCGTCCGCTTCCTGCGTCACGGGCGCCGGGGTTTCATTGACGGTGCGGATGGCGACCGCGCGGCTGGTCGGCCGGCGCAGGCGATGGCGCACCTCGACCACGCCCTCGCGCCACTCGAAACCAATCCAGGCCGCGTGGCGATCGCCCAGGAGCGGACGCATGCCGTAAGTGGTGTAGGCGAGTTCCACCACGTCGCCGACGCGTACGTCCGGAATGGTGAGGTGCACGGAGAGGCGGCCGTCAAACTTGAGCTGCTCGAGATTGCGCTCGCGGCGCATCACCTCGAACATGGGCGAATTGGTGTGATCGATCACCTCTTCGCCGCGCAGCACGCGGATGAAGTGGATCTCGATCTTTTCGTAGGTCGGATCGTAAAGCGCTTCGAACTGCGCCACGCGCTCGGCGCCCACGCCGGCGATGACGAGGTCTGCGCGCCGGCAGAACCAGGCGCGTTGCGGTCCGCAGAGATCAACCTGCGTATCGTCCAAAAGCGCACAGGCGCCACCTGAAACGAAATGCGGGTTGGGGGAAGCCGGCCGCGCATAAGGCTCAAGCTCGACCCAGGCGGGGACTGGCGCACGCACCGCGCCGGCCGCGATCTGTCCGATCGCCGAAGGCACTTCCTGATCCATCAGCCCCGCGCGTCGCTTGCGGCGGACGTCCGCCGCTTCCCCCAAAGGCGCATTCGTTGATGCCCTTGATGGGACTAGCCCAGCCTCCGGGGCGGCTCAATATTCATCTGCACAGGCAAGTGTTGAGAACGTCCGTTTTCGGCGCGCAAGGGCTCTTGCATCCCGCCAATCCGCGCCAAACTTCGTGCTTGGAGAGAAACATGGCCGCGACCGTGGAAGCCGCTTCGACGTTTGCTCAGCTGCATGCGGGGCCGGATGTCCTTGTCTTGGCCAATGCCTGGGACGCGGCTTCGGCGCGCGTGGTCGAGAAAGCGGGCGCCAAGGCCATTGCGACATCGAGCGCGGCCGTTGCGTGGGCGCACGGCTACGCCGATGGACACGATCTGCCAATTTCGCGACTCGTCGTCACGATTGAGGAGATCGCCCGCGCCGTGCGCGTTCCGATCTCTGCCGACGCCGAGGCGGGCTATGCCGACGATCCGGTCGAGGTGCAGGAGAATATCGCCGCGCTGGTTCGTGCGGGCGCCGTCGGGATCAATCTTGAAGACGGTCACGATCCGAGCGCGTTGCACTGCGCCAAGATCGCTGCTGCGCGCGAAGGCGCGAAGGGCGCAGGCGTTGCGCTCTTCATCAATGCGCGCGTCGATGTTTTTCTGAAGAAGCTCGTTCCGCCGGAAGACGCGGTCGAGGAGGCGATCAAGCGCGGACGCGCGGCCAAAGCCGCCGGCGCAAGCGGCCTGTTCGTGCCCGGCGCCGTTAAGCCGGACGAGATCGCCGCGATCGCCAAGGGCGTGGACTTGCCCCTCAACGTGCTGGCGTTCCCCGGCCTACCGCCTGTGGCGGAGCTGGCCAAGCTGGGCGTGCGGCGACTGAGCGCCGGAGCCCTGATCGGGCGGGTCGCGCTCGCCGCGGCCAGGGACGCCGCGCAAACGTTCCTTGCCCAAGGCGATTCGGCGGCGCTGTTCGCCGCCGCCGGCGCATCTGTGGATTACAACGCGCTGTTCAAGGGCTGAAAGGCGGGCGCCGCTCTCATATCGACGCTTGCGCCCGCGATCGCTATCTAGGCGCATGGCTTCCTCCACCAAAGCGCGTCTCTTCCTGGTTGACGGCTCCGGCTACATTTTCCGCGCCTATCACGCGCTGCCGCCCCTGACCCGCGCGAGCGATGGTACGCCCGTCGGCGCGGTGTCGGGCTTCTGCAACATGCTGTGGAAGTTCCTGGAGGACATGAAGGCGGGGGAAGCGCCGACGCATCTGGCCGTCATCTTCGACAAGTCCGAGCGCACGTTCCGCAACGAACTTTATTCCGAATACAAGGCGCATCGGCCGCCGGTGCCGGAAGACCTGGTGCCGCAATTTCCGCTGATCCGCGACGCCGTGCGCGCCTTCGGCGTCGCCTGCATCGAGCAGGACGGCTTCGAGGCCGACGATCTCATCGCGACGTATGCGCGCCGCGCGGCCGCCGCGGGCGCATCGGTGAAGATCGTCTCCTCCGACAAGGACCTGATGCAGCTTATCAGCGACGGCGTGATCGAACTCTACGATCCAATGAAGCAGAAGCCGCTCGGGCCCGACGCTGTGATGGAGAAGTTCGGCGTCACGCCGGACAAGGTGATCGACGTGCAGGCGCTGATCGGCGACAGCGTCGACAATGTGCCGGGCTGCCCCGGTGTTGGCCCGAAGACCGCCGCGGAACTCATCACAACCTATGGCTCGCTCGATGCGCTGCTGTCGCGGCTGGATGAGATCAAGCAGCCGAAGCGGCGCGAGGCGCTGCAAACCAATATCGAGCAGATCAAGCTTTCGCGCACGTTGGTGACGTTGCGCGACGACGTGGAGACCGAGCACGCCTGGGATCAATTTGGCGTACGCGAGCCGGAAGCCTCAACGCTGCTGCAATTCCTCGACGCCATGGAGTTCCGCACGCTGGCGCGGCGCGTGCGCGAGAAGCTGGCGAAGGAGACCGGTGTTGAGGCCCCGCGTCCGGAATCCGCGCCAGAAGACGAGCCGCCGATCAAGCGTGACGCCTACGTTTGCGTCCGCGATTTGGCGACGCTGCAAAGCTGGATCGCGCGCGCGCGCGAAGCGGGCGTGGTCGCCATCGACGTGGAGGCCGACGCGATCGACCCGATGCGGGCCAATCTCGTCGGCGTGTCGCTGGCGCTTGGCGCCAACGATGCCTGCTACGCGCCGCTGGCGCATCGCGCAGCGGACACGCGCGCGGGCGATCTGTTCGCCTCGGAGGAGCCAGTGGAGACGGCCTCCGCCGATTCCGGGCCGCAGATTCCGCTGAGCGATGCGATCGCGGCGCTGAAGCCGCTGCTTGAAGACCAAAGCGTCCTGAAGGTTGGGCACAACATCAAGTTCGCCATGTCGGTGCTGACGCAGCACGGCGTCGCGCTGGCGCCGATCGATGACGTCCTGCTGATCTCCTATGTGCTGGCCGGCGGACTGCACGAGCATGGCCGCGATGACCTCTCTGAGCGCTTGCTGGGGTATGCGCCGATGAAGCGCGAGGAGGTGGTGGGCAAGGGCAAGGCTCAGGTCCGCTTTGAGCACGCCCCCATCGAGCGCGCCACGTGCTACGCCGCTGAGGACGCGGACGTCACGCTGCGTCTGTGGAAGCGCCTGAAGCCGCAGCTCGGGCGCGAGCATTTGCTCACGGTGTACGAGACGCTGGAGCGTCCGCTGCCGGCGGTCCTCACCGAAATGGAGCGCGCAGGAATCAAGGTCGATCCCGACATGCTGTCGCGGCTTTCCGGCGATTTTGCGCAGCGCATGCTCGCCTATGAGCAGGAGGCGTACGGTCAAGCCGGCAAGGAATTCAATATCGGTTCACCCAAGCAATTGGGCGACATTCTGTTTGGCGAAATGGGACTTGCCGGCGGCAGCAAAACCAAGACCGGCGCCTGGTCGACGGATGCGACCGTGCTCGAAGAATTGGCCGCGCAGCATCCGCTGCCGCGCACCGTTCTGGACTGGCGTCAACTTTCGAAGCTGCGCTCAACCTACACGGAGGCGCTGCGCGAAGCGATCAACCCCGACACCAAGCGCGTACACACGACCTATGCTTTGGCCGCCAGCTTGACGGGGCGTCTCGCGTCGAACGATCCAAACCTGCAGAACATTCCGATCCGCACCGAAGAGGGGCGGCGCATCCGCGAGGCATTCGTCTCGACACCCGGCAATCTCTTGGTGTCGGCGGATTATTCGCAGATCGAACTGAGGCTGCTCGCGCACGTCGCCGACATTCCGCAATTGAAGCAGGCGTTCGCCGATGGGACCGACATTCACGCCCGCACCGCTTCGGAGATGTTCGGCGTGCCGGTGGAAGGCATGCCGAAGGAAATCCGCAGCCAAGCCAAGGCGATCAATTTCGGCATCATCTATGGCATTTCCGCCTTCGGCCTCGCCCGCAATCTGGGCATCGAGCAGAGCGAAGCGAGCGCGTACATCAAGCGCTATTTCGAGCGCTTCCCAGGTATCCGCGATTATATGGAAGCGACCAAGGCGTATGCGCGCGCCAACGGCTATGTGAAGACGATCTTCGGGCGCCGCATCTGGATCGCGGGGATCAAGTCGAAGGCGCCGGCGGAGCGTTCGTTCGCGGAGCGCCAATCGATCAATGCGCCGCTGCAGGGCGCCGCCGCTGACATCATCCGCCGCGCCATGGTGCGCGTGCCGGAAGCCATGCGCGCGGCGGGGCTCAAGTCACGCATGCTGCTGCAAGTGCATGATGAACTTGTGTTCGAAGCGCCTGAGGCGGAAGTGGAGACGCTGAAGGCGCTCGCCAAGCGCGTGATGGAAGCCGCGCCGCATCCGGCAGCGACGCTCTCCGTGCCGCTCACCGTCGAAGCCAATTCCGGCAAGACGTGGGGCGCCGCGCACTAGCTGGGAATCGCTTCACCGAACATCAGCGCGCGCGCCAGGCGCACGGGCGGCGATCCATAAGACAGCACCTGATCGTGATAGCGCTTCAGATTGAAGCTTGCGCCCTGGCGCTGTTCGGCCTCGCGCCGCAAAGCGTGATGCTCGCTCCAGCCGACAAAATACGTTGGCAATTGCGTCGCGGTCACGCTGGCGCGGATCCATTTGCCGGCGGCTTCGCGTTCCTGCTGGAACGTGGTTTCCGTCATCAGCCGCATCGCCTCTTCGCGCGACATGCCGTCGACATGCACGCCCTGATCGAGGAGCGCGTTGCTGACGACGCGAAGCGCCATCTTGCGATTGATTAGTTCCTGATGCGGATCGTCGCGGCGATAGCCCTGCTCATTCATCATGTCCTGTGCATAGCAGGCCCAGCCTTCGACAAAAGTCCCGGACCACAGAACAGCGCGCAGAACGGAAGGATAGCGGTTGGAGTGCCAGAGCTGCACGTAGTGGCCGGGCATGGCTTCGTGCATGGTGAGTTCGTGAATTTCCGCCGTATTGTATTCGCGCAGGAACGAGGTCGCCTGCGCATCGGTCCAATCGTCGGGAATAGGCGAGACGGCGAAAAAAGTGTTCTGCCCGCGATCCAGCGGTCCCGGCGGATCGCAATAGGCGACGGTGACGCCGCGCTGAAACGCCGGCATGTCGATCACCTGCACCGGCGCGTCCGGCAACGTGATCAGCGCGTTGTTGCGCACATAATCGGTGGCTTCGCGCAGCGTGCGGTTGACTTGCGCCACCACCTGATCGCGCGCGGGACGATCGGCGTAGGCGCGCTCCAGCGCTTGTTCGATCAGCCGCTGCTGGGTCCAGCGTTCGTTGGCGGGCGGCGTGACGATGCGCCCGGCGATGTCGGTCATCTCGTTGCGAATGCGCTCGATGTCGGCTTGCGCACGGGTCTTGATTTCGGCGCGTGAGAGCGGCGTGCCCAGCGCCAGCGGCAGCAGCTTGTCATAGCTCGCCGCGCCGATGCGGAAATCGCCTTTGGCGCCCGGCACGAGCGTCGTCTCGATCCAGTGCTGATGTTCGGCGACCGCCGTCTTGAGCGCTGCGGCCGCCGCTTCGAGGCGGGCGCGATCCTGCGGTCCGAGCTGGGCGGCTTGCGAGAGAATGAGATCGTCGACGATCGAGTTGAGGCCGGGATTCTGCTGCGCCAGCGTGTCGGCGTGCACACGCGGCACGCGCTCCACCACCAGATTGGCGCGCGCCTGCGCCAGCATGCCGCGCAGCTTGTCCATGCGCGCTGTCGCGTGATTGAGCCGTTCCGGCAGCGGCGCGAAATCGCGCGCCATCAGACTGTAGAGCGCGCTGCCGGCGAGATCGTTGTAAGGGAGCGGGTCCCAGGCCCAGCTCTCGGCTTCATCCTCAGCCGCTTCGAGTTGCACTTTGTTGTCGACGAGGGCGAGGTCGACCTGATCCGCCGGCGCAAGCGATCCGCGTCGGAGCGCGGCAAGATCGGCGGCGACGTCGCTGCGCCAGCGCCCGGCGGCCGCGCGGCCGGCCGGGCTCACATCATCGATCTCGCTATCGAAACGATGGTCGCCGAGCTGCGTCGCCGCGACCGGATTGAGTGCGGCCCAGTCGCTGAGCCAACGGCGGCCCTGCGCGTCGACGCTTACGCCGACGCCAGTGGCGCAGCCCGCGGCGGGCGTCAGCGCGCTGGCCGACAGCATGGCCAGCGCCTTGCGGCGAGACATCGACAGCATGGAACCCCCCTCGCAATATCCCCACATAAGATGGCGGTCAGGCTGGCCGTAAAACGATGGCGGATCAATCCGTTCCCGCTGTTGGCCGGCCCCGCCCGCGCTCCTAGAATGCGCAGACGGTTCCCTCTCCGGGAATTGCCCGTTAAGGATGACCCGAAACCCTCGCCTAGGCTCAACCGTTTGGACTCCATGCCCACCATCGCCCTCGTAGACGACGACGAAAACATCCTGGCTTCTCTGCAGATATTTTTCGAGCAGGAAGGCTACACGGTGCGCACGTACACGGATGGCGCTGCGGCGCTGACCGCGTTGACGGAAAGCCCTCCCGATATCGCCATTCTGGACATCAAGATGCCGCGCATGGACGGCGTCGAGGTGTTGCGGCGCATTCGCACCACGTCGAACCTGCCGGTCATCCTCCTGACGTCGAAGGACGAGGAGATGGACGAAGTCGTGGGCTTCAATGTCGGCGCCGACGACTACATCAAAAAGCCATTCTCACAACGCCTCTTGAGCGAGCGGGTGAAAGCTTTATTGCGACGCACCAGAGGCGGGGCCGTCGGCTCCGAAACGGGAGACAAGAAGCCGATCGTGCGCGGCGATCTCACGCTCGACCCCAATCGTCACGCCTGCACCTGGAGGGGCCAGCCAGTGCGTCTCACCGTGACGGAATTCCTCATCCTCCAGGCGCTGGCCCAGCGCCCGGGCTATGTGAAGAGCCGCGACCAGCTGATGGACGCGGCCTATGATGATCAAGTTTATGTCGACGACCGCACCATCGACAGCCACATCAAGAGACTCCGCAAGAAGTTCCGGGACATTGACGACACGTTCGACGCCATCGAAACGCTCTACGGAGTCGGCTACCGCTACAACGAGACCTGATGCAGGTTTTCGCGCGGTCGTCCGCTCGCGCATCGCGCGGATCATCTTCTTCTGGAATTTCGTCGGGCTCGGCATCCTCGTCGTGGGCGTGCTGCTCCTGTCGGAGACGCGCGCCGGCCTGATCGAAGCGCAGGTGCGCAATCTGCGCACCCAGGGCGAATTGATCGCCAATCTTCTGATCGAGACCGGCACCGTCCAGGGCGATCCGTATCCGGCCATGAACGAGCCCGCCGTGCGCGAGGTGCTGCGCCGCCTGCTGCCGCCAGTGGCGGAGGGCGCGCGCCCCGGTGCGGGCCCGCGCGTGCGCGTGTTCAGCGCCGACCATGGCGCGCTCGTCGCCGACAGCGACGTGCTCTACGACAAGTTGGAGGAGCGTCCGCTGCCGGACGTCGGCGAGCAGGCCGATCTCGGGCAATCGATCGAGCGCGCGGCAAGCCGGGTGGAATATCTCCGCATTACGCCGTGGCATCCCACCATCACGCTGGCCGAGGAACAGAGTCGCGCCTTGCGGGGCGAGATCGCCTTCGGTCAGCGGCTCAACGAGAATGGCGAGCGCGTCGTGTCGGTGACGCTGCCGATCCGGCGCGTCAACGCCGTGCTCGGCACGGTGACGCTGGAAAGCGCCGACGTCGAGCGCATCCTGGTCGCCGAGCGTGCGGCGATGATCCCGTTCGTGGTCGCGTCCGCGACGGTGACGTTCCTATCCTCATGGCTGCTTGCGTTGTTCGTGGCGCGGCCGGTTCGGCGTCTGGCCGAGGCGGCCGACCGTCTGCGGCTGACCGGGGCGACGCGTCTCAGGCTGCCGGACGTCACCAGGCGCAAGGACGAGATCGGCGCGCTCGGCCACTCTCTTGAGAACATGACCGACGCCCTGGCCGACCGCATCGACGCCAATGAGCGGTTCGCCGCCGATGTCAGCCACGAGATCAAGAACCCGCTCGCCTCGATCCGCTCGGCCGTCGACACCGCGCGCGCGGTATCGAACCCTGACCGGCAGACCGAACTTCTGGGCATCGTCGCGCAGGACGTGAAGCGCCTGGACCGCCTGATCACCGATATCGCCCGCGCCAGCCGCATCGAGGCCGAGACGGCGCGCGGCGATTTCGCGCCGATCGATCTCGGGCGCTTCTTGAACGACATCGTGCATGCTTATGCGCCGCCGCCCGAGGAGCCGGCGCAGGTGCGGGTCGTGTTCCGCGGGCCGGCGCCGGCCGACGCCATTGTCATGGGCCAGGAGGGGCCGCTCGGGCAGGTGTTCCGCAATCTGATCGACAATGCGCGCTCGTTCAGCCCCGCCGACGGCGTGGTCACAGTCGCCGTGGAGACGGTACGCGGACGCGAGGGAACGATGGTGCGCGCGACGGTTGAAGATCAGGGGCCGGGCATCCCGGCGGACAATCTCGAAACCATCTTCCGTCGCTTCTATACGCAACGCCCGCGCGGCGCGGCGTTCGGCAACAATTCAGGCTTGGGCTTATCCATTGCGCGCCAGATCGTCGGCGCCTTGGGCGGGCGTATTCACGCCGAGAATATCCTAGGAAAGAACTCGGAAATGCCGGCCGGTGCGCGCTTGGTGGTCGAGTTGCCCCAGGCGCACGCGCGCTCCTGAGCCGCCTCCCGCCGCTGGAGAAAGTTGACGCCGGCGTGCACGTTTGGCTTTTCTCGCAAACGCGAAAGCGTATGCTGCGCCGCCTCTATGGGAAGCGTCAGGTTCACAAAAGCGTTTGATTTTGCGTCCGCGAGCGCAGGCCCTATGAGACGGAACCGGCGTCCGTACGAGTCGAGGAGTTCGTGCGGCGAACCGGCCCGATGCGGGCTGGCGGGGGCGGGGAGCGGAGCATGATCGGCGTTGTCGTGGTGTCTCACGGCCGCTTGGCGAACGAATTTGTCGCCGCGGCGGAGCACGTGCTGGGTCCCCAGCGCCAGATGCGTGCGGTCGCCATCGGCCCGCACGACGACATGGAAGAGAAGCGCCACGACATTCTGGAAGCGGTGCACGCCGTCGATAGCGGCGCCGGCGTCATCATCCTCACAGACATGTTCGGCGGCACGCCGTCCAACCTCGCCATCTCGGTGATCCACGAAGGCGAGATCGAAGTGATCGCCGGCGTGAACTTGCCGATGTTGATCAAGCTGGGCGAAGTGCGCGAGAGAATGAAGCTCGCCGACGCCGCGCGCGCCGCGCAGGACGCCGGCAAGCATTATATCCGCGTCGCTTCGGTCGAACTCGCCGGCGGCGCTTAATCGTTAGGGAGCAAGCCGCTTGTCGGTGAAGCGCACGATGCAGATCGTCAATGTGCGCGGACTGCACGCGCGCGCCTCGCGGAAGCTGGCGGAGCTGGCGCTTTCCTATGATTGCCGCATCGTCGTGCGGCGCGAGGAGGAAGAAGCCGACGCGCGCTCGCTGATGGATCTGATGATGCTGGGCGCGGGCTGCGGCAGCGAGATCGAAGTCGAGGCCGATGGCCCGCTTGAAGCCGAAGCGCTCGACGCGATCGAAGCTTTGGTCGCCGCCAAGTTTCACGAGGGGGAGTGAGAGCTGAGCACGTCCTTCTCCCGCATGGGCGGGAGAAGGTGGCCCGAAGGGCCGGATGAGGGTGGGGCTCGCAGACAAGACGCGCGTCCATTTCTGATGCGCGCCCCCTCACCCGATTGCTTCGCAATCGACCTCTCCCCCTCACGGGGTAGAGGTGGCGCAGACAAAATCAGGGGAAAGCATGCAAACCGATTCCATCGAAGCGCTTGGCTTGGCCGCCGGTTTTGTCGGCTCGTTCGCCTATGCGCCGCAGGCGGTGAAGATCTGGCGCGAGAAGAGCGCGCGCGACGTCTCCGCGCTCACCTATTCGATGGTGCTCGGCGGCAATATTTTATGGATGGGCTATGGCGTGCTGCGCGGCGCGCCGTCGATCGTGATCTGGAACCTCGTCGCCGCGGCGATCGCGACGTTTGTGCTGACGCTGAAAGTGACGACGCGGACGAAGGCTGGCGTGGCTTAGGAGTAGGGCCGCCTTTGGCCCAAACCAGACGTTGACAAGGGCATGGCGGGCTTGACCAGCATGGACGATCTCTGGGGACCGTTAACGAAGGCAGATTGGCGCAGCGTGCGAGTGACGTCGGCGCGAGCCGCAAACGAGATGGATGTGAAGCTCGGTCGTGCAGTCTTTTACGTTCCAAGTGGAAGCCGTCCGCACCAGATCGCTCTGCCCATCTGCGCAATCCATCACGATGAGGAAACGCACAAGAGAACATCGATTGTCGTCATCCAAGCCGAGGAAGCTGGAGATCAGACGATTTTGGGCGCGCGCCCTGTCGCAGGGGGCAACATGGTTTGCACAATGACAGAGGTAGAGTTTGTGGTCGAACCGGACGAATTGTTCTTCATGAGCTGATACTCGCTCTCGGCGAAAAGCGCTTGTCTATCGAAAGCTCAACCTGCTCCTCTCCCCTTGTGGGAGAGGGATCGAAAGCGAGACGCTTTGGCTTACTCAACGTGGGTGAGGGGTGGCGGCGCGAACCTCAAAATTGTCGTGCGCGCACCCCTCATCCGTCGCTCGCTTCGCTCGCGCCACCTTCTCCCACAAGGGGAGAAGGTCGAGTGCGCTGCTTGACGCCTTGCGCTCTTACTCCGCGGCGACGCTCGTCGCGCGGGCGCCCATCGGCTTCAGCCCCAGGTCCGCGAACAGCTTTGCGTCGGAATCCTGATCCGGATTGGCGGTGGTCAGGAGCTTGTCGCCAACGAAGATCGAATTGGCGCCGGCCAGAAACGCGAGCGCCTGCAATTCCCGGCTCATGTGCTCGCGCCCCGCGGACAGGCGCACCACCGATTTCGGACAGACGATGCGAGCCACCGCGATCGTCCGCACGAATTCCAGGCCGTCGATCGCCGCGCTCTCGTCGAGCACCTTGTCGCCGAGCGGCGTGCCTTTGATCGGCACGAGCGCATTGATCGGCAGCGACGTGGGGTGCTCAGGCAGCGTCGCCAGCGCATGCAGGAGGCCGGCGCGATCGGCGCGCGTTTCGCCCATGCCGACAATGCCGCCGCAGCAGGTCGACATGCCGACATCGCGCACGTGCGCGAGCGTGTCGAGGCGATCCTGATAGGTGCGCGTGCTGACGACGGTCGAATAATATTCCGGCGAGGTGTCGAGGTTGTGGTTGTAGTAATCGAGCCCGGC
>DASZSK010000219.1:0-3268 GCA_035548735.1 Caulobacterales bacterium | reverse complement strand
TGGAATGGGATCGCGGATGTCGATATGCACGTCATTGTGGCGGCCGACGCAAATCCAATCGGAACCGCGGCTGCGGATGGCCACGGCGAACTGGAAGTTCAGTTCGCTGACGCTCGGTTGCGTGGCCAGCGCATATTCGCGGCTCGCGCCGACCGTGACTTTCAGGGTGTGATCGTCGATCACGCTCCAGCCTTGGATATCCTGATTGCGGAAGCAATCGTGACTGGCCGCGGCGGTCGCGCCGCCGGGCGCCGTCGTCGTACAGGCGCTGGCGAGCAGGGCGGCCGAAATCAAAAACAACTTAAAACGCATGGCGGACTTCTCCTGGAAGCATCCATGAGCAACAACTTCAGTGTAGCATTGAGGTTCATCAAAGTGGTGTCAGCAGCCTCACATTCACGCAAGAGTGACGCATGAACCTGCCGGCGCTCCCTTCTGTGCGCGGCCAGTTGCTGCGTGGCGAAAGCTTGGCGCCCTTCACCTGGTTCCGGGTGGGCGGTCCGGCCGATGTCCTGTTCCTGCCGGCGGACCACGAAGACCTTGCGCAGTTTCTCCGCGCCTTGCCGAGGGACGTCCCGCTCACCGTGCTGGGCGTTGGCTCGAACCTCATCATACGCGATGGCGGCGTGGAGGGGATAAGTCTGCGGCTCGCCGGCCGGCAATTCGCCGCGATCGAGACGGATGCGCAGACGGCCACCGTGCGCGCCGGCGCCGGCGCGCTCGATTCCATGGTGGCGAAGGCCGCCGCGAAGGCCGGCATCGCCGGGTTGGAATTCTTCGCCGGCATCCCTGGCACGATCGGCGGCGCGCTAACGATGAACGCTGGCTGCTACGGGCGGGAGACCAAGGACGTGCTCGTCTCCGCCTGGGGTTATGATCGCAGCGGCGAGCGCCGCACCTTTGACAACGCTGCCTTCGGCTTCACCTATCGTCACAACGCGATCGCGGAGGAGATTGTGTGGGTCGAGGCGACGTTTCAGGGCGTCGCGTCAACGTCGGAACAGGTGACGGCGCGCATGGCCGAAATCACGGCGCAGCGCGAAGCGTCGCAGCCGATCCGCGAGAAGACGGGCGGCTCGACCTTCAAGAATCCGCTGCCGCATTCGGCGTGGAAGCTGGTCGACGAAGCCGGCATGCGCGGCGCGCGCAGGGGCGGCGCCCAGGTCAGCGAGAAGCATGCGAACTTCCTGATCAATACGGGCGCGGCCACAGCGGCGGACATCGAGGGCCTGGGCGAGGACGTGCGCGCCGCGGTGAAGGCGAAGCATGGCGTCGAACTCGAATGGGAGATTAAACGCATCGGGCGACCGGGCTGATGCTGCTGCTCGAATGGACGCTGATCCTCCTGTTGATCGCCGTTCTTTTGACAGGCTTCGCCCGCCGCATCGGGATGCCTTATCCATCGTTGCTGGCGCTGGCGGGCGCGGGGCTCGCCTTCGTGCCGGGCGGGCCGACGATCAATATCGATCCGGAGCTGGCGCTCGCGCTGTTCGTCGGGCCGGCGCTATTCGATTCCGCTTTCGACACCTCGCCGCGTGATCTGAAGCGCAACGTCATTCCGCTCGCCTCTCTGGTCGTCGTCATGGTGGCGCTGACGACGGCCGTCGTCGGCTTCATCGGCTGGCGTTATGGCGGTTTGCCGATCGCCGCCGCGATCGCGCTCGGCGCCATCGTTGCGCCGCCCGACGCCGTCGCCGCCGCCGCCGTGCTCAACCAATTGAGCTTGCCGCGCCGCGTGCTTGTGCTGTTGCAGGGCGAGAGCCTCCTGAACGACGCGTCCGCGCTGATCATTTATCGCCTTGCGGTCGCCGCCGCTGTTGGCGGCGTCGCCTGGGCGCAGGCCGCGCCGTGGTTTGCGCTCGCTGCGGTCGGCAGCGTGGCAGTGGGATACGTTTTGGCGCGCGTATTCCTGCTGCTGACGCTGCGCGTGCAGGATGCGGCCAGCAACACCATCCTCGGGCTCGTCGGCACCATCGGCATGTGGATTTTGGCCGACCGGCTCGGGCTTTCGGCGATCATCACCATGGTCGTGTTCGCCATGACCATCGCCCAACTCGCGCCCTCGCAGATGCCTGCGCGCGTGCGCATCTCATCCTACTCGGTGTGGGAGACGCTGGTGTTCGTGCTCAACGTGCTGGCGTTCGTGATCATGGGGCTGCAGGTGCGCCCGATCCTCGATCGCCTGGCTGGAGCGGAGCGCGAGCAAGCGCTGATCTTCGGCGCGGTCGTGCTCGCCGCCGTCGTTCTGGTGCGCATCATTTATGTGCTCGGCGTCTACAACACGTTCGTGCGGGTGAAGAACAAGTATTTCGGCGTCGATCTCGCGCCGGGGCTTTCGCCGCCGACATGGAAGAGCGGGCTCTTGGTTTCATGGTGCGGCATGCGGGGCTTGGTGACGCTGGCCACGGCGTTCGCGCTGCCGATCGGGTTTCCCGGGCGCGACGTGATCGTGCTCTCCGCCTTCATGGTGGTGCTCGGCACGCTGGTGTTTCAGGGGCTGACATTGAAGCCGCTGCTGGCCGTGCTGAAGTTCAAACCCGATGACGCGGTGGATCAGGAAGTGTCGCACGCGCGCGTCGCCATGATGCAGACGGCGCTCGACGTGCTTGCGGATGAAACCAGCGTCGCCGCCGTGCGCTTGCGCAAGAGTTACATCGAGGCGCAGGCGGTGGCCGAGGATGTCGAAGCGCCGCAAGGCTCGACTGAGGAAGACGAATTGCGCCTTCGCGCTATCGTCGCGCAGCGCCGTACGCTGGCGCAGCTGCGCTCACGCGGCGAGATCAGCGACGAGGCGTACCATCGTCTCGAGGAAGAGATCGACTGGGCGGAGCTGAACGCGGCGCCCGCCGGCTATTTCCAGCCGCTGACGACGGATGGGGCGATCCGTCAGCGCCGACAGCGGTGATCAGAACAGGTGCAACACGAAGTGCGCGGCCGCCGCACCGCCAGCGGCGAGCAACACGAGCAGGGAAATCCCCAGACCGGCGCCGGCGCCTTTTTTGGCCTCGGCTGCGGGCGCGACGCTCGGCGCGGGCTTTGACGGCGCGCTCTTCGCCGCGCCCTTGGCAGGCGGCTTCGCCGCTGCGCCGACAGCAGAGAGCACTTCGCGCCAGGCGCGGGTTTGTTCGTTCCCAAGCCAGTTGGCGAGATTGGCCGCGGCTTTGAAACCGACGGGCGGCGCGGCGGAATCGAGCCGCGCCAGCGCCAGCTTGCCGCGCGCCTGCGCGCGTTCGGCGGCGGCCCGCAGCGCGGGCTCGTCAGCGGCCTC